>JBHWPN010000030.1:0-19679 GCA_043424895.1 Rothia sp. (in: high G+C Gram-positive bacteria) | reverse complement strand
GCGTTGAGAGGGGAGGGATGGGACACTTTTGAGTCTAAGAGTGTCCCATCCCTCCCCTCTCGCGGTTAGAAGAGCCTACTTAGCTACCGGCCTCGCGGGGCTCAGCCGATTTCGCTTGGTTTCTGATTCCTCGCTCGCTCGGGAAACCTACGCTGCATCCCGTCGGCCCAGGCGCTTCTTCTCAACGACGCGCTCGGTCGCGAGATCTGCGTCCTTGAAGCCGAAGAGGTAGACCAGAATAAACGCAACTGCCAATGCAGCCAGTGATGCAATCCAGAAGCCGGTCCATGAGTTGTCGAAACCGGTCTCGGGATTCACGAAGCTGAAGAAGCCAATGAGTGAGCCGGTGAAGCCCCACATGTTGACGTTCAACAGACCAGTCAAGAAACCACCTACAGCACCGCCAACAGAAGCCAGCGCGAACACGCGTCCGTACTTGAGGTTGATGCCGTACATAGCGGGTTCGGTGATGCCGCAGAGAGCCGCGATAGCAGCGGAGCCTGACAGACCCTTCATCTGCTCGTTCTTAGTCTTTGCGAAGACAGCCAAAACGCCGCCACCCTGAGCAACCATGGTCGCTGAGATAATAGCGTTCAAGTAGGAGTGACCTTGCGATGCGATGTCGCTTGCAACTAGCGGAATAACAGCCCAGTGCAGGCCGAAGATCACGAGAACCTGGTAGAAACCACCGATAATCAGACCTGAAATAGACGGTGAGAGGTCATAAACCCACTGAATGCCGTTGGCAATACCGGTTGAGATCCACATGATGATGGGACCAAGAACAACGAGAATCAGGGTTGCTACAACGAAAACCTCGATAAGCGGTACGAAGATCATGCGCAAAACTGCGGGGATAACCTTCTTCAACCAGGGCTCAATCTTGGACGCCAACCACGCTGCAACGATCATGGGGAAGATGGAGTAGGTGTAGGACGCCATCGGGAAAGGAATACCGAAGAATTCAGCGTTAGTCGCGATGCCCGCAATAGAGCCAGTAGGCTCACCTTTGGCAATCTCAGCGATGGTTGGGTAGGCAAGAATACCACCGATAATGGAGACGATAATGGGGTCTGCGCCCAGACGCTTAGCTGCCGTGAAGCCAACGAAAATGGGCAAGAAGTAGAAGACCGCATCGCCCATCGCGTTGATGATGGTGAAGGTCTGTGACTCTGCATCAACCAGCTCGTAGTGAGTGAGGATAGTCAGAATACCCTTGAGTACACCCGATGCTGCGAGCAAGCCGATAACGGGCATCATTGAGCCGGTGATAACACCAATCAGTGATGAGAAGCCCCACTTGAGCCAGCCGCCAACACCGCTAGGACGTTCAACGGGCTCAGCGTCGGATGCGGTTTCGCCGCCTGCTTTACCTTCGCCAATCTGGCGAACAACAGCGTCGTAAACGTCTTCAACAGCCGGGCCGATGACTACCTGGTACTGACCAGCTGCGTGAGCAACGTCGATAACGCCGTCGAGGTTTGAGACAACCTTGTCGTCAGCCTTGCTCTCGTCTTTGAGGTAGAAACGCACGCGAGTGATGCAATGGATAACGCTTTTAACGTTTTCCGCTCCACCAATGTTGTGTAGGATGTCCCATGCCAGCGCGTCGTAACCGGTGAGGCTGGCGGGACGCTCTTCGGTGGTACCCGATGCGTTGGATGCGGCGGGATCTAGTGCCTGCGCAGTGTTGGTTGCCTGACCAGCTTCGCCAACATTAGCCCGCTCGACGTGTGTACCGTTGCTACCTGCAGCTACGGCACCGGCTGTAGCCGCAGTGCCAGTTGCACCAGCGTCCTTACCCGCACCTTGAGCAGCACTGGCACCCTTGAGACTTGCTACAGCGGCAACATCACCAGCGTTAGCGGTTCCCGAGTTCACCGACAGTGACTCAAGTACCTTGGGGGTATTGGTGATAGCCAAGATAGCGGTGGTGTCTTTGCCACCAGCCACAACAGCGTCCACGTCCATGGTGGCGATAGGCTGACCTGCGGTAACCTTATCGCCCTTAGCCACGTTCATGGTAAACGGTGCGCCGTCCATCTCAACGGTGTCGATACCCAGGTGCAGCAAAATCTCTACACCGTTATCACCCTTGATGCCTACCGCGTGCTTGGTAGAAGCAACCATGGTCACCTTGCCAGAAACCGGCGCAACAACTTCGGTTGAGGTTGGCTTTACGCCAAACCCATCACCGAGCTTCTTGCCAGCAAACACGGGGTCATTGACCTCGCTAATGCCGATAACTTCACCGCGCATCGGCGCGAGAATCTCGGCTCTCGATGAGTCAGTCATGAGCTCACCTTTCATTGTTTAGTTAGTAAATAATTGGTTTTGCTGTGAAGCAAATTGAAGAAAGATTTAGATTAAGATTGCCACACTCTGGTAGGGTGCCAGCTCAATAGTGTTGGTGTCGGGCAGATGCGTTTCGTAATTAGAAATCAGCACTGTGCCCCCCACGAATTCTTGCGGTACATCTACCGTCGTGGATTCACCGTAGAAGTTATTAAGAACTAACAACTTTTTACCCTCGTGCTCGCGAATAAAGGCATAAACCTGACGATGGTCTTCTACCCAAGGTATGTAAGAACCGCGCGCAATCACCGGGTGCTCTTTACGCAGACGAATCAACTCTTTGTAGTAGGGCAGAATCTTGCCGTTAGCCTGCTCCGCCGCCACATTGATGTCCTCAAAATCGGTAGGACGCAACCAGGGAGTGCCCGTTGTAAAACCAGCGTTCTTACTCGCGTTCCACTGCATAGGCGTACGAGAATTATCGCGTGACTTAGTTTTGATAATCTCAAACGCCTCGGAGTCATTGAAACCGCGCTCATTGAGAATCTTGTTGGCGTTGTGCGACTCCACATCAACGTAGTCAGCCATCGAACTGTAATTCGGGTCGACCATGCCGATTTCCTCACCCATATAGATATAGGGAGTACCTCGCGAAAGATGCACGGTGGACGCTAACATCGTCGCAGATTCAATGCGGAAGTTCTTCACATCACCAAAACGATTAAGCGCTCGCGGCTGATCGTGGTTATTAAAGAACAGGGCGTTCCAACCGTCACCGTCCTGTACGCCCACAGCCCAGCCGTGCAAAAGACCCTTAAGAGCCGCGAAATCAAAAGGCACCTTCGACCACTTTTCACCGTGATCGTAATCCACCTTCAGGTGGTGAAAACTGAAAACCATAGACAGCTCTTTACTCGGCGGATTGGAGTAGCGCACCGCATTAGCGATAGTGGTTGATGACATCTCACCCACGGTAATCGACTCGGGGTCATCGGCGAAGGTCGCCCGGTTCATCTCGTACAGCCACGGGTGGACGCGCGGGGTATCGGTGTACATCAGCTTATCGACAGTGCCTTCCGGGGCATCCAGGAGAACAACGTCTTTACCGATCACGTTAATGACATCAAAACGGAAACCCTTTACGCCTTTGGCACGCCAGAAGTTGATAACGTCAAAGAGCTCTTGGCGCACCCGCGGGTTGTGCCAGTTCAGGTCTGCCTGCGTGACATCGTAAAGATGCAGATAGTAGAGGTTGGTATCACCAAACTGTGCCCAGGCCGGGCCACCGAACTTAGACTCCCAGTTAGTCGGCAACGATCCGTCTGCTTGAAGCGGTTGCAGGTAGAAGAAGTCTTGGTATTCTTTTTCGCCAGCCAGCGCTCGCTGAAACCATTCATGTTCAGTCGAGACGTGGTTGAACACCATATCGAACATAACTCCGATGCCGTGTTCGGCAAGAGCGGCGATAAGCTCATCTACATCGTCCATAGTGCCCATGTCGGGGTTGATGCTGTAGTAATCCGCTACATCATAGCCATTATCGCGTTGCGGTGAGACGAAGAAGGGGTTAAACCACACCATATCCACGCCCAATGAGGCGATGTAGGGAACTTTCTCGATGACGCCGCGAAGATCGCCAATTCCACTGCCCGTAGAGTCGTAAAACGACTTGGGGTAGATCTGGTAAATGACCTTATCTCGAAAACTCAACGTTCTCTCTTTCGTGTTGTGGTGATGTGCGCTTATTTGCGTCGTGCAAAATCTTGATATTTAAACTTGTCAGCGCGATGACGCGACTGGGAGAACTGAAAAGCTGTGGTGTCAGCTAGGTGCGCGATGGAGGTTGTGACCGCCACGTAGGCACCTTCTGGAAGTTCTAAAAGTTCTTGGTCGAGCCGGTTGGCAGGTTCCACGGTGATTTGTTTGGGGGAGTAGGCAATAGAAAGCCCCAGTTCGTTCTCAAAATAGTTATAAAGCGATGTCTGCGCTGTGCAACAGGAGATTTCGGGAACGACGCTTTTGAGAATGAAGTCGTGATCCACAATGGAAGGCAACCCGTTGATGATGCGAACGCGTCCAACATAGGTGCAGTCTTGACCGGGCGTGAGGTCGGGGTCGATCTCTTGAAAGGGTGTTGCCGGTAACGGGGCGTCTTCGAGTGCGAAGACGCGGTTTTCGGAGCGGGCCCCCGCATTTTTAAGAAACTCCGTGTAGCTCACTAGGTGCGAGACAGGTAGGGTATAGCGCGCCGGATTAATGACGATGGAGCCTTTGCCCATCATTTTTTGTATCCGACCTTCGTCGGTGAGCTTTGCAAGAGCCTTACGCGCGGTTTCTCGCGAAACGCTGTAGTGGGCGGCAAGCTGGTTCTCGCTGGGCAGCAGGTCGCCGACGGAGAACTCACCGCGGTTGATACGCTGGGTGAGATCGTCTGCGATGTGTTGGTATTTTCCTGCCACGGAGGTTCCTTGGTGTTAGCAGTTGAGGACGCGCTTAACTCTACCACCTGTCTAGACAGGCTAGCGTGAGGTTTTCCAAGCACGCGCGCCCCACCGCGTCCTGGGACAAAATCACCGTTTTAGGTGAATAATTACACCCAAAACGGTGATTTCGTCCCAGATTGAAAGGCAGAACGGGGCTAGCTAGTGACCGCCGTGGGAATGCGGCTGTTTTTGTCAAAGATGCGGTAAAGCATGAATACTACGATGAACCATGCAGGTTCTACGAGCAATGAGAATCGTGAGCCGTCCCCTAAGCCAAGAGCAATGAAGACGATTGCGAAGAATCCCATGGTCGCCCATGCTGAGAAGAGCCCGCCGGGTAGTTTGAAGGCAGAGTTTGCATGACGTTCGGGGTACTTACGTCTGTAGCAGAGGTAAGAGACGATGATCATGATCCACACGGTTAAGTAGAGCACCGCGATAACACCGGTCATTGTTTCAAAGGCTTTGATAGCAGATTCTGACATTGAAACAAGGAGCAGCGCCGGGAGCATCAAAACTGCTGCGAACAACAGAGAGCGTGCGGGAACGCCAAGTTTGCTGAGGTGACCAAAGAACGCGGGGCTCTGACCTTCTTTAGATAATCCCCAGTTGAATTGGTGATTTCTACCGGGCACTTAGTAGAGCTAGCTCTACCCTTAAAAAGTAGAATCTGCTCCACTGTGCTGGGACGGTAAAAACGAGACGATTGAACCATGACAACGCACAACACTTTTGATGAAGAACCAACTGTCCCTCTTACAACTACTCGCGGTGAGGACGAGCCATCGCCTGTAGGTAAGCCACCGGATCACCGAACTGTCGAAGACGAGGGGTCTGAGAGATCTAAAAGCCTGTGGCGGCGTATGGCAAGCCCCCTCTACATTGTCGGTGCTGGTCCATGGGTCGCTTTGTTCTCACTGATCGTTTTAGGGATCATTAGTTATACGTTTCTATTGCCAGCGTTTCCTTTGGCTGCAGCAGGAGCTCTTTTCGGATCTGCAGGGGCTCTTTTTCTTGTTCCGGTTGTGATGCTTCTGGGCCTGATTACCCTGCCCGTCCTGGGATTGTGGTTTGGGTATTTTGAGCGCTGGCGCATCCGGGTAACGGGTCACGGAACGATTGCTAATGGGCATGTTCCCGTGCCACTGACAAACTTTGGTGAGTGGCTAAAAGTTCGCTATACCGAAGCTGCCACGTGGCGAGAGGTCGCATCCTTAGTTTTTGGTGCCTTCATGGCCAGCATCTCCGGAATTATTGTCTTTTTTGAAAGTCTCATTCTGTCGATTGGTGCAGTTATCTGGTACCGCCTAGCAATCAGTCGGGACGCACTAAATATCTGGTACGAGCGTAACTCCTTCGGTCTGAACACCATGTTTCAGAGCCAGGTTGATATTTATAACCGCGAGGGTATGAGCCACCTAGTGCAACCCGATATTAATAACCCCCAGTGGATTATCACACCCGATATGTGGTGGCTTCCCCTGCTGAGCATCCTCATTGCCCTCTTCTTGTTCGCTTATATCAACGGGCTTCTTGCTGCCACCTCTACCACGCTGTCCAAGCTGATTTTGTCCCCGCGTCCTGAGGAATACGAACGCAAGGTCGCTAAATTGACCGCGTCCCGGAGCACCATTGTTGATTCGTTTGAATCCGAGCGTCGCAGTATCGAACGCAACCTACACGATGGTGTTCAGCAAGAACTTGTGAACATTAACCTGCGCTTGGGTCTTGCCGAGATGGAAACAAAGAGCTTGGTAGCTCGGGGGTTGCCGGTTCAAAGTATCCAGCAGCAGATTACCCAATCGAAAGCAGAACTAACCCACGCTCTGCAAACTCTGCGCAATACCGTACGCGGCATCTATCCGGCAGTGCTTGAGGATCACGGTCTGTACGCCGCTCTAGAAGAGCTGACGCGTCACACCGTAATTCCCGCCCAACTAAACTTCCGGTTGCGCGAGCGTCCGCGTCGCGAGGTAGAACGAGTTGCCTACTACACCGTGAATGAAGCGATTACTAATACTCTCAAGCACACAGCGGCTACGCGAATCACCGTAAATGTCTGGGATTCGCTCACGCACTTGATGGTTGAAGTAAGCGACAACGGCGGCGGGGGAGCGAACCTTGAGACTGGCACTGGTCTTGCCGGTTTGCGCGAGCGTGCGGCGGCTCTAGGCGGCGCGGTGGAGGTAACGAGTGTCCCCGGTGAGTCCAGCGTCGTTGTTCTGTCTGTTCCCTTGCGTCCTTAGACCTGTAGCTACCTGTACAGTTAGCGCCTTTTTCTCGGTAATAACTCGAGAGGAAAAGGCGCTAGCTGAAGGGAGAATCCCGGCATCTTTTCTAGAATGAAGACTATGCGCATTATTCTTGCTGAAGACTCCGCCCTTCTGCGTGAGGGGCTCAAAATGGTGCTGACTCATCTAGGTCACGAGGTGGTGGCGTGGGCTGAGGATGCTCCCGGTCTGCTGGATGCGTGTCAGCGAGTTGGGCGGTCCAATATCGACATGGTGCTAACGGACGTCCGCATGCCCCCGACTAATACCTCAGACGGTTTACAGGCAGCTTTGCATTTGCGAGAAACCTACCCTGATCTGCCTATTCTTGTGCTCTCGCAGTACATTGCATCGGCTTATGCTCGCGAGCTTTTTGCCACGAGCGCGACCGGCCTGGGATACCTGCTCAAAGACCGTGTTGGCAATATTGAGGAGTTTGCCCGCGCCATCACAAGTGTTGCCGGTGGCGGTACGGTGATTGATCCCGATGTTATCTCGCATCTTATGAACACCCCGCAAGAAAATAACAGACTTGCCTCGCTGACCAGTCGGGAGCGGGAAATTCTGGCTCTCATGGCTCAGGGCAAATCTAATGCGGATATTGAAGAAGAACTTTTTGTCTCTAGTGCTACCGTGGCAAAACATATTGGCAATGTTTTTGACAAGCTGGGTTTGCCGCTGGACGCGGGTAATCGACGGGTGCGGGCGGTGTTGGCTTTTTTGGAAGCGTCCTAAGAGTTTTGCCCTCCTGAGTGAGGGTCAGCGATAATCTCGGTTAGGATGCGTAGCGTTGCCTACGCCATAGCTATAGCCTGTGACAGGAGAGGGAAGTGGCATCACCCGGGGTGGAGCCACCCGTGACGGTCACGGGTGCTAGCCTGTGGACACAACTGAGGGTAGGTGCGCATCTCCTTTTTAAAAAATTATTTCCAGCAGTATTTTTGACAAATTTGTAGAAGTTCTTGCGAATCGGCGTAAGAACATTCCTGGCGGTAGCCGGTGTTTTACCTGATGGATTAGGAACTGTAATGCGTGGTTGTTTCTGTCTTACGAATTTTTATTCACAAGGGTGTGTTTTTCTGAGAGTTATCCCCATGAAACCTTAGCGATTTCGAGATAGTAGCTGGTTTTTACTATTCACTGCGAATGTGTAATGATGTGAATCACTGCTATTGGTGATGCACAGCATCATATGTATCGGCCATCAAGATCTTCTCTACGATGGCCGATATTTCATGTAAGGATAAAACAGAATATGACTCAGAATCGCTCTGAGAACCCGGTATCGCCTGCGGGCGACTTCTTTGAAGAAGAGCAGGCGGGGTTTCACAAGTCACTGGGACCGCGCCAGCTTCAGATGATCGCTATCGGTGGCGCTATCGGTACCGGCCTTTTCCTCGGTGCAGGTGGACGCCTGGCAACTGCCGGCCCCGCACTTGCTTTGAGCTACGCATTTTGCGGTATTTTCGCATTCTTGATTTTGCGTGCATTGGGTGAGCTCGTTGTTCACCGCCCCTCATCAGGTTCATTTGTTTCTTACACCCGCGAATTCTACGGTGAAAAAGCCGCGTTCGTTTCGGGTTGGATGTACTGGATTAACTGGGCAATGACGTCCATTGTTGACTCCACCGCTATCGCTATTTATGTAAAGTGGTTTGGCCAGTACAGCACTTTTATTGCGGGAATTCCGCAGTGGCTAATCGCTCTTCTCGTTATCTTCTTAGTTGTTTCACTCAACCTAATTTCCGTGAAGGTATTCGGTGAGCTTGAATTCTGGTTCGCTCTCATTAAAGTTGCCGCGCTTATTATCTTCTTGATTTTGGGCGTGTACTTCGTTATTTTCGGTACTCCCACCGGCTCAGAGCGCGGTTTCTCTCTGATTGCTGATAACGGCGGTTTCTTCCCGCACGGTCTGCTTCCTGCTTTGGTCATCATGCAGGGCGTTGTCTTCGCTTACGCATCAGTGGAACTCGTTGGTACCACCTCGGGCGAAACCAAGGACGCTCGCAAGGTGATCCCCAAGGCTATCAATACTGTTATTTACCGTATCGCGATTTTCTACGTTGGTTCAGTCCTGCTGCTCACCTTGCTTCTGCCTTACACTGCGTTTAGCAAGGACGAATCCCCGTTCGTTACCTTCTTCGGCTCAATCGGCGTGGACTATGCAGCTCCCATCATGGAACTGGTAGTTATCACCGCAGCGCTCTCATCACTGAACGCTGGCCTTTACTCCACCGGCCGCATCCTGCATTCCATGGCAATGGCTGGCTCAGCGCCCGCTTTCGCTAAGAAACTCAGCAAGAGCGGCGTTCCCTTCGGCGGCATTTTGCTGACCGCAGGCGTAGCACTTCTCGGTGTTGCTTTGAACGCTATTGTTCCCGACCAGGCATTTGAAATTGTGCTTAACCTGGCATCGTTCGGCATTATTGCTGCGTGGGGATCCATCGTCTTGGCCCACCAGAAGTTCCTGTCTTTGGCTAAAAAGGGGCTTTACACGCGTCCGGAATACCGTATGCCCGGCGCGCCTTTCACTGACTGGCTGACCGTTGCGTTCTTGATCGGCGTTATCGTACTGATTGGTTTGGATTACCCCATCGGTACGTGGACGCTTGGCGTCATGATCGTATTCGTGGTGCCCGCTCTGGTTATTGGCTGGTTTGTAGTGCGCAAGCGCGTTCTGCAGATTGCAGCGGAGCGCGAAGGCTTTACCGGATTGAACCCCGTGATTGCCCAGCGTCCTGCAACCACCTACCTCAAAGAACACTCAGAGCACGATAAGCACTAAGTAGTTTCTATACAATGCCCCTTATCGCCTATCTGCGGTAAGGGGCATTTTTGCGCCCTGAGGCCGGGTATATGACCTAGTGAAGCGATGTTACTTTGTCGAATAGAGTATGTCGTTTTATCGCTTACAGGGCGTCATAAAACTGCATATAGAAACATAGCGTCTAATGCGTTTAACCGCTTTCTTTTGCCCCCGCCCATGGTGTTTTCTAGGTAGTGACATACAGCCGTATAAACAAAGGAAATACCTATCATGTCACTGAGCACCGATCGTATTTTGACCACCCACGTAGGTTCACTACCGCGCTCCTTGAAACTGCAAGAAGCTAATGCCGCCCGACAGGCTGGCACACTCGATGAAGCAGACTTTCAGACAACCCTTGCCGAAGAAGTTAAGCAGGTTGTCGCACGACAGGTCGAAATCGGAATCGATATCGTCAACGACGGTGAATACGGGCATGCAATGACTCAGGCCGTTGATTACGGTGCCTGGTGGACATACTCTTTTGCTCGCACCGGCGGTCTCGAACTGGTCAAAGACGGAAACCCCGCTAACGACGTTCACCGCTCCACCCCGGGAAACCTCAAGTACACAACTTTCGCTGACCGTCGTGACTGGACGAAATTTCGGGCCTTCTATACCTCCGAGCTTGATCTGGGCAATGACCCAGACCGTTCCTTCCCCGTTGCAACCTCTGAGATTTCATACATTGGGCAGGACGCGGTAGCCTCCGACGTGCGCAACTTAAAGGCTGGCATCGAGGCGGCAGGAGCATCCACAGGCTTTGTCGCTGCGCTATCACCCGGATCTGCAGCTCGCGTGGGCAACAAACATTATGCCTCAGACAAAGACTTTCAGTTTGCCTGGGCTGAGGTTCTGCGCGAAGAATACAAGGCAATTACGGACGCCGGTTTGACCTTGCAGATCGATGATCCCTCGATTGCTGAGGGCTGGGACCAGATCAACCCCGAGCCTTCTGTAGAAGATTATTTGGCGTTCATCAAGACTTCTGTTGACGCGCTCAATTACGCCTTGGAGGACATTCCTGAGGAGCAGGTGCGCTTTCACCTGTGCTGGGGTTCATGGCACGGCCCGCACACCACCGACCTTGAATTCAAGTACCTTGCAGATACATTGCTGTCCATTAACGCGCGCGGCTACACCTTCGAAGCTGCAAACGCGCGTCATGCTCACGAGTGGAAGGTCTGGGAGAACCTGACTCTGCCCGAGGGCAAATACATTGTGCCGGGCGTTGTCTCGCACTCTACCAACGTGGTTGAACACCCCGAGCTGGTAGCGCAACGCATCGAACAGTTCGCATCCGTCGTCGGTAAAGAAAACGTGGTTGCCTCCACTGACTGTGGTTTTGGCGGACGCATCCACGAAGACATTGCGTGGGCAAAACTTGCCTCGCTGACCGAGGGCGCGCGCATCGCGTCGGAGCGTCTGTTCTAAAGACCCCCGCCGTCCCCGCGTCCTGCCCCTCGTTTTGTACAGACTTTTTCGCTTTGTACTGAGAATTTCACAGTACAAAGCGAAAAAGTCTGTACGAAACCGTAATAAACCTGATTTTTATGTTCATTCTGAAAAAATAAAACTGTTAGATATATCTAATGTTTTGTCCCCCGCACACATATTTCGAAAAAGAATGAATATGAAAACACAATCATGGTGGAAGTTCGGCACCGTCGCTGCCCTTTCAGCTTCCATGCTTTCCCTCAATGCTCCAGCTTTCGCCGAAGAAGCCCCTCCGCACCACAGCCCACTGAGGTTTATGTTTCCGATGCTGAGCGTGAAACCGGGCAAATGGCATCCGCTGCCGCGGTAGGCGATTCACGCAACCCGGGTTTTAACTGCGAAGCAACCCCCGGAGTCATCGCCCACTCCTCTAAGCGTGTATGGAACCCTCGCGCAGGCGTTTACCAGGACGGCAACGTCACCATGAACTCTCGCAACATTCTGGTCATCGGTGACTCACAAGTATGGGGCGGAACCAACCCAGAATCAGGCTGGTGGGGTGGTACCCAAGCCGAGATGGGGTCGTGGGTTCTGCGCGGTATCAAGCAGACCGGACTTACACCCATCACCTATCGTTGCGGTGGCATCGGTGTTGGCCAATGGCGCCCGGGATTCAGTAGCGATTACTACGGAGGCATCGTAAGTAACGAGTGGGATTTGCCGATGGGTAAGCCCCGAGCTATTTACATTCAGGGCTCCGGTAACGATTCTCAGGACGAACCAGAACGGGTACGGGCCGTTGCCCGTATGAGAACCACCATCACTAAACTACGCCAAATTTACCCTGATACCCAGATTATTCTGACGGGGCTGATCAGCAATGAACAGGACACCAAACACGGTACCCGTGATGATCTAAGCGAGAAATTTTCCGCCTTAGCTCGCGAGATGAATGTGACTTTTGTTCCCTACCAGCACTGGGTCTCAGACTACGGAGTAGGCTACGCGTTATACGATACTCTGCATTTTCACGATCGTTACCAGTACCTTCTTGCAGCTCCGGTCCGTAATTCTCTCAACGCAGCCCTTGCCGGTTTCACCCTGAAGGGCGGCGTCCAGACGTACGTTTCTACCCACGGTAGCGCTGCGTACTTTGGTGTTCCGACTTCTAATGAGACCGCGTCCGTCGATGGCGGAGTATGGCAAAGTTTCTCTCAGCATAAAACCGTTTACTGGTCACCGTTTAGCGGTACCCACAGCGTCAAACTCGGTGGCGAGGCTATCGGAAACAGCTTCCGCGCTGCCGGTTATGAGCGCGGCGTGGGCTACCCGATTGAGGACGAGACCGCCTACTCATACGGGGTGCGTCAGGTCTTCCAGAAAGCAGATGGAACGCAGACCCGCTACTACTGGTCAGCTAACACCGGCTCTCATGCGATGAATGGTAAGGGAGCAATCTATAACAAGTGGGTTAACGCTGGTCATGCACCTTTGCTAGGTTTCCCTGCAACCGATGAAATTTCTCGCGAAGGCGGAGCTCTTCAGTATTTCCGCGCGTCCAACGGACGCGAAACCGGCATCTACTGGTCGCCTAGCACTGGTGCTCACACCTTGAACTCTAAGGGCGCAATTTACAACCATTTTGTGCGTACCGGTTACATCAGCAAGTATGGCTTCCCGACCACCGACGAGTACACGGATGCTAACGGCATCACTCACGTGAAGTTCTCAAATGGCGCCGATATTACGTGGACGGCGCGCGGCGGGGTAGTAGTCCGCTAACCGCGAGCCCGCGTCCTACCCCCCTGCGTCCTACCCCTCCGTTTTGTACAGACTTTTTCGTTGTGTACTGAGAATTTCACAGTACAAAGCGAAAAAGTCTGTACGAGACTGTGATGGGATGCTGTGATGTGGCGCCGTCAGCTCGTCCGCCCGCGTCGCCCCGCACCTGTTCACAGTGTGAAATAGACTCTCGCTCAGTGGTTGCTTCCGCTTAGAAGCGTAGACTTTTACACAACGCACTTGAAGAGACTTCGAAGGGAAGAAACGCAATGCCCCACTTGCGCTCACGCACCTCAACCCACGGACGCAACATGGCTGGCGCTCGCGCCCTGTGGCGTGCAACAGGCATGGGAGATAACGATTTTGGTAAGCCGATTATCGCTATTGCTAACTCTTTCACCCAGTTCGTCCCGGGCCACGTGCATCTGAAGAATATGGGCTCGTTGGTGGCATCAGCTATTGAAGAAGCCGGCGGTGTTGCCAAAGAATTTAACACCATTGCGGTGGATGATGGCATTGCGATGGGTCACGACGGCATGCTGTACTCCCTGCCCTCCCGCGATCTGATTGCCGATTCCGTTGAGTACATGGTGAATGCTCACCGTGCCGATGCGCTGGTCTGCATCTCTAACTGCGACAAGATCACTCCGGGTATGCTCATGGCAGCTATGCGCCTGAACATCCCCGTTATCTTTGTTTCCGGTGGTCCTATGGAGTCCGGCGAAGGCGTGGAAGGTGTCGTCGAACACCGTCTTGATCTTGTGGATGCGATGGTTATGGCGGTGGACGAGTCGATCAGCGATAGCGACCTTGCCCAAATCGAAAAAAATGCATGCCCCACCTGTGGTTCGTGTGCGGGCATGTTCACGGCAAACTCTATGAACTGCCTGAATGAGGCAATTGGTCTGGCGCTGCCGGGTAACGGTACTACCTTGGCTACTCAGGTTGCACGTAAAGACCTGTTTGAGAACGCTGGCAAGCAGATTGTTGAACTGTGCAAGCGCTACTACGAACACGATGATGACTCGGTTCTGCCTCGCAACATTGCCACCAAGGCCGCGTTTGAAAATGCTATGGCTTTGGATGTTGCTATGGGTGGTTCTACAAACACCGTTCTACATATTTTGGCCATTGCCAACGAGGGTGAAGTTGATTTCACTCTGGCAGATATTGACCGTATTTCACGCAAGGTTCCCTGCCTGGCTAAGGTTGCACCGAACTCCACTCAGTACCACATTGAGCATGTTCACCGTGCCGGTGGTATTCCTGCCATCTTGGGTGAGCTCAACCGCGGTGGTCTGTTGAACACCGACGTCCACTCTGTGCACGCTGATTCGCTGGACCAGTGGTTGAGTGACTGGGATATTCGCTCGGGTGCCGCAACTGAGACCGCTCAGGAGCTCTTCTTGGCAGCTCCCGGTGGCGTTCGCACCACGCAGGCTTTCTCGACCGCTAACAAGTACGAGTCCCATGAAACCGATGCTGAAAACGGTTGCATCCGCTCGGTAGAGCACGCTTACACTAAGGATGGCGGTCTGGCGGTTCTCTACGGCAATATCGCCGAGGACGGTGCGGTTATCAAGAGTGCGGGTATCGACGAGGAGCTCTTCCACTTTGTGGGTAAGGCTTACGTTGTTGAGTCGCAGGATGAGGCTGTGCACGAGATTCTGTCCAAGAACGTTAAGGAAGGCGACATTGTCGTCATCCAGTACGAAGGCCCCAAGGGTGGCCCGGGTATGCAAGAGATGCTGTACCCAACCTCCTACCTCAAAGGTCTTGGGCTGGGTAAAAAGTGCGCGTTGATTACCGACGGACGCTTTTCTGGCGGCACTTCAGGTATCTCTATTGGGCATATTTCGCCTGAGGCAGCAGCCGGTGGTGCTATTGGTCTGGTAGAGCACGGCGATGAAATTGAGATTGACGTACACAACCGTATTCTGCGCGTGAATGTTTCTGATGCTGAGTTGGCTGAGCGACGCGCGAAAAAGGGTGATGCTCCGTGGAAGCCTACGAAGCCGCGTGAGCGTGAGGTTTCCAAGGCTCTGCGTGCCTACGCGTCCATGGTGACGAGCGCCGATAAGGGTGGCGTGCGCGTAGTTCCTGAATAAACTGCAGTCTTTGACTGCCATGAGGGGTCACTTGTCGTTCAAAACCCAAAATTTTGAACGATAGGTGACCCCTCACGCATTTAAGCTCTCCTACAATCGGATATGTTTTACGCGGAAAGTAAAATTTGTCCCCTAAATAGCTGTTCTTCTTGCGTTTACCTAAAGTTCAAAGATATAAAAGATATAAAGGTTATAAACGCACAGCTTCATAGTGTAACGCTTACCAGAGAGGGGACGCGAATATGTTGACATCAATGTCGGCAGCTCAGGCATCCGAGCGATCAGCCGAGCTTGCCGTATTCAGCTCTCGAATTACCGGTGAAAACCGTTCCCCTCTTATCATCACCGGCCCTGCTGGATTTGGTAAAACGACCGTCGTTACCGCTTTTGAAGATTTAGCGCGCAAAAATCACTGGCGGGTTATCTCTGAGACAGCTACCAAGGGCGCTTATTCGCGCCTGAGGAGTACCTACCTTCCTGCGCTGTGGGATTCGGTGCAAGAATCTCAGCGGGTAACTGCGGATAGCGCTTTCGATAGTCTCTCTCTTGCTGACCAGCTCAACCAACTGGTCGACGTTCTTCAGCGCATGGGTGCTGGTTTGCTGATAACTTTTGATGACTTTCAAAAATCCAGTCTCAAAGAGCTCAAAGAGTTGTTCGACGTCGCAGAACAATGTTGTGAGGCTAACCGTCCACTGCAGATTGTGGTGGCGGGGCGTCCTACCGATATGCGCGATGTTCTTGCTCAATCAGACTCCTCATTTCTTGCATCGGGAGAGCGAGTAGATCTTTGTTCCTTTAACCGGGAGCAAACTGAGGCCGCGTTTAAAGAGGCCTACGGTAACTCTGACCGCCATCTTGCGGCAGATGCTCTGGCAATGATGTGTGCAGCTACCAAGGGGCATCCTCATATGGTGCGCCTGCTGTCTACTTTCCTCTTGAAATCCTGTGCCCACCCACCCACCGAGCGTGAAATCGAACGCGAGGCTAAAGCGGCGTGCGAAGTTTTAGACGCCACAGTCTTTGAGCCCATGCTGACCGAATTTTCTGCAGGTGACCGGGCGTTCTTAGAGGCAATGGCTCAGGATGATGGCCCTTCTAAGATGAGCGATATCGCCGCTCGCCTGGGTAGAAATCCGCAGTACGCCGGGGTCTATCGCAACAGGTTGGTGGAAGCGCACGTTATACGGGCGGCGTCCTACGGCAAAGTAACTTTTGCAATTCCGCACCTGCGTGAATACCTGCGTAAAAAAGCTGAACAACCTTCGGGCTTTGATTTTTAAAAAGATTTAAACATAAAAACAAAATCTACCTTTGGAGGTGAAAAGAATGGGTATAACACCGGCAAGTATCAAAAAGATAGAGCTGACATGGGAGCCCCCCGATTATACGTCGTCCTATCCTGCGGGGTATACGCAGCAGGGTGTTGCTGTTATCGCGATTATGATGCACACGCATCAAGCAAAGGGAAAGTGCTACACGGGGCTTTCTGCAATGCTCTATGTATCGCGTGAAAACGGTGAGCGTGAAGTTTTAGTGTGCGAACCAATTACAGAAAGTCGTACGCACTCCATGTTGGAGTCCTGCGACGATATTCATATCGCTATGATTGGGCGTACTATATTGCGGGCGTGGGAGCAGATTCCCGAGCAATACAAGAAGAATCTGGTAACAGTTGTTGCTGATAAACACTATCTCAAACTGTTATTCCGCGAATTTCCGCATCTAAAAGAAATTCTTGAGTACAGGGCACTGGAGAAAATCTTGAACCCCTATGAGTCTCATTCACTGGGTGAGATTCACGTGAAGGTCCTGCATTCTGAGGCAGGCGAGGCAGTGCCTCATCACTTGGAAGAAGCCTCGCGTCTGGCACACGAGCGGATGGATCGTGACCTAGCTCAGCGTCCTTTAGAAAAGCTTGAAGAATACAAAGTCTTTACGGATTGTTCTTTCCGTTCGACTAATAACAAGCGGTATTCCAAAGGCGGACGTATGGGTATTGGCGGTGTGAGTGAAGACGGGTTTTATTTCCATTCGCACTACGATGCCACCAATATTATGACTGGTGAATTAACTGCGATGTTGGCGGCTTTCAATATCTTTTACCACGGTGGTCGTCAGCTTATTATTCACACAGACTCGCTGGGTGCCTTGACCTTTGTGTTGCGTCTTGCGCATAATCGTTGGTCGTTTGATCACTGGGTAAATGAGGGTGTGCAGAACCCTCAGGTCATTAAGGAAATGACAGATTTGACCGCTGCTATTCGTGAGCGACGTGTGCTGGTAAAGCATGTGCCTGGGCATACCGGTCACGGTTTGCAGGAGTCCAGCGATTCGGTGTCTAAGATGCACCGTCATTTCCCCGGGCAAATTGTCGAAAAATGTGATTTGGCTGAGTTCAATCGCCGATGTGAGTCGATTATTACTGCTTTGGCGGGTTGTCAGAAAGCGGTTCGTCTGATGTGCCCCGAGTGGTTGCAGATTCGACCGTCAGCAGTTCATGCTCGCAATCGTTTGTGGAAGTAATAATTTCTGCGTAAAAATCTCCCCGTCTGTACTGGCGGGGAGATTTTTTGTGCAGTAAACGTCCAGCTACCATGCAGATAAGTCCCTCTTTTTTGGTGAGATAGCTCTCAACTTATAGAGATATGGCTTACATCAGTAACGAGTTTGTATGGGATTCACACTGTTCACCTAGAAATCATGCGTTACCGTTGCTCTGTACTTGAACAGAAAGTTCCCTATGAATACTTCAGAACAGATTCACCAGTCCGTCCCCCTTCTCAAAGAAGAAGACGTACTGGTTGTTGACCAAAAAGAAATGAAGAAGGCTCTACGAGCTACCATTTTGGGTAACTTCATGGAGTGGTTTGACGTAGGCGTTTACGCATACCTTTCCGCTTCAATCACTGCTGTCTTCTTCCCCTTTGGAGACCCCTGGAACCAGCTAGCCTTCTTTGGCGCGCTAGCTGCGACCTTCATCGTGCGTCCTATCGGCGGTCTTATTCTCGGGCCTTTGGGCGATAAGCTCGGACGCCGCAAGGTACTAGCATTCACCATCATCATGATGGCGCTAGGTACCTTCCTTATCGGTTGCATCCCCTCCTATGACAGCTGGGGTATGTGGGCACCTATCACTTTGATCTTGCTCAAGTTTGTTCAGGGCTTCTCAACCGGCGGTGAGTATGCAGGTGCTGCAACCTTCATCGCCGAATACTCAGCAGATCGCCGACGCGGGTTCTGGGCATCCTTCCTCGACATGGGCTCATACATTGGTTTTGCGTGCGCAGCTGCACTTGCAACCGGTGTTGAACTTTTGCTCACCGAGGAGCAAATGATCTCGTTCGGTTGGCGCATCTGCTTCTGGGTTGCTCTACCTCTTGGCATCGTGGGCGTTATCATGCGTTCGCACATCAAAGAATCAGCAACCTTTGAAGCTCAGCAAGAAGCTGCTAAGGATAAAGAAGAAAAAAGCATGGGCGCAACACTTGTTGAAATCTTCAAGAAGTACTGGCCTCAGCTTCTCACCGGTGCTGCATTGGTAATGTGTGCGCAGGTTATCGGTTACGCACTGACAACCTTTATGCCCACTTACCTCACCGACAACCTGGGCTACGATACTTTGCATGGTAATGCTTTGCTTATCCCCGTGTTGCTCATTGTTGCTGCTGGCCTACCTGTCTTTGGTCACTTCTCTGACAAAGTTGGTCGCAAACCGATTCTGATAGTTGGCGCAATCGTCAGCCTCTTCTTGGCTATTCCATCCTTCTACCTCATGATGAACGGTGGAGTCTGGATGACCTTCTTTGGCTTGCTGATTATGGGCTTTATGCTCATGTTCCAGGCAGCCATTCAGCCATCAGCCCTGCCTTCACTCTTTGCTACCGAGAACCGTTACGCAGCGATGGGCATCATGTTCAATATTGCGGTTGCTCTGCTCGGTTCAACCACCGGTTCAGTTATTACCGTCCTTGAGTCGTGGTGGAAGACCGATTACGCAGGTGCCTACTACATCATGATCGCCTGTGTTGTTGGTCTGATCGGTATGTTCTTCTTGCGCGAGTCAGCAGGACGCAACCTGTTAGGTTCAATGCCCACTGTTGAAAGCGAAGAAGAAGTACACGAGCTTGTTGAAACTCAGCTTGAAAATGACAAGCTAGATACTTCAACCATGCCGATTCCCGTGGTCCGTATTGAAAAGGCAGAGGCAGCTCTTGTCGCAGAAAACGGCGAAGTAGGCACTTCTGCAGAAGGTTCTCAGCGCGCAGAATAAGCTCCGCTAGAATCTTAGCCAGCTATACAAGGACGCCGGTGCTCAGCGATTGCTGGGTGCCGACGTCCTTGCGTGTATGAAAAATTTTGCTGATTGATAAGTGCGAGTGAACGAAAAGCGCTCTTAGCTGCTCGCAGTCGCCAGCAGTCCCTCTCGTGCGGTTTGCTGACGCTCACAACGCGATTCACGCCAGACCCGATGCCAGCTGGCGACTTGCGAGCAACT
>JBHWPN010000029.1:0-12969 GCA_043424895.1 Rothia sp. (in: high G+C Gram-positive bacteria) | reverse complement strand
TGCGCACTTTTAATGAGGATGCCCAGCTGAGAACCGCGTCCTGTACCCGCTAACAAAGCGGTAGGGGTAGCTAAACCCAAAGCGCACGGGCACGCAATAATCAGTACCGAAACACCCGCGATAAAGGCATCCGAAATATCGGGTGAAACAAAGAACCAGACTAAGAAAGTCAGCGCCGCGATCACAAGAACAATCGGCACAAAGACCGACGAAATGCGATCTGCCAACCGGGCAATGGGAGCTTTCGATGACTGAGCCTCAGACACCAACCTGCCCATTTGTGCCAGTGTGGTTTCACTGCCCACGCGAGTAGCACGCACAGTCAGCGCCCCAGAAACATTTACCGTTGCGCCGGTGACAGCGCTGCCGGGGCTCACCTCAACGGGCACAGACTCTCCAGTTAACAACGACTCGTCAACGGCAGAAGAACCTGTCATAACCACACCGTCGGTAGCAACTTTCTCGCCCGGACGAACGATGAACTCATCATCAGGCAAAAGATCCTTGACAGGAATACGAATCTCTTTACCGTTTTGAAGAACAGCAACATCTTTCGCACCGAGATCAAGAAGCTTGCGCAAAGCCTCAGACGATCGCCGCTGCGTACGAGCCTCAATAAAGCGTCCGATAAGCAAGAAAAGGGCGACCATAGTCGAAGAGTCAAAATACAAATTATGGTCGTGTGCGTTTACATTGGCGTGATTAGCATGAGCTGTCACATAGGGGTAGGCAATCAAACTAATCAGCGAAAACGCGTAGGCGGCAATAATGCCCAACGACACCAGTGTGTCCATAGTGCCCGAGAAGTGGCGCGCATTAATCGCAGCCGCACGATGAAAAGGCCACGACGCCCACGTGACTACCGGCAGCGCCAACAAAGCCACCACCCAGCCCCAGTTCGGAAACTGGAACACCGAAAACATGGTGATACAAAAAACCGGAATCGAGAAGATCGCAGCTACCCAAATGCGCTTTTTCAGCATCTCAGGAGAATGCAAGGACGTCGTATCGAGCTCAGGCGAAGAATCTTCGTCCTGCTTTACCGACGCCGAATACCCTGCCTTCTCAACGGTCTCTACAATCTGCTCATCGCTAATACTTGCAGGCACAATCACGCGAGCTGATTCCAGGGGCAAATTCACCGAAGCATCCACACCCTCAATCTTGCGGAGTTTGCGTTCTACTCGCCCCACACAAGATGCACACGTCATCCCACCCACATTCAGGTTGAGAACGCGGGTCTCAGGCTGTTGCAAAATATCTTCGGTTGTCGTGTTCGACATGATTCCTTCTCACATTGCGTAAGTGGTGGGGGTGGGGTGATGCGTCGAGTTTGGATTATCAGCTGGGACGCCTGTGGCTCTCAACTGGCTTGGGGCTGGCGTTTAAGGGAGGTTGAGAGCCACAGGCGTCCTTCGCGGACGTGTTCGTGCCTTGGTACAAAGCGGTTAGCAGTTAGCGGTTGTGCGCCCTAGCTAACCGTTCTAGGCACGAGGCATTAGCGTCCTAGTTCTGAACGACCTCAAAGCCGGCTTCAGCGATAGCCGCGTTGATAGCGGTGTCGCTGACGGGGTCGGTGTGTTCGATGGTTACGGTTGACTCGCCGTCCTTGACGACATCGACCTCTACTGAGTCAACGCCTTCAACTTCTGAAACTTCTTCAGTAACGCTCATTGCGCAGTGGTTGCAGGTGAGTCCGGTTGCTTTGACGACCTTAGTAGCCATGGTTTTCTCCTTTGTGTGAGTTGCCGGCGGGTGCCGGCGGGGATCAGTGGGTGAGCGGTTAGCTGCGCATCATACGGGAGATCGCCGCGGTTGCTTCGGCGATTTTTTCATCGACCGCCGCGGGGTCTCCTGTGCGCTGTGATTCATGTGCAGCTTCAATGACGCAGTGGCGCAGGTGTTGTTCAAGAAGTCCTGTTGATACCGAGTGCAGAGCCTTGTTGATGGCAGCAACCTGCGTCAGAATGTCAATACAGTATTTGTCTTCTTGAACCATGCGCTCAATGCCGCGCACCTGCCCCTCGATGCGACGCAGGCGTTTGAGGTAGGCGTCCTTATCGTCGCTGTAACCGTGGAGGCCGTGTTCGCAGCTACTGTGTGTCTCGCTCATATTTTCAAGCTATACCCCTAGGGGGTATATTTTCAAGACTTTTTCACGAAATTACGTAATCCACTCGCGTAGTAACCACACAATATTTCACAATTTGGCGCGCAAGGCCGTTTGGTAGTCTTAAGAACATGGCTTCTTATATCGAGGACTACGCTCTACTGTCTGACATGAACACCGGCGCGCTCGTCTCGCGTGCCGGCTCAATCGACTGGTTCTGCGCCCCGCGTTTTGACTCCGGCGCTGTTTTCGCTGCCCTTTTGGGGGAGCGCGATAACGGACGCTGGCTGTTGGCTCCGCTGGAGTCTATGAACCCCACGCCGGTTGAAGAAATCCGCATTGAGCGTAGCTACCACGAGAACACCTTTGTTTTGCAGACAGTGTGGTCTGTTGGTGATGCGAGTGTGCGCGTGACTGACTTTATGCCCTTGGCAGCGGGCACCTCGATTGTTCGCAACGTTGAGGGTCTCACCGGTGAAGTTACCATGTATAACGAAATCGCGATGCGTTTTGATAACGGCAAAACCCAGCCGTGGGTCACTCGCTACGATGGAGCACCGGATACTAACGGCAATATCAACCCCGAAGACTCGATGCTAGTTGGTATGGCTGGTCCGCACGCTCTGGTCTTCCGTGGCGATGCCATGCCTGACGGTGAACCTGACCAACACGCCGGAACCTTTACTGTTACAGCAGGTCAGAACTATGTTTTCACCCTTTCGTACTTTGCTTCTAATCAGAATCCGCCTGCATCCATCGATTACCCCACGGCACTGAACTACACTCAAGAGCAGTGGCGAGAATGGTCTGGTTTGTACGTGGATGAGATTCCAGAAGCACCAGAGACAACTGAATCTTCTGAAAGCCTCGTCGCTGATGAGCCCGCGACCCAAGCTCCCGCGTCCTCGTACGATAACGAGGGTATTGATACCAGCCGCATCCAACAGGTCGTAGCTCCTGCAACCGATGTTTCAGTAGAAAGCGGTTCAATCGAGGTCACCCGTGAGGTCGAGACGGAAGTTCTTGAACCTTCCACCAATACCACCTCTTTCGAAATTGACGCTGCAACCTACGAAGAATTTGCGCAGACCAGCGCGAGCCCGGTAGTAGAACAAGAAGAAGACGCCGCATTTGAAGCCGAGTTGCGCGAGGCTCGCCTGCGATCACTGCTTGTATTGCGTGCCCTAATTTCCCGTGAAACCGGTGGTCTAGTGGCATCCGTGACCACCTCTTTGCCTGAGGTTTTGGGCGGCAAGCGCAACTGGGACCACCGTTTTGCCTGGTTACGCGATGTCGCTATGGCTATGGACGTCACTCTCGCGCACGGGCACGAGCGTGAGACCGCGCAGCTGCGTAACTGGATGTTGCGCGCGCTCGCCAATAATCCCTTTAAACTTCACGCCGTCTACGGTGTTGCCGGCGAAAAAGATGATCTTGACCGCCGCCTAGCCTTGGCAGGCTACGAAGGCGCGCAGCCTGTACGTTCGGGTAACGGCTCGCACAACTACTTCCAAGGCGATGCTCTGGGTCAGGTACTTGTAACCTTTGCTAACCTGCGTCGTCACGGTGTGGGTGAAGACCACCTATCGTGGCCACTGCAGCAGGCTTTGTTGAACTCCGCGGTAGAAAAGATTGGCAGCGAAGACCGCTCAATCTGGGAAATGGCGGGAGAGCCCCATATCTTCACCCACTCCCAGGCCATGCTGTGGGCTGCTTTTGACGCCGGTGTTACTGCCGTGACAGAACACGGAATGACGGGGGATGCGCAGGCGTGGGCCGAGGCTCGCGACCGCGTGGCAGAAGAGATTTTAGAGCGCGGCTACAACAAGGAACTGAACTCGTTTGTGCAAACCTACGACGGTGTACATGTGGACGCCTCCCTCTTGCAGCTCGCTCAGATCGGTTTTGTAGCGTGGGATGATCCGCGCATGATTGGCACTGTTGAGCGCATTGAAGATGAACTCATGCACGAATCCGGGCTGATTTACCGCTACATTAACCGCGATAGCATCGACGGTTTTGAGGGCCAGGACAACCCGCACTTTGGTGCTTCTCTCTGGCTAGCAGAACAATACTTGCGTTCGGGGCGCACCGAGGACGGCAAGAACGTTTTACGCACTGTGCTTGCTCTTTCCAACGATCTTGGTCTCTTTAGCGCGTCCTACGATTTTGAAGCTCAGCGGATGACGGGTAACTTCCCGCATATCATCCCGCACATTGCTTTAATCCGAGCTATAGAAGCTGTGTAGGTTGAACAGGTTGCCACTTTTCGTGGATTTGCGCTGTAAAAGCGCGAAAATTACAGCGTGAATCCACGAAAAGTAAAAGGCAGGCGTCCCGGTAGTCGGGTGGCTGCCTTTTTGTTTTATCCGCTACAACGCGCGCTAGTTTTTAGCCGTTGTTGTCGTTATCGTTATCAGAATCGTTGCCGCCGTCGGTATCCGAGCCGTCAGCATCGTCCGTTTCTGAATCAATGGGGTCATTATCATCGCCGTCCCCATCGGTGGTGTCATTGTCATTCACGTCGTCGCTGTCGTTGTCATCGGGTGAGTCGCTAGCGTCATCGCTATCATCTGCATCCGGTGACTCTGATGCGTCGTCGTTGTTATCGTCATCATTATCGTCGTTATTGGTCGCATCGGTGGACGCGGGTGCCTGGGTGGTCTCTTTTTCCTCGGGTTCATTGGTGTTGGAGTCCGAGGAGCCACAGGCTGCTAGACCAAGCCCCAAAACAGCGGTTGAAAGAGCGATCATGAGTTTGCGTGGCACTATTTCCTCCTTGTAATGCGCCGAATACTGGGGTTTCCAGCCTATCGGTTAGTTGTAGAGGAAAACAAGTGAAAGGCACAAAAGTTACATAGAGCTAGAGCAGTTTCAGTGCCATTTCGAAGAGGATTGAGATGCCAAAGCAGGTAAAAACTGCACCTGCCATACCGTCTAACACGAGGGTAGCTCGCGGATAAGCCAGCCACTTCTTCGCTAGGGCTGCCAACGAAATAATCAGCGTAAACCACAGGATGTTAATGCCGCCGTGAATCAGCGCTAGGTAGGTGCCCATCAAAAACGAGGGCACGGTATCAACCATAAAAGGCGGTACCGATGCGATATAGAAAATCGCGATTTTTGGGTTCAAAATGTTGGCTACAAATCCGGTGCGAAAGCTCTTGGCAACAGCACCGGTGAGATGTCCACCGGCAACTGTGCTGCCCGCATCCTGCCCGTGAGTTTTCAATGAGGATGCGTGCGACCACCCGCGTAGGTTTTTCAGCAGGCTCAGACCTAAATAGACCAGGTAGAGTCCACCCGCAATGGTGATGATTTCAAAGACGCCCGGTGCTTTTTCCATGAGCACGGCAAGACCGGTTGCGGCGGCAACGCCCCACACTAATAACCCGCAGGTAATTCCAAAGACTGCGGCGTACGCGGCACGGCGACCGTAGGCGGTGAGTGAGCGCAGCACAAGAGCCGTGTCGGTGCCCGGAATGATTGTAATCAAAAAGGCGATGGTGGCGAACCCGGTAAGTGCCGAAATCAAAGTCATGTGATTCAGACTAAAGTAGATTGAAACATAGCACCATGCCATGAATCCCAATAGTATTCATGGGTGATTTCCATGAAAGGTGAGGGTGTGTACGACCTCAAACGCCTTGAAATTCTTTATGAGGTTTCAAACTACGGCTCGTTGGCAGCTGCAGCAGATGTGCTGGGTTATGACCCCTCAACAGTCTCGGCTCACTTGAGCAAGTTGCAGGTTGAAGTCGGGCACACTCTCTATGAAAAGTCAGGACGCGGCGTAGTGCTTACCGCGCGTGGTCAAGAGCTGGCGCAGTATGCCGGGCAGATGCTGGCTATTGCTGAACAAGCTCGTGCTGCTATGGAAAACCCCGCAACTACTGCGCCGAGGACGCTGCGGGTTGCGTCTTTTAACAGTGCCGCGCGCTATGCGGTGCCGCAGGTATTTGAGCAACTCGAAGAACGAGCCCCGCACCTAACGCTAGAACTCACCCAGTTAGAAGCAGAACGCTCCATCTCTGAGCTCACTAAACACCACTTTGATATTGCGGTAGCTGAAGAATACGAGGGGCGCCCGGTAGTTTTGCCACCCTCACTGCATCGCGTTGAGCTGTGGCGCGATCCCATTGTGATTGTTGCTCCACGCTCAGTTGTTCCTCACCAGCCCATGAAAAATATGGGGTGGTTAGCAGATTTGCCCTGGTGTATGGAACCTGTTGGAACTCAGCTCCGGGCCTGGTCAGATGCCTTTTTAGCGGCACGCAATATCCGTGCGGTTCCGCGTTTTGTATCTACTGATCTCAGCTGGCAGTTGCAATCGGCTTACGGCGGGCACGCCGTTGCTATCTTGCCCCACCTGGTTCTTGATGCTATTTACCGGGTGGAGGGGCAAGCGTCCTCACCGCGCGGAGTCCCACCGGGCCTTTGGGTGAGCGAACCCTTAGGGAAAAGGAGTGTGTTCGCGGTGATTCGTAAGAGCTCAGCCACCGACCCTGCTGTTTCGGTTGTATTAGATATTTTGCGAGATATGGATCCGGGACAGACCTAGCTATCCGCTTGACGCGCGTACTTGGATGCGCGGGCCGCGCAAATCATCAGCTGCACCTGGTGAAAGAGCATCAGCGGTAAAATCAGCAGGCCCACGGACGCGCCACCGAAAATAATGACTGCCATAGGTAGCCCGGTTGCTAATGATTTTTTGGTGCCGCAGAACTGCATGGCGATGCGGTCGGGGCGGTTAAACCCGAGCTTTTTGCCCACGAAGTCGGTTAGCCACAGCATGAGTTCAACAAGAACCACATTGATAATAATCAGCGCAATGAGCTGAGGAATTGAGACGCGCGCCCAAATCCCGTCCACTACTCCTTCTGAAAAGGCTGAATAGACGACCATGGCAATCGAGGCGCGGTCAATGTTCTTGGTGAGCTTGTTCTTAGCAAAGGGCGCCGCCCACTTGCGAAGTAGCTGACCCAGCACGAAAGGCAAAAGTAGCTGCACCGCCACGTTAATAAAAACGTCCCCGGAAATCGAAACGTGGTCGGAGCGCATCAAGAGCATCACAAGTAGCGGGGTAATCACCACGCCTAAGAGATTGGATGCACTGGCTGCCACCACCGCCCCGGCAACATTGCCGCGCGCCACGGATGTGAAGGTTACCGATGATTGCACGGTGGAGGGTACCAGGCTCATAAAGAGCAGCCCGAGGTAGAGCTCTTGCCCGATGACGTGTTGCAACGGCCACATGAGTAGCCCGACGAGGGGGAACAGAACATAGGTGAAAGCAAGGATTGAGCTGTGGAGTTTCCAGTTTTTCAAACCCGCCACGGCTTCTTGCGGTGAAAGGCGAGCACCGTAGAGAAAGAATAAAAACGCGATAGCGATTTTGGTGGCAACTGAGAACCCGTCGGCAAATTCTCCGCGTGCCGGGACGATAATCGCAAGGATTACCGCGCCAAGAATCATGAGAATCAGCGGGTCTGGTGCAGAGAGTTTAAAACGGGATGCCATGCTTACAGTGTAGTGATAGACCGCAAGAGGGGAGGTGTGGTGCACTTCTAAGTCTAAAAGTGCACCACACCTCCCCTTATCACGTTTGAAACTTTAGAGTTCCAGGTTCGCTCCGGTTTCGGGGTCGAAGAAGTGCATCTTACCTGCCGGTGCTAGCCACACGTTGTCGTAGCGTGCCGCGCTGCGTCCGGGTACACGCAAGATTGCCTGCGCCGGGCGGTCGGGGGAGGTCTGCTTGAGCTTGACGTCCTGGTGACGCGACAGAACCGCGTAAACGTAGGCGTCCGCACCCAGTTCTTCAACCAGATCTACGTGCGCGCGAATGCCTTCGCCCTCGGTGGTCATAACCAGGTCTTCGGGGCGCACGCCAATGCTGATGCGGTTGCCGTTGAGCTTTGAGCGCATCTCGGGTGATAGCGGCACAACGCTCTTACCAAAGTGCGCGCCTTGCTCGTCCACGGGGCACGAAAAAATGTTCATGGACGGTGAGCCGATAAAGCCTGCAACGAACTCATTAGCTGGGCGGTCGTAGAGGTTGCCGGGTGTGTCTACCTGCTGCAGGACGCCTGCGTTGAGCACTGCCACGCGGTCGCCCATGGTCATTGCCTCGGTCTGGTCGTGGGTGACGTAGACGGTGGTGGTGCGCAACTGGCGGGTGAGCTCTGAAATCTGGGTACGGGTTTGCACACGCAACTTGGCATCCAGGTTTGAAAGGGGCTCGTCCATGAGGAAGGCGCGGGGCTCGCGCACGATCGCGCGTCCCATAGCCACACGCTGACGCTGACCACCCGAAAGCGCCTTGGGCTTGCGATCCAGATACTCGGTGAGGTCAAGGAGCTTAGCGGCTTCTTCAACACGGCGGTTGATTTTGTCTTTGGGGAACTTAGCTACCTTGAGCGAAAAGGCGATGTTCTCGCGCACGGTCATGTGCGGGTACAGTGCGTAGTTCTGGAAAACCATCGCAATATCGCGGTCTTTGGGGGCTGCGTAGGTGACGTCTTCGCCGCCGATGGTGATGCGTCCGGATGTCACGTCCTCAAGCCCTGCGAGCATGCGCAAGGTTGTTGACTTACCGCAACCTGAGGGGCCAACGAGCACTAAGAACTCACCGTCAGCGATGTCTAGATCGAGGTTGCTCACTGAGGGACGGTCAGCACCGGGGTACTGGCACACCACGTTTTCAAATTTGATTCCAGCCATGATAAAAGGCCTTTCTAAAGAAGTAGAAGAAGTTACTGGTTCTCAGCGCTTGTTTCGAAGATGACGTTAATGGCGTCGTTAGTCTCGGTGAGAGTGGACGCGGGTACGCGGTTTGCGTAGATATCTTCAAATGCCGGGGTGAGAAGGGCGCGGACGTCCGGGCCGTTGTGCGTGATGGGGAACTGGAAGGTCTGGTGTGCTTCCACAGGTTCCTGGAACGCATCTACCTGAATGCCCATGTCTTCAAAGGACTTTGCTGCTATTTCGGTAGCGTCCTTGCGTGAGGGGAAGACCACGCCTTCTTGAGCAATCTTGGTTTGGCAGTCAGAGGAAGCCATGTAGGCGATCCACTTAGCTGCGCCTTCTTTGTTATCGGAGTTGGACGCGATTGAATCGCCCAAACCATTAATCATGGAGGGAGCAGTCCCGTTGGGTCCTGTTGGGTAGCTGGCGGTTCCCAGTTTCATATCGCCAGCTGCGTAGGTTGCGTTCATCCATGAGCCGTCGAAGGCTACCGCTACGTTTTCATTCAGTAGCTGGTTGACAACACCGTCGCTGGAGTTGAACTGGCCGAAGGCTGGCATGTATCCCTTGTCGACGAGCCCGAAGTACCAGTCGATAGTTTCTTGGAGCTTGGGGTCATCGAACTGGTAGCGGTCGCCCCAAGAGAGCTCGTTAGCTGCTTGCCAGCCGTTGGATGCGGCAAAAGCAGCCCACTGACCCTGGCCGAAGGTTCCGCCACCGGGGTCATTGATGCCCAGACCGTAAACTTTGACGTTGTCTTTATCGAAACCGGGTTCATCACCGCGTATACCGTTTTCATCGATGGTGAGGTGAGCGATAATTTTTTCAAAAGAGCCACCGTCTTGGGGGTTCCAGTCCCAGTTATCCATCTGCTCGTCGGTAAGACCGGCATCTTTGATCATCTGGGGGTTGTAGAAAGCTGAGATGGTGTCCCAGTCTTTGGGCATACCGTAGAGGTTGTCGTCCTGCCCGGTCCACAGCTGGGTGAGGCCGTCCTGGAACTCGTTGGTGTCTACAGCAGCGGTGGGCTGGTAGTCACCGAGGGGTTCAATGACGTCCAAATCCACGAACTGCGGGTACTGCGAGACGTGGTTGGTGAAGGCATCGGGGCCAGTGTCGGCGATAAAGCCCGCGGTGAGTAGCTGCCAATAATCATTCCAGCCGTACTGGGTGATTTTGACTTCGAGATCGGGGTTCTGAGCATTGAAGTCAGCAGCGCACTTTTCGTAGGCTACCTGCTGGGCTGGATCCCACAACCAGTAATCGATAACGTTCGATGCGCTCTCGTTATTGGACGATGAGCCACAGCCGCTGAGCGCGAGCATGGCAACAGCTGAGACAGAGGCGATAGCGCGTAGGCGATTTTTTGTGTTCATAGCGGTGCCTTACTTGAGTCCGTTGAAGCCGATGTTGTTGACGATTCGCTTTGCAAAGATGATGAAGAGAATCATCATGGGCAAAGCGGCAACGAGGGTTGCTGCCATCAGGCCTGCCCAGTCAGTACCGGCGTTAGGGGTCTGTGCACGGAAGATACCGAGCGCGACGGTGAGCACGCGGGACTGATCGGTGTATGACACCATGAGCGGCCAGAAGTAGTCGTTCCATGCTGTCATGTAGGTAAGAATGCCCAGGGTTGCCAGCGGTGCAGACGCCATAGGAATAATGACCTTGAAGAAGATACCGATGCGCGAGATGCCATCTAGGAGCGCTGCTTCTTCGATTTCGCGGGGAATGTTCATAAAGAACTGACGCAAGAAGAAGATAGCAAAAGGCGTCATCAGCATAGTTGGCAAAGCGATACCCAAAACGTTATCTACCAAGCCCATCTCTTTGATAAGCACAAAGTTGGGTAGCAAGGTAAAGATAGAGGGAATCATCAGGCCTGCAATGAAGACAGCGAAGACAGCTTCGCGTCCCTTCCAGCGCAGACGCGAGAACGCGTACGCTGCCATTGAGCAGAACAAGAGCTGACCCGCAGTAACGAGCGTTGCCACAATCGTAGAGTTCAGAATGTAGCGCCAGAAGTTCATGTCGGTGACGGTGCCGCCTTCAGCGACCGCGTCCTCAGCACTTTGCGTACCGAAGACGCGCTGGAAACCACCGGTTGAAAATTCAGGTGGTAGGAATGAACCAGGGTCTGAGTATAAGGACGCGTTGGTTGAAAGTGCCGTGCGCAGCATCCAGTAGAAGGGGAAGAGCGTAATGAGCACAATCAGGATCATGGCAATCCAAGCGATGATGCGTCCGGGGCTTGCCTTACGCTTGCGAGGTGCAACGGGCTGATCAGAAGCAGGGGTCTTAGTTTTAGCAATGGTTGAAGACATGGTGTGCTCCTAGTCCAAATCCGTCTCGCCCGCGCGGGTGAGCTTGAACTGTATAAAGGTGATGATGCCCAAGATGACAAGCAGACCTACGGACATTGCCGAGGCGTAGCCGAACTGGAAGCGTCCAAAGGCCATGTCGTAGATGTACATCTGCAAAACGTTGGTTGCGTTTGCTGGGCCGCCGCCGGTGGTCACTGCAACGGTATCGAAGACCTGGAACGAACCAATGATGGTCATAATCAGAACCAGCGCAAGAATCGGGCGCAGCAGGGGCATGGTGATTGAGAAGAAAATACGGCTTTCGCTAGCACCATCGGTGCGAGCTGCTTCGTACACCGAGTTGGGCAGGGTCTGCAGACCGGCAAAGATCAAAAGCGCGGTGTAACCCATGTGGCGCCACACGTTGATAAGTGCGATGGTCGGAATCGCCCAGGTCTCGTCGGTGAGAAAGCCGATGCGGTCAAGACCGATCCACTCTAATACCTGGTTGGCAATACCTAGCTGGGTGTCGAGAATCCACAGCCACACCAAAGCTGCCACCACGTTCGAGACGAGGTAGGGGGAGAGGACAACGCCTCTGAGGAAGGTGGACTGGGTGAGCTGGTGCATCATGAGCGCAATAATCAAAGCCATCACGGTCTGAATGCCGATGTTGAGCAGAACGTACCAAATAGTTACCTTCATGGAGTTCCAGAAGATAGGGTCTTGGAACATGCGCTCATAGTTTGCAAAACCTACAAACTCTGCAGGGGTGAGTAGGTTAAAGGAGGTAAAAGACAGCCAAATACCTCGCACGAGCGGCCACAGGTAAAAGACCGCGTAGCCGATAGCTGCCGGGAGCAAGAAGAAAAACGGCAGCCACCCATTATTGGGTTTCTTAGGGCGAGCAGCACGCTTGCTGGGACTCGCTGGGGTAGTACTCATGTGTGTTCCTAATTAGTGTGTGCTTCAAGATGAAGGATGCGTGAGGTCTCAGGAAAAAGACCGGGTAGGTGCAGACCGGCGGTCATCAGTGAACGACCGGTTAGCATCAGTGGCTGTTTTTGTTCAGCCCAAGCGGGAGCCCGGTAACCTTGCGGGTCATCTCCGGGGGTGGCGTCTGTCAGAGTGTAGAGGGTATCGGGTTCAAGTCCGCGCAGGCGAAAGCGTCCGATAGGAGCTGTTTCTGCTAGACCGAGAGAGTGGATAGCGAAGAGAGCTTCTGAGCGGTCTTGCGCGACAATACCGTGAATCCAAGAGGTAGGTTCATGCTGATCCATGCGAATGACGGTGCCTGAATGCAGTAGGTCGCGGTGTTTCTTGTGGAAGGTGATCCATTCTTTGAGCTCGGCGAACTCGTTACCCGTTGCCTGGGTGAGATCCCATTCAACACCCATGTGTCCCCACATGGCGGTGGCGCAGCGGAAATGAATGGAGTGCCAGCGTCCAGTGGAGTGCGAGTGACCGGATGCCACGTGGGTACCCATCATCTCCGGTGGAACTAACTGGGTAGTCCAGCGTTGAATCTGCTGGCGTTCGAAGGGGTCAATATCGTCGGACGTCCACACGCGCTGGGTGCGTTGCAAAACTTCAAGGTCGATGCGGCTGCCGCCAGAGGCGCACGCCTCAATTTCAAGACCGGGGAAACGCTCGTGAAGCTCATCCATCAGGCGGTAGGCTGCCAGGGTCTGTTCGTGAACAGCGGGGGCACCTGTTGCCTGGGTAGCACCCTCAATGATGTCGCGGTTATGATCCCACTTGATGTAAACGATATTTGGGTTATCGGTGAGAACTTTTACAATCTGATCGCGT
>JBHWPN010000028.1:0-3606 GCA_043424895.1 Rothia sp. (in: high G+C Gram-positive bacteria) | reverse complement strand
TCGTGTCTAGCGATGTATGGAATTGATTAACAATGAGAGGCAATTTATGTTTTCCATCTAACAGGTGCGACTGTGACAAAAATTCATCTAAAATATCGCCGCGAGTAGATACGACGATGTCATCTTCGCTCCAGCTAGAGGCAATTTTTCGGGATAAAATTTTTTCTGTAATGTTGACTGCCCCTGCGAGTTTCTTTAATTTTCGAAGAATAATTAAAGATGCCCCTAATGGCTTTAAGAATGTAGGTATTCCTTGAAGGGCAGAGCGTTTCTGAGCATAGTTTAGAGGGGACCAACACCGGACTGCATAAGCTCTTTTTCGATTCTTGTGAGCCCCAAAGGTCTTGCATACAACGGTTACGTCTACCCCCTGAGTTGCCAGCTCTTGTGCAAGCCGATCAGTTACTACTTCGGCTCCGCCCAAGCGTGGAAATTCATCCACTAGAAAATAGATTTTTTTCATAGCTTCCTCATAACGAAACTTTAGGAACAGTTATTGTATAAATACCTAAAATAGACTTGGGACTACACATAGTGCAGTCCCAAGGATTCAAGAATAGCTACATAATTCTAGTTAGCTCGCCCATCAAACAGGCTAGTGACTGAACCATCATCGAATACTTCCTTGATAGCGCGTGCTAGCAGGGGTGCAATCGATAGTACAGTTAGGTTCTCGAAAGTCTGTTCAGGCTTCAGGGGCAGAGTGTTGGTGACAATAACTTCGCTAGCACCGCAGTTAGCTAGACGCTCGGCAGCGGGGTCAGAGAAGACAGCGTGGGTGGCTGCGATGATGACGTCCTTAGCGCCGTTCTCCTTGAGCACGCGGACAGCGCCGGCAATAGTGCCACCGGTGTCAATCATGTCATCAATCAGCACGCAGGTGCGGCCCTCGATATCGCCCACAACAGTCTTAGAAACAGCCTGGTTGGGTACGTTAACATCGCGAGTCTTGTGGACGAAGGCAAGGGGGGCACCGCCCAGAAGCTCAGCCCACTGCTCTGCTACGCGCACACGGCCAGTATCGGGGGATACAACGGTGACGTTGTTGGTATCTACCTTACTTGCTACGTGATCTGCCAGCAGAGGAATAGCCATCAGGTGGTCAACGGGGCCGTCGAAGAAGCCCTGAATCTGAGCGGTGTGCAGATCAACGCTCATGAGGCGGTCAGCGCCAGCGGTCTTGTAAAGATCAGAAATCAGGCGGGCTGAGATGGGTTCGCGGCCCTTGTGCTTCTTGTCCTGACGGGCGTAGGGGTAGAAGGGAGAAACCACGGTAATTGAACGGGCTGATGCACGCTTGAGTGAGTCAATCATAATCAGCTGTTCCATCACAGCATCGTTGATAGGTGCCGGGTGTGACTGGATAACGAATGCGTCTTTGCCTCGTACCGAGTCGTTGAACCGTACGTAGGTCTCACCGTTGGCGAAGGTGTAGGCAGAGGAAGGAAGAACTTCGTTCCCTAGTTCCGCTGCAATTTGTTCAGCGAGTTCGGGGTGGGCGCGGCCTGAGACCAACGCCATCTTCTTTTCGCCTGGATTCGTAATCTCAGTCATTACTGCTGTTCGCTTTCCTTAACAGAGTCGGTTGAATCGGCTGCGAGAGCAGCCTGGGCTGCTTCTGCGGCTGCGGTACCGGCTCGCTTTTCAATGACCCAGCGTTCAATGTTGCGCTGAGGGGCTTCGTTGTATGCGAGGGCGCCCGCGGGGACGTCCTTGCGGATGACGGTACCAGCTCCAGAATACGCCCCGTCACCAATGTGCACAGGTGCAACATACATGTTGTCTGATCCCATGCGAACATTGCTCCCTACGGTAGAACGGTGCTTATTAACACCATCGTAGTTAACAAAGACTGAGGCTGCACCAATATTGGAGTTTTCACCAATAGTTACATCGCCGGCGTAGGAGAGGTGCGGTAGCTTTGAGCCAGTACCAATCTCAGTGTTCTTGGTTTCAACGAAGGTGCCAATTTTACCCTTGGAGCCGAGTTTGGTTCCGGGACGTAGGTAGGCAAAGGGGCCGACGGTGGCGCCGTCAGAGATTTCTGAATCAGAACCTTCAGTGCGGGAAATGGTTGCGCCCTCCCCCACCTTGACGTTGGTCAAGCTGGTATCGGGGCCGATAGTTGAACCGGTGGCAATATAGGTGGTTCCGCGCAGGTGGGTGCCCGGCAGGATAGTAACGTCGTTCTCAATGGTGACGGTAACGTCAATCCAGGTGCTTTCAGGGTCAACGATTGTTACGCCAGCGACCATATGGGCGTGAGTAATGCGATCGTTGAGCTTGCGGCCTAGCTGAGCTAACTGCACACGGTCGTTAGCGCCTTCTACCTCCCAGCGGTCCTCAATGTCTAGAGCACTGGTGCGGTGGCCGTCCTCGCGGGCGATAGAGAGCACATCAGTGATGTACTTTTCACCCTGGGCGTTGTTGGTGGTGACGCGGGTGAGCGAGTCACGCAAGATGCGAGCATCAAAGGCATAGATACCGGAGTTGATTTCGGTGATAGCAAGCTGTTCAGGGCTTGCGTCCTTGGCTTCTACGATAGCGGTAACTTCGCCGTTCTCGTTACGCACAATACGGCCGTAAGAGCCAGGCTCATCAATGTGAGTGGTGAGCACGGTAACGGCGTTCTTGCCTTCTTCGTGGAAGGCAATGAGTTTGCGCAGGGTCTCAGTCTTTAGGAGGGGAACGTCACCGTAGGTCACCACAACGGTGCCTTCAATTTCTCCAGCTTCAGCGTCCAGACCCAGCAGACCAACTTCTACTGCTCGGCCGGTACCGGGGATGTCGTCCTGATCTACGATAGTGACCTGATCATCAAACGCAGTGACGTGGGTAGCGACTTTATCGCGCTGGTGGCGCACCACAACGGCAAGGTTTGTGGGGTTAAGCTCACGGGCAACAGCGACGGCATGTTCGACCATAGAACGGCCCCCGATGGGGTGCATTACTTTAGGAGTAGCGGATTTCATGCGGGTTCCAGCTCCGGCAGCTAGAACGATAACAGCGGACGGACCTGAAGCGGTAGCAGTCACGAGTTGGTACTCCTTGAGCGAGTGATTCCCCTTCTTAGCTTGCAATATAAGGGGGGGTTGAGCTCCGCCACAAGGACTCGAACCTTGAATAACGGCTCCAAAGGCCGCTGTGTTGCCAATTACACCATGGCGGATTACTGTTCCCTCGCCACTACAGAGAAAGGCGGGAACAAAAAACGATACTACCAAGACTTGCGCGCAGAACGAAACGCATAGGGGCCGAGTGTCGCCAGAAGTCTCCCTGGGACTCTTATATTCCCAGCCAAGGGATAATTTTAGTGAGAGCTGATTCAACTTCTTCTACCGCAATACGAGCGGCCTCAGGCCCCTGACGGTAAGGGTCCGCGAGTTGGTCTTTACCCGATGGTGCCTCGTCTAGCTGATGCATAAAGGCCACGGGGTCAGCCCGGCGCCCGGCGCTGTCTTTCACTCGAGCCATCTGCTTCAAGAGGTGCACTTTGGGGCGGTACTGAGGCCACTCCCGCACAATCCAGTTAAGGTGCTCCTTTTCCATCACCAGCACCAATGCTGACTCTGCCAGAAGATCCTTCGTAATTTGTTTGGCACACAG
>JBHWPN010000027.1:0-4316 GCA_043424895.1 Rothia sp. (in: high G+C Gram-positive bacteria) | reverse complement strand
CGCGGCTTACCAATGCCGAGTTGGCGCGTCATGAACACATCACTGCCCAGTCGATGAATAAAATTACAGCCACCATGATTAAGCACGGGGTTCTGGACTCCGGTAAAAATTCTCGGGACAAGCGCCGCAAAGAACTCTTTCTAACAGAGCAGGGGAGAGCCCTGGTGAGCTCAATCAGTCAGCAGCGTTCACGGTGGCTCACCGCTACCATTGAGCAGGAATTCACGGAAGAAGAAGCGGCGCAGTTGGAGGAGTCGTTAGAACTTCTTCATCGAATTAGCGATAAAACTCAAGCGGCAAACAGCAAGTTTATTCCGGTTGCGCCACCTGTTGAACAAGGTTAATAATCACAGCGGCAAGGGGTGCAAAAGCACTGGTTGAGTGGTTGAATAGAAGCTATGTAAAGCAGTCTTCCACCCAAGAAGACTGACCCACTTTCCCCAAGGAGTTAATCGCCGATGATGAGCGAAAAGGTCACTCTTGTTGACCACGTTGAAGCAATCAACTGGAACCGTTTGCAGGACGAAAAAGACCTTGAGGTGTGGGATCGCCTGACCTCTAACTTCTGGTTGCCCGAGAAAGTGCCGCTGTCTAACGACGTGCCTTCATGGAAGACCCTGACCGATGAAGAAAAGCAGCTGACCATGCGCGTCTTCACCGGTCTGACCTTGCTTGACACTATTCAGGGTACTGTTGGCGCAGTTTCACTTCTTCCCGATGCTGTGACTGCTCATGAAGAGGCTGTGTACACCAACATTGCCTTCATGGAATCAGTGCACGCTAAGTCGTACTCATCAATCTTCTCCACTCTCTGCTCAACACGTGAAATCGATGAGGTTTTCCGCTGGGCAGCTGAGAACCCGCACCTTCAGAAGAAGGCGCAGATTGTGATGAAGTACTACCAGGGTGATGATCCTTTGAAGAAGAAGGTAGCTTCAACTCTGCTTGAGTCCTTCTTGTTCTACTCAGGTTTCTACCTGCCCATGCACTGGGCATCACGCGCTAAGCTGACCAACACCGCTGACTTGATCCGCCTGATTATTCGTGACGAAGCTGTGCATGGTTACTACATCGGTTACAAGTTCCAGCGTGGTCTTGAGAAGGAAAGCCCTGAGCGCCAGCAGGAACTCAAGGACTACACCTTCGATTTGCTCTATGAACTGTACGAGAACGAAGTTCAGTACACCCATTACCTCTACGATTCAGTAGGTCTGAGCGAAGACGTTAAAAAGTTCTTGCACTACAACGCTAACAAGGCACTTATGAACCTTGGCTACGAGGCTATGTTCCCGGCATCGGTCACCAACGTATCGCCGGCAATCCTCTCAGCTTTGTCACCGAACGCGGATGAAAACCACGACTTCTTCTCAGGTTCCGGTTCCTCCTACGTGATCGGTAAAGCAGTGAATACCGAAGACGAGGACTGGGATTTCTAAATCCTACGTGCATTCTAGGGTGTGCGTTGTAGCATTCTAAACGTGGACGCGTTGAGCTAGGCTCGGCGCGTCCTTTAGTTTGTTTTCAACCTAGTTTAGGGCTCTAAAATTCTGGGCGGTAAACTTGAGTTTATGACTTTTTCTTCTGTGCAGGACGTCCGCGCTGTGCTTGATACCCAGCTAGAGGTGGATTACTGCTTGGCTCCCGGTGCTATCGCTTTGATGCGTCAATTCGGTGGGAATTTGCTGACTGCTGCCCGTAAAGAGTTGGCAGATATGGGAGAAAATCGCCGTCGCTACACGGACCACTGGGAGATGCGTCTGGCACATTATTCGGGCATTACGTTGCTCAGCGCCAAGCATGAGAAAGTTCTAGAAGCTATCGGTGATTTGCTGGGTGGTGATAACGGCTCTTGGGTAGGAGATTACTCAAAACTGCAACGCATCAATGATTTTTTATCGCCCGCTGCCATGCAGAACACCGGCACCGCTTTATTTTTTGTACCCGGCGCATCCTTCTTTGGTGATGCCTACACTCAGAAACACCGGGATGCTATAGCAAAACTCTCGCAGGACTTTACCTTCCGCTGGCTCGCTACTGACGAGTTTGAGAATTTTCGTGAAGATTCACGGTTTTCTAACGCACTGGGCTTTAGCAAACTACGCCCTGATGTACACGTTCTAGTAGCTGAACGCGGTGGCGAGGTTCAGGCGATGGCGGGAGCTTCTGCAGATTCCGCTCTCATGAATCAGATTGGGATAGATGTTATAGAGCCCCTGCGCGGTCAAGGACTTGCGCCTGTGATGGTGCGTGAAGTTGCTATGCGGGTGTGCGAAACAGGAAAATTACCGTTTTACGGCACGTCCCCTTCGCACATTGTTTCGCAAAAGGTAGCCATTAATGCAGGCTTTGAACCTACGTGGTATGAGTTTGTCTCCACCAGTTTGCTAGATATTGACGTTGATACTCCTGAGCAAGGACTGATCGAAGGGCGACCAGAATGAGTTTTGATATTATTCATGATTCGGTTGCGCCCGGTGAACAGGCAGCTGCCTACGCCCGTAGCCTGGAAATCCTGCGCGAAGTTGGAGCAGGTAAACGCGGCCCGACCCTCCGAATTTATGCACCGCAGCCCGTTGTAGCTTTTGGTAGAAGGGATGAGCTCAACCCCAATTTTCAGTCAGCCGCCCAGGCTTGCCGTGCACACGAGTTTGAACCAATCGTGCGTAAGGTGGGTGGTCACGCTGCCGCCTATCATCAGGGCTGTTTAGTTTTTGATCATTTTCAGCCGGTGAAGGACGCGGTGACCGGCAATAACGAACGTTTTGAAATTTTTGGGCACATGTATGCTGATGCTTTACGCAGTCTGGGCATTCAGGCGGCTGTGGGTGAGATTCCGGGGGAGTACTGCCCCGGGGAGTTCTCCGTTCACGGAATTTTAGACAACGATCAAAAGATTAAACTGGTAGGTACTGCCCAGCGAGTAGTGTCAGGGGCATGGTGGTTTAGCGCCGGACTTGTAGTGGACGGTTCGGTTCAACTTCGCGCCGTGACAACAGACGTCTATCGGGCTCTAGAGTTGCCGTTTGAACCATCAACAGTCGGCGCGGTCTCGGATGCGATACCCGAGATTACCGCTGAGGACGTTGAAGACGCTGTCGTAGAAGCTTACGCCAATGAAGGGTTTGAATAATGTGCGGACGCTACGCTATCGAGTTTGAGCACGGCATCTACCTTGCTGAAGTGCCAGTTGCCGAACCTGTCGCATCCTATAATGTGGCACCCACCCACAACGTGCCGATTTTAGTTGACCGGTTTCTGACTGCGGAACAAGCAGAAACCGGAGTACTTTCACAGCAGGCGACCATACTTACGGATGATGCGGGCAATAGCTTTATTCGCGAACTACACTCGGCCCGCTGGGGTCTGCTTCCCGGCTGGGCAAAAGAATCTAGTTTTTCATCCAGAACTTTCAATGCGCGCAGTGAAACTGTCTTTTCTAAACCCACCTTTCGAAAAGCCGCTGTCTCTGGTCACTGCGCTATTCCAGTCAGTGGTTATTTTGAATGGAAAACCGAAACTTTAGAATCGGGTAAAACCAAGAAAACACCGTTTTTTATTCACCGAGCTGATGCGAAACCCATCTATTTTGCCGGTCTTTATGACTGGTGGAAAATTCCGACCGCTGAGGATTTTCCCGGTAGCAAGTTCGAGAACCAAGCAGGTCAGTGGCTGCTGAGTTGCTCCATCATCACGATGGCTAGCCCCGATGAGCTTGACGCTGCCGAAGCATCCGATAATCAGGCATCCGCTCATGCTCTCATGGATCTGGGCAACCTGCATGACCGCTTGCCCGTACCCATTACTTTTTCGGATACTTCCGAGCACAACACACTGGATCTTTGGTTGAGGTCGGGGGAGATTTCCGGGCTGGACTCAAAGAACCCGATTAGTGCATACAGCGACGAAGGGCAGAGCCTGAACCAAAGTGCCCAACACGCACTAGGGCGCATCATTGAAAAGGCTTATCACGAAGCATCGAACTGGCAAATGCATCCTGTGTCTTCGCAAGTAGGCAATGTGGGCAATAATTTCCCGGAGCTTATAGAACCCGTTGAAGATTTATTGTCGTTTGCCGAATAAAAGTATTGGTTAAAAGAAAAGGGGTGGCTGACAGAATATCAGCCGCCCCTTGTAATTCAGGAATTAGAAAATTTCGTCATCCGCAGGGAACCAGCGGTTGAAGTCCAGAGTGAGGTAAAGTGCCAACGCTGCTGCATTATTTTCTGAAATGCGTACGGTAGCTTTCTTGTGCCCGGATTCGTTGAGTGCGTGCAAAGACGTGCGATTCAGGTGTTCAGCAAGACCCTCACGAGAGC
>JBHWPN010000026.1:0-7056 GCA_043424895.1 Rothia sp. (in: high G+C Gram-positive bacteria) | reverse complement strand
AGACTCCTACACGCAGGGCAGCTCTACCAAAAACCGCGTGAACCCGGGGCGGGATTCCACAGAAATACGCCCGCGGTGCGCCTCCACGATTGCCTTAACGATGGGAAGACCTAAGCCCGATGTACCATCGGAGCCTGAACGCGCTTTATCTGCACGCGAGAACCGGTCAAAAATTTTATGCTGAAATTCGGGGTCAATACCTTGACCGTTATCTTCAATGCTAATCAGGGCATATTCTTGATTCTCATTCAACTTTAAGGACGCGGTCACGGTAGTTCCAGCGTCCGTATGCTTACGCGCGTTGGAAAGCAGGTTGAGCACCACCTGTTGTAACTGGCTGTAATCCCCGCGCACTTCAATAGGCTCGTCGGGAACATTGATATGCCACTCGTGGTCGGGTGCAGCAACCTGCACATCAAGCACGTTCTCCACCAAAAGCTCCGTTAGATCTACGTCGCTCACTTTGAGTTCGCGTCCCTCATCGAGCCGGGCAAGTAACAGCAAATCTTCTACCAAGCGAGACATTCGCGAGGTCTGCGAATCAATCCGTCCCAATGACTTCTCGCCGTCATCGCTAAGACTTTCGGTCCAGCGCATCAAATCTGAATACCCCTTGATAGCCGCCAAGGGCGTGCGCAACTCGTGGGACGCGTCAGCCACGAAAACACGCATCTGATCTTCGGTGCGCTGGCGGGCAACAAGAGCAGAATCAACGTTATCAATCAGCTGATTAAGCGCGTGCCCCACAGACCCGACCTCGGTGACAGGGTTGGTGTCTCGACGCTCAACTCGCAGGGTTTCAGGAACGCGGGTAGTTGCCAAATCAAGTTCAGCAATCTCGGTAGCTACCGACGAGACACGCTCTAATGGCTGCATGGTGCGGCGAATGATGGATGAACCAAACCATCCCGCAAAAACCATCGCAGCTAAAGAGCCCGCACCGATAACGCTGACTAAAACAGCGAGGGTTTTACGCGTGTCATCAAGCGGAACACCCGTGACAATAATGCTGTTTGCTCCCGTTGAGTGTGAATTGAGAAGGTAATGACCAACATCCAGTTCAAGTTTTACTGAGGTTCCATCGGGAGTAATCTCCAGAAGTTTTTGCTTGTCAGCTTCTGATAGTTGTTCTTGACCGCCCGTGGTATTAATAACGCCGCTAGCCGTGACATCCCCATTCACCGCGCATAACCCTAACGTCCCCGAGGCTTGGCCGGGCGCATCCAGCAGACCTTTTCGGTTGAGCTGACTACACTCAGCAGGCTCGGGGGTACCCGTAGTTTGCAGCGGAAAATCATTGTCGAAGGGAGAATTAATCGCGCGATGCGACGCTTCATCCAATCTGCCCTGCACCTGACCATAGAGAGATTGTTTAAGGGTGATATAGCTGGATAATCCGATAATGAGACACACAACGCCTAGCATGACCACCAAAATCGCGGTCAAGCGGGTGCGCAATCGCAACATAGGCGCATAAGAAGGCGTTTGCAAAGACTTCACGAGTTCTATTGAACGGGCTTAATAACGTAGCCAGCACCGCGTACGGTGTGGATCATGGGCTCGCGTCCTGCATCAATTTTCTTGCGCAGGTATGAGATGTAAAGCTCCACGATGTTTGCCTGTCCACCAAAATCGTAGTTCCATACGTTATCGAGGATTTGAGCTTTAGACACTACACGCTTGGCGTTTTCCATGAGATAGCGCAGCAGATCAAACTGGGTAGCGGTCAGCTGAATCTCCTCGCCACCACGAGTTACTTCGCGAGTATCGGTGTTGAGAATAAGATCCCCCACCACAATTTCAGCATCGGTGGCAGCGGTGACACCGGAGCGTTGCACTAGACGGTGCAGGCGGATCATCACTTCTTCCATTGAGAAGGGTTTAGTTACATAGTCATCGGCACCGGCAGCCAAACCAACGATGCGGTCATCCACCGAGTCTTTAGCCGTCAAGAAAAGGCAGGGCACGTTGGGGTAGAGCTTGCGCACGCGTGAGAGTAGCTCAACTCCATCAAAACCGGGCATCATAATATCGAGTACTAGGACGTCTGGACGCCAGTCGCGAGCAATGGCAAGACCGGCTGGTCCATCGCCTGCCGATTTTACTTCCAAGCACGTCATACGAAGACCGACGCTAATAAGCTCTTCGAGCATTGCTTCATCATCTACCACGAGAGCGCGAATAGGGCTGCCGTCGAGGTGTTCAAGTTTTGGAAGGTTTTTGGCGATGTCTGTTGCTTTACTGCTCATAGGTACAAGCGTAGCTGTGTAGCGTCATATTAGGAGTAACTATGCGGTGATTTTAAGGAATACATAGCTGTTGCTATAAGGATGCACAGCAGTTTCTTAACTGAGCCAACAGAGCATGAGGGGTTAATCGCTGAGATTATTGTTCTCGGCAGTTTCAACCCCCTTGTGAATAAGCCTTTACACGGGCACTTGAGACCTGTCTTTAACACTTCAAAACTACTCAGCACACTGCGTGTTGAATAAATTACCAATTGGTGAATATACCCAAAGTTGATAAGTTAGCGGGATAATGATGAGTTTTTAATTTTTGAATTTTAATGTGATTTGTTTATCTTTTTTAAGGAGCGGACAATCAGTTCACCCGCCGACAATCATCCCCATAAATCCTTGATTTAAAGGGTTCTCTACCCGGATTCTGCATCTCACTAGGGGTTTTATGTACTCACCAGTAACATCAGGTGAATTAGAACATACGCTTGCTTAGCGTTGATTTAGCCAGTATATAACCCTGCCGCCAAAAACGGTTTAAAAAATTTTCAAAAAATCAGCTGTTTAACTTGCGTGCTTAAAACTTTTAGGGTTATAGTTATTTCGTTGTCAACTAAATTTGCACCCGCAAGGGTGTGTGCGAGACATGAATCGCTTGAGCGGATTTCCTAGAAAATTCCTCGCGGTTCACTCAAGACGGGCTCGCGTCGGTGGTTGTGGTTCCCCCCGGCGCGAGCCTCTTCTCTTTTAAAATCCACCTGCACAACGAATCGCATCTACAGACTGCAGAGCACCATACAGTCACCGGATACCACCTCGTTTTAGTGACCATAAAACTCCCAAATTTTCCCGTAAAACCGGCTATTTTTGGGAGTTTTGTGGTCACTATCTTATGGTTGGGGTTTCTCGTAAGATAGAGAGACACTCATTTTGGGCACTTCTGCACGTGAAAGGAGCGACAGTGCGCATTTCACGCATCTACAACAACAACGTCGCTCTGAGCACTGACTTTAAAGGTAAAGAAGTGGTTGTCATCGGGCGAGGCCTAGCCTTTGGCAAGCGTAAAGGTGACATGATTGATCCCACCAAGGTGGAGCAGACTTTTGTGCCTGACAGCAGCACCACCAACGAGCGCCTCACGTGGTCGCTGGAGCAGATCCCTTCTGAGATTCTTTCGCTCACCACCGAACTTGAGCAGGAGCTCATTAATAACCACGGCATCAAGATTTCTCACTCGTTCATTATTCCGCTGGCTGACCACATCAACTACGCAATCATACGCCAGCGCGAGGGTATTGAGGTTGATTACCCACTCACTTTAGAAGTCTCGCAGCTTTACCCCAAAGAAGTTGAGTTTGGACGCCACGCTGTGGATCTCGTCCGCGAGCGCCTGGGCGTGCAGTTGGCTGATAAAGAGGCCATTCCGATGGCGCTGCACCTAGTTAACTCGCAGTTTGCGTACGAAGATATGAGCCGCACCTACCGCATGACTGAAGTGTTCTCGCAGATTTTTGAGATGATCTCAACTATCTACGGTCACGAGGTTGATCAAAGTGCAATGAGTGTGGCGCGTTTTGTAACGCACCTGCGCTACCTGTTTGTGCGTACTGATCAGAAGAGCCTCGAGAAGCGTGACGGTAGTGGCCCCTCGATGCCCATGGTGACCGAAGCGATGCGCACCAGCTATCCTAAGGCTTTCGCGTGTGCGCAAAAAGTACTTTTGTTACTTGAGATGCATCTTGATCAGGATCTCACCGATGACGAGCTCACCTACCTCGCCATTCATATTGCCCGCTTGGCGCGGGAGCTGTGGAATGACGATTCAACAGGAACCGCCGAGCAATCTAGTTGACGCGTAAACCATTGGGGTCGCGGACGCAAAGATGTAGCACTTCAATCTCTCATGCCACTTCTGTGAAAGTTCCAATCTTGGCACGTTTTCCGCCTCTCCCATGCGAATTTATGTTCCACACTTCCCTACAATGAAAGCTAAGAGCCCGCACTTTTTGCGGGTAGTCTCGCACATTCATTGAATTTGAGAGGACCATCATGGTCACGATTATCGTGGCTGCCCACGGAGAATCCGCACCCGCGCTTCTCGCCACAGCACGCATGATTCTTGGTAACACCGAGAACGTTCACCCGGTTACCTTTGTGCCCGGTGAAGGACCCGACGATCTCATCGAGAAGTACCGGGCAATTATGTCTTCTGCTGGCGAGTCCACTAAGACCCTCATCTTGGTTGATCTCTTTGGCGGTAGCCCCTACAACGCAGCAGCTCGCGTGGCAGCTGAAGATTCTACGGTTGATGTTGTTTCTGGCGTCAACGTTCCCATGCTGATTGAAACTATCAGCGCCGCATCCCGAAAGAACGCGACTCTAGCGTCCCTTGTTAAGAAAGCGACGACCGCAGGTACCAAGGGTGTGCGTTCTTTCCAGGAGATTATGAACCCGTCGGCGCAGGACGCGGGCGCCTCCGAAACACAGCCGGTAGCAGCTGCACACAACGCTCCGACTGCAGAAAACCCAGGACGCGCAGACCAACAAGCTACCGGGAACGGGACGATGATCAACGTGTTTACGCGCATCGACTCTCGTCTAATTCACGGTCAGGTAGCGGGTAACTGGGCAAACTACATTTCCCCGCAAACGTTGATTGCCGCGTCCGATTCTGCCGCCAAGGACAAGATTCGCAAGACTCTTTTGTTGCAGGTTGCGCCCTCACAGATCAAAACCAATGTGCTTGATATTGCCAAGACCGGCAGAGTTTATAAGAACCCCAAGTACACCGGCATGAAAACCATGTTCGTGGTTGAAAATCCGCAGGACGTTCTGCGTTTGATGGACGAAGGCGTTGAGATTAAAGAGGTAAACGTCGGTGGTGTTAACTACCGCGATGGGTACACGCAGTTATCAGAAGCTGTGTATGCCTCCCCCGAAGACATTGAAGCCTACAAAGAGCTCGATGCACGCGGCGTGAAAATGACCATTCAGCAGCTGCCTAATACCGGCCGCGAAGACATGATGAAAAAGCTTAAAGAGAAGGGTCTGATCTAAGTGAATCCCCTCGAATTTACCCTGGTAATTCTTGTTGCCTTGGTGTGCGGTATGGCATCTGTGCTCGATGAGCGCCAGTTCCACCGCCCGATTATTGCCTGTACACTCATGGGTTTGGTGCTCGGTGATCTGCAAACCGGCATTATCCTAGGAGGTAGCCTCGAGCTCATTGCGCTGGGCTGGATGAATGTCGGCGCAGCAATGGCGCCGGATGCCGCTCTTGCCTCAACGATTGCAACCATCGTTGTTATTGAAGGTAATCAGTCCATCGGTGAAGGTATTGCACTGGCTGTTCCTCTTGCTGCAGCGGGCCAGGTTCTCACTATTTTTGTTCGCACCATTACGGTCTTCTTCCAACATCAGGCCGATAGGTTCGCCCGTCAGGCAAACTTTAGAGGCGTCGAAGCAATGCACTTTTTGGGTCTGCTCTTGCAGGGTCTGCGCGTTGCTATCCCCACCGCTGCGGTTGCCGCTGTTGCCGGTACGCACATCGTTCAAAGCTGGTTGGACGCCATTCCCGAGGTCATTACCTCGGGTCTGCAGGTTGCAGGTGGCTTTATCGTGGTCGTCGGTTACGCGATGGTTATCAACATGATGAAAGCAAAGGCACTCATGCCTTTCTTCTTCCTGGGCTTTGTACTGGCTGCTTTCATTCCCGACCTCAACCTCGTGGGTCTGGGCATCATTGGCGCCTGCCTGGCAGTGGTCTACGTTCAGCTCAACCCCGCATTCCACGATTCCATTCAAGCGCCCGCCCCGGTTACAGCCGGAGCTGGCAACGATCTTGACAACGAGCTTGAGTAGGAGGCTCTCATGACTACCAACAACGTCTCATCAGACAAGGTCGCGTCCTACGCAGCAACCCCTGCCGACGCTTTACCCGAGACTGAAACCCGCATGCCCGCGCAGGACCTCACCCAGCGCGACTACGTTTCGACCTACCTGCGTTCCACCTTCTTGCTGGGCTCCTTCAACTTCGAGCGCATGCAGGCTATCGGTTTTGCAGTCACCATGATCCCCGCGATCAAGCGTTTTTACACCACCAAAGAAGACCAAGCGGCAGCACTATCGCGTCACCTGGAATTCTTTAATACTCAGCCTTGGGTGGCCTCACCTATCGCAGGTGTGACAGCCGCTATGGAACGCCAAAAAGCCGCGGGCGAAGATATTGACGACGCCGCAATCACCAACGTCAAAATCGGTCTCATGGGTCCGATGGCAGGCGTTGGCGATCCCATCTTCTGGGGCACTGCCCGCCCGGTTCTTGCCGCACTCGGCGCGTCCTTGGCGCTCAGCGGTAGCATCCTTGGCCCATTGTTGTTCTTCTTCGGTCTGGGTATTTTGCGTTTTGCCACCCGCTGGTTCGGCTTCAAGATCGGCTACCAAAAGGGCGTCGAAATTGTCTCTGAAGTTGGCGGCAATACCCTGCGCCGACTCACCCAGATGGCATCCATCGTCGGTCTGTTCGTCATGGGTTCGCTGGTTTCTAAATGGACGTCCATCAACGTGCCCATGGAACTCTCGCGGTACACCGACCAAAGTGGCAAAGAAGTCGTGACAACCGTGCAGTCAGTTCTCGACTCCCTGCTACCAGGCATGCTCGCTTTGCTACTGACCTTCTTGTGCATGTGGTTGCTCCGCAAGAAAGTCAATGCCATCTGGATCATCTTCGGCATGTTCATCGTTGGCATCTTGGGCTACTGGGCAGGAATCCTCGCACCGTACCCGGTTGAGGGTGTCGCTCGTCCCGCGCCTGCTAAGG
>JBHWPN010000025.1:0-8324 GCA_043424895.1 Rothia sp. (in: high G+C Gram-positive bacteria) | reverse complement strand
ACGATGCGTGCGGGTACATTTCTGCCCTGCGCGCAAGCTACGTTCAGATAAATGAGTAACTCAGGTCTTGCCTGCATTGTCAGTAACAATCCTGATGATTACTACTTGGTTCACACCAAATTCGATGCCTACTCTACTCCGGCTCGTAACAATCCGCAACACATGAAAAACCGCCCTGAAAATTTCTAGTATTTAGCTTCTTTTGCCGCGGCTACAGCGTCCGAATGATGCTTGCGAAGCCACCGTTGATGGTAGCGGTAGTTGCCTTCAATCAGCACGCTACCGAGCACGCCCAGTGCTAGCGTCCACCCTAGAAGGGCGCCGGTCGGAAGCGCGAACTGGTGATACCACTGCGAAATTGGTACACACACTGCAAGTACTAACCCAAAGTACATAGCAACCACTAACCCTATGCGTTTGAGATCAAAGGGGCGTATGGCTGTGGTGAGGTTCCACAGACCGAGCATCACCAGCGTGATCAGCGTAGCCGTTTGTAGTTGCGTGAGGGATACGTTACCGGCAGCTTCTTCTGCTCGTCCCACAAAATTCAACACGATCAGCAAAATCGCGATGATAAGGGCGCTAGGAACCGCAAAATGCAAGGCGCGGTTCAAGAACCCGGGCACATAACGGCGGGTATTGTGCATCATCGTCAAGAAGAAGGCGGGACCGCCGACGATCAAAAGATCGGCTGTGGAGTACTGGCGCGGCAGTAGCGGAAACTGCCAGCACAGTACACCTAAAAGAACACCGAGCACAATCGCAAACCCGGTCTTTGTAAGAAACAGGTTAGTAACGCGTTCGATATTGGCAATAATCTTGCGTCCTTCTGCAAGAACAGAAGGAAGGCGGTCAAAGCGCCCGTCAAGAAGAATAAGACGCGATACAGCCTTAGTTGCTGAGGCCGCGTTGCCCATTGCGATGCCAAGATTAGCGTGTTTGAGGGCGAGAGCATCATTGATGCCATCACCCGTCATAGCCACGGTGTGCCCGGCTTCTTGCAGAGCGAGAACCATATTTTTCTTTTGCTCAGGGGAAACCCTGCCAAAGACATTGTGGGTGAGGGCCGCTTGCGCTAGTTCTGTACCGTGATCAGGTAATGCGGACGCGTCTATCGCACCGTTTTCTACCTCCATACCGGCGAGTTTGGCTGCGGCGGCAACGGTTTGCGGGTTATCGCCTGAGAACACCTTAAGATCAATACCCTGGGCAGTGAAGTACTGTAGGGTTTTCGGCGCCTCAGCACGTACCTGCTCGCGGAAGGTAATGAGTGCAACAGCTACAGCATCGGGCTTAGTGGTAAGAACTTTGCCTTCTGCATCGCGGGACAGTGCGGATGCGTGTGCCAACACCATGGTGCGTAAGCCGGATGCTGCCAGCTGGCTTGCGTGCGTTCGCTCAGGCGTCCCCGGTTGCAAAAGGGCTTCCGGAGCACCCAAAACCCACGCACCGCTAGAAAGTTCTACGGCAGAAAAACGTTGTGCTGACGAGAACGGAATAACTCCGGTCGCTTTTTCACTCGGCACATCGGTGAACTTATCAGCTAAAGCAGCTGCCGTAGGATTAGCGTTTTCATCGGCACCAAACCACGCCAGCGCTTGCATCCAGCCAGCGGGGGCAGAACCAAGTAAATGAGTCGCATCAAAACCTACGCCACCTTCAGTCAGCGTACCGGTCTTATCAAAGCAGACAACATCCACACGCGCGAGAACCTCAACGGCTGGTTGCTCTTGAATCAACACCTCATCCTGCGCGAGCTTTACAGCCGCAACCGCGAAAGAAATCGTGGTCATTAGTGCCAAACCCTGCGGAATCATAGACGCAATCGATGAGACGGCGACAATAGTTGCATCCTGCCACGCGCCGCTAGAGAGGGCGTGCGACCAGCCACCGGCAGCCACCATCTGGCCATTCACCACGATCGCAATAATCGGAATAAGTGCGAACGTAATCCACTTGACTACGCGTTCCATGCCCGCCCGCAATTCAGAGTTAATCTGCGAGAACTTGCGAGCTTCTTGCGCCAGCTTATTGGCGTGCGAGTTAGAACCCACCGCAAAAATCTGCACGCGCCCGGTACCACCCACCACCGCAGAGGCAGAGAGCACTGTATCGCCGGGGGTCTTAGCCACGGGATCGTTCTCACCGGTCAGCATTGACTCATCAAGATCCAGCCCGTCAGAGGTAAGGACGATTGCATCAGCCGGTACCTGATCACCGCGCTTGAGAACCACCACATCATCCAGCACTAGCTGATCTAAGGGAACCTGTTGCGCGCGTCCATCACGAATAACAGTTGCAGGGTCGCGACGTAAAAGCGCAATCTGATCTAGTTTTTTCTTGGCAGAGTACTCCTGAACATACCCAACCACCACGTTGGTAATGGCCGCCAATAAAAAGAGGGTGTCGAGCCAGCGTCCTAGAAGAACAACCGCAAGACCGCACAAACCCAGTACCAGATTGAAGAGGGTAAAGAGGTGGGTACGAACAATGGTCCACACGCTCCGGGAGGTCGTGGAATCAACGGTGTTGGTCTGCCCTGCCTGCACCCTCTGGGAGACTTGGCTCTCGCTCAGACCTAAAAAAGGGTCGATGTTCTGTCGGGTTTCGGCGCGAGGAACAACTGGTGAGCGAGAACTTTTCATAGGCTTTCCGGGGTCGGGGGCGTTTTTCTCATTCTAGAGGACGCGGCGGCGCGGCAGCATCCTGCTGAAGGATGAGATGCCTCCTGCGTCCCTACATACGAAATTCCCGAGCCACACACGAAAATCATATGTAGCTCGGGAATACTGTATGTAGTTGCCTACGCGGCGGAGGGGGTTAGCCCTGCGCTACCTCACCGAAGTAGCGTGACATGGTACCCTCGTGCGCCTCGCGCAACTGATCCAGGGTAAGGGTTGTCTCGCCCTGAATTTCTAGTGCGTTGGAGGCCGCGTCCACCACACCGATGCGTGCGAAGGCGAAGTTGCGGGCGGTGCACATGTCCTTGAAGCGAACCTCTTCGCTGCGGGGAACAGACACAACCACGCGTCCCAGTGACTCTGAGAAGAGCATGGTGAAAGCATCCACACCATCGCGCTCTGCAACTTCGCCTAGGCCGATGCGAGCACCGGTGTTGAAGCGCAGGCAGGACTCAACGAGGGTTGCTGCCAGGCCACCGGCTGCGACGTCGTGTGCAGCATCAATCATGCCGTCACGGCTCATGTTAACGAGCATATCGCCCAAGATGCGCTCTAACGCCAGATCAACCTTGGGAGGCTGGCCGCCCAAGTGACCCTTCAAACGTGCCCACTCAGAACCGTCCAACTCGTCGCGGGTGGTGCCCAGCAGGTAGATTGCCTGACCGTCTTCAGCCTGTGACCAGCCCGAAGGGGTACGGCGGGTTACGTCGTCCATAACACCCATCATTGCCACAACGGGGGTGGGGTTGATGGCGCGGTCGCCGGTCTGGTTGTAGAGCGAAACATTACCGCCGGTCACAGGAACACCGAGTTCCATGCAACCATCAGCCAAGCCGCGAACAGCCTCAGCGAACTGCCACATGACATCCGGATCCTCGGGGGAGCCAAAGTTCAGGCAGTCAGATACAGCAACGGGTCGAGCACCCACGGTTGCCACGTTACGGTAAGCCTCAGCTAGGGATGCGCGTGCACCCTCGTAAGGATCAAGGTAGGTGAAGCGGGGATTTGAGTCGGTTGCAAGAGCCACGCCCAGCCCGGTGTTCTCGTCCACGCGAACCACGCCGCCATCGTCCGGCATTGCCAGAGCGGTGTTGCCCTGAACATAGCGGTCGTACTGGTTGGTGATCCATGACTTTGAACAGAGGTTAGGGCCAGCCATGAGCTCCAAGATTGCGTTGCCCAAGGCGCCGCCGGTGGGGCGCTGCGCGTCGGCTTCTGAACCTGAGAAGTGATCAGCCTGAACGTCATCCTGCCACTTTGGGCGGGCGTAAGGACGCTCGTAGGTGGGGCCGTCGTGCGCAACGGTCTTGGGGTCAACGTCAACAATGATCTCGCCGTCCCACTCGATAGTTAGGCGGCCAGAACCCGTAACCTCGCCCAGTACGGAGTACTCAACGTCCCACTTTTTCATGATGTCTTCAAAGCGTGAGAGGTTTTCGGGGGTGACAACAGCCATCATGCGCTCCTGAGATTCTGACATGAGAATCTCGCCCGGAGTCAGGGTGGGGTCGCGCAACAGAACCTTGGTCAAATCAACGTGCATACCGCCATCGCCGTTGGATGCCAGCTCGCTAGTTGCACAGGAAATACCCGCCGCACCCAAATCCTGAATACCCTCAACAATGGAGTTCTTAAATAGCTCCAAGCAGCACTCAATGAGTACCTTTTCTGCGAAGGGGTCGCCCACCTGAACAGCGGGACGCTTGGAGGGCTTGGAATCATCGAATGACTCAGATGCCAGAACGGACGCACCGCCGATGCCGTCGCCACCGGTTCGAGCACCGAAGAGAATGACCTTATTGCCAACACCAGATGCGTTTGCTAGGCGGATATCTTCGTGGCGCATGATGCCAACAGCCAGCGCGTTCACTAGCGGGTTAGCCTGGTAGCACTCATCGAATTCAACTTCGCCACCGATGTTGGGCAGACCCAGCGAGTTGCCGTAGCCACCCACACCTGACACTACGCCGGGTAGGACGCGTGCGGTGTCTTCGTGGTCGATTGCGCCAAAGCGTAGCGGATCCATCACAGCTACAGGACGGGCACCCATCGAAATAATGTCGCGCACAATGCCGCCGACACCGGTTGCTGCACCCTGGTAGGGCTCAACGTAGGAGGGGTGGTTGTGCGACTCAATCTTGAAGGTCACAGCCCAGCCGTTGCCAATATCAGTCACACCGGCGTTCTCGCCGATACCGACCATCAGATCCTTCTTCATCTCGTCGGTAACCTTGGCACCGAACTGCCTGAGGTGAACCTTGGATGACTTGTAAGAGCAGTGCTCAGACCACATGACCGAGTACATCGCCAGCTCAGCTGCGGTAGGACGACGGCCAAGAATCTTCTTGACGTCTTCAAATTCGTTTTCTTTCAGACCAAGCTCAGCCCAGGGGAGCTCGGTGTCCGGAGTAGCCGCCGCATTCTCAACGGTATCCAGATTGAACTGCTTTTCACTCATATCGTAAAAATTCCTTGAAATAGGGCAGACGCTTAGCGCGCTGAAACAAGCTTGTTGAGAACCGAGGTGAACACACCCAGCCCGTCCGCGCCACCGCGCAGAGCAACATCACCAAAACCGGAGGAATCCGGGCCGAAACCGGGCTCAACAGCGTGCTCCGGGTGTGGCATGAGGCCAACAACGTTGCCACGTGCATTGGTAATACCCGCAATGTCGTTGCGTGAGCCGTTGGGGTTTACGCCAACGTAGCGGAAGACGACGCGTCCTTCAGCTTCAAGAGCCTCAAGAGTCTTAGCGTCGGCAACGTACTGGCCATCCTGGTTCTTCAAGGGCACAACGATTTCCTGACCCTTTGAAAAGTCAGAAGTCCATGCGGTTTCATTGTTGTCAATACGCAGAACCTGGTCGCGGCAAATGAACTTACGGTGATCGTTCTTAATCATTGAACCGGGCAACAGGTGGGTTTCAGTCAACACCTGAAAACCGTTGCAAATACCCAAAACCGGCAAAGCAGCATCGGAATTAGCGGCGTCAATAACCTTCTCCATAATCGGAGCCTTCGCAGCGATAGCACCCGCGCGCAAGTAGTCACCATACGAAAAACCGCCGGGTACAACAACAGCGTCTACATTCTGTAGATCAGCCGCGTTATGCCACAGCGGTACAGCGGTGCCACCGGCAAGAGCAACAGCTCGAGCAGCGTCGCGATCATCAAGAGTGCCGGGAAAAGTAATAACACCAACACGCACATCAGCCAGTGCGGAGTCGGTAGTGGTCTGGGAGAAGTCACCCACCAAGGGAACTTCAGTAGGAGCCAAAGACTCAGCCATGCTTAGTCCTCCAGTGCTTCAACGTTGACGACGTCCTCAATCACGGGATTTGAGAGAAGCTCAGCGGCGGCTTCGCGAGCCTGCGCTAACAGCTCTTCAGTAACCTCACCATCAACGGTATGTTCAAAACGCTTGCCCTGGCGAACATCGGTGAAGTTCTTCAAACCGATGCGGGGCAACTCGTTAGCAATAGCCTTACCCTGAGGGTCAAGGATTTCAGGCTTGAGCATAACGTCAACAACAATACGGGCCATAGTATGGGCACTCCTAGATGTGCGTAAAAAGGTAACGATTGACCGTTAATTATCTTAACCTGAAAATGTGAGCTGGAGTAACCTGGGCGCGCTGGATGTAGCCACTCATGTCTCACTACGCCACAAATCTGCAGCTCGGGAGCATGAAAACCCCATTATCAAGAGCCCAGGCGTAATCTAAGAATCAGAGACTATACGATGTAACTATGGATTTTCTGACAGGAACCGGGCTTGCCGCATCCGCTGGCCTCAACGCCTATATCCCTCTGCTTGTGCTGGGTGCGCTGGATCGCTACACCGAATTTGTGAACCTCGGTAGCGGATTCGAATGGCTCTCTAACGGGTGGGTGCTCATTATTTTATGTGCGCTTCTTGCCCTTGAAGTAGTGGCTGACAAGATCCCTGCCGTCGATACGGTCAACGACTTTATTCAAACCATCGTGCGCCCAACCTCCGGTGGCATTGTTTTTGGGTCTACCGCAGTTTCTAACATCGCCGGGTTTAGCGTGGGTGGGAGCGATACCGTCACCGACCCCGAAGCCTATATACAATCAGGGGCGTGGGTCGCCATCGTCGTGGGCATTGTGATTGCCTTGCTGGTTCACCTGTTTAAAATGACGACGCGTCCGCTCATCAACGGTGCAACCGTCGGCGTGGGTGCCCCCGTTGTATCGACAGCCGAGGACGCCACCTCAGTGTTGCTCTCTTTAGCAGCCATCTTTTTGCCCATTGTGGCGGTTCTACTGCTGGTAGCTCTTATTATTCCCGTGCTTATGGCGGTGAGCAGATTACGCGCTCGTAAGAAGCGTTCGCAGACTTTAACGGGTTACTAAATCCTTTTAAAAACACAGCCAAAGAGGGGCTCAACCATTACCCGGTTGAGCCCCTCTTGAGTGGGTTCTAACGTATAAAACTTTAGATGAGATCGGTGCCGTTGAGCGTTCCGCGCAAGGTATCGCCACCAAAACCGCTGTCTTTGAGTGCGCCCAAGGACTCGGGTGAGAACTTGAGACCGTCTTCACCGCCGGATGCGGGGGTCAGCTTTCCTTCCTCAACAAGCGACTTCACCGCTGACTCCTCAATGCCGAGGGCAGCTGCAACCTGATCCACAGTCAAAAGATTGTTATCTGACACGGGGTCTACTCCTTTTATCGGGTGTCTCGTGTTTGTAAGCCTACACGCCGAATGTGACAAATAGGTTACCTGTATCACTTGACAGCCAATATTGCGTAAGGTTTTGCGCTATATGGGATTTACTTACCGTCTAGTTTGGAAAGGCAAGCACAGCGCCGCGGCAAATAGGAGTATTAACCACAGCAAGTAGGATGCGACCGGCCAACTTCCCTTTGACCGCCAGCCCCGAGCCAGTTGACCGGTCGCATCCTATTAACCCGCCTGACTAACTGCTTAAGATTAGTATTCCCCGCCAAAACCACGCATCATGGTGCGCGATTCACTCTTACGGTTCATCAAAGCCTCTTTCAAGGCGTCTACAGAGGCCCTTGTAAACCTAATGCCTGGGGCAGATTCATCTTGAACCAGGGCGTCCTCACCAAACCAGGTCATGACTGAAAACTCATTCACGCCCAGGTACTCAGCGGTTTCTGCAATAGTCAGCGACTCAGCCATCATTACCTCTTTCTTCTCAACTTCTTAGACAGCTTCGGTAAGCGCGAACCTGTACGTTTCGACGACCGCGAGGAGACGATTTCTAAGCTCTACCGAGCGCTCGGCGAACCCTCGTTGAATGTGAATGTATTGCGCCTTACCTTCGGTAGTTTCAACTTTAACCGGCTCATAACCCCAATCTTTCAAGTCGTACGGTGCCGCTTTCATGTCGAGCTCGCGCACCTCCCAGGCTAGCTCGAACGCATCCATCAGAAGCTCAGATGAAACCAGCGGCAAAAGCTTATATGCCCACTTATAGACATCCATATTGGCGTGCAAGCACGCGGGCTGTTCAAGGTTTCGCTGCTCTTCACGCGTAGGCTGTAGCTCGTTCATGCTCGTTGCCTGCGGCATGAAAAACCTAAACGCATCAAAATGCGAGCACCTAATTTTGTGGGATTCAACCACCTTATCGGTGCCTTCGGCACCACAA
>JBHWPN010000024.1:0-9179 GCA_043424895.1 Rothia sp. (in: high G+C Gram-positive bacteria) | reverse complement strand
CCGTGATTTTTATTTGCGAATCACTTTGTACTGTGCGGCCTGAGCAACAGGACGCAGGGTGATGTGGTCGAGGTTGATGTGGTGCGGCACGTTGACCGCAAAGGTAACTGTTTGTGCAACGTCTTCAGCCAGCAGTGGCTTTTCTACTCCGGCGTACACCTTGTCTGCGGCGTCCGCCGAGCCCAGGCGGTTGAGTGAGAATTCTTCGGTGTGCACCATACCCGGGCGAATTTCAATCACGCGCACGTTGTTCTCCGCTTCTTCCAGGCGCAGAGCCTCAGTCATACCGCGCTCAGCAAATTTGGCGGCGTTATAACCTGCACCGCCTTCGTATCCTGCTTCGGCAGCAGTAGATGTCAAGGTCAGCACAGTACCTTCGCCAGATGCGCGCAAGGCAGGCAGAAAAGCGCGAGTCATGTTCAGCGTGCCCACCACGTTGAGCTCAAACATAAAACGGTAGTCTTCGCTTTTGCCGTTGCCTACCGGATCAACGCCGCGAGCGCCACCAGAGATATTCACGAGGGTAGAAATGGAACCGCCATGCTGTTGCACGATGTTCTGTGCGACTGCGTTGACCGCGCCCTCATCGGTGATATCAAGCGGGACGCCAATAGCGCCGGTTTGTTCAGCCAGTTCATTCAGGCGGTCCTCGCGTCGTGCAACGGCATAGACCGTCCACCCAGTGGCGCGCATCTGTTCAACGGTGGCTCGACCAATACCCGATGATGCGCCGGTTACAACAGCCACTTTGCCGGTGTGTGCGTTGGATGCGAAGGGGTTTGTGGGAATGCTCATGGTGGGTCTCCTTGAGATCGGGTTAATAAGTTCAGTCTTTCTTTATTTTATGAACCTGGGCCGTAAGAGACAGCGATTGTCCTGCTTATTTTTGATTGTGAAGTCAGTGAACCCAATTTATATGTTTTTGTTCATTCAGCTGAAGCTAATACCCTCTTAGCGTCTGAGTTCAATACATGAGACAATTACGAGCATGGCTGAAAATACGTTGGGCACAGACACGCCCGTTTCCATTAATGTTCCTGATCGCCCTGCGCTTGAGGGTCTTGAGCAAAAGCTCACCTCGCGTTGGGAAGAAAATAAAACTTATGCGTTCGATGAGAACACCACGCGCGAAGAGGTGTACTCCATTGATACACCTCCCCCGACAGCGTCGGGTTCTTTGCACGTTGGTCATATGTTCTCTTACACTCAGACCGACGTTATTGCGCGTTTTAAGCGCATGACCGGCAAGAACGTTTTTTACCCGCTGGGTTGGGATGACAACGGTCTGCCCACCGAGCGTCGTGTGCAGAACTACTACGGTGTTCTGTGTGATCCCGCAGTTGCTTACGATCCCGATTTCAAAGCTCCTGAGAAGCCCGCTAAGAACCAGCGTGACTGGCCCCGTATTTCCCGCGGTAACTTTATTGAGCTGTGTGAAGAACTTGCTACCGAGGATGAAAAAGTCTTTGAGCAGCTATTCACTACTTTGGGGCTGTCAGTGGATTGGTCACGCACCTACCGCACCATCGACGCGCACTCACGCAAGGTTTCCCAGCTTGCTTTCTTGAAGGATTTGGAAGCCGGTAACGCTTACATGGCTGAGGCTCCTACCATGTGGGATATCACCTTCCGTACTGCGGTTGCCCAGGCTGAGCTGGAAGATAAAGAACGCGAAGGCGCCTACCATCGCATTTCGTTCCATCGCCCGGATGGCGAGAAGGTCTGGATTGAGACCACCCGCCCCGAGCTTCTTCCTGCCTGTGTTGCTCTGGTAGCGCACCCCGATGACGAGCGCTACCAGCCCCTCTTCGGCACCAAGGTAACCTCACCGCTATTCGGCGTTGAGGTCGAGGTAAAGGCTCACCCACTGGCGCAGCCTGACAAGGGTGCAGGTATCGCTATGGTGTGTACCTTCGGTGACACCACCGACGTCACCTGGTGGCGCGAGTTGCAGCTTGATACCCGCGCACTTATCGGACGCGATGGTCGTTTTGCTAAAGAAACTCCCGAGTGGATTACTTCTACAGAAGGACGCAAGCGCTACGAGCGCATGGCTGGCGCAACTGTTTTCTCAGCCCAGAAGGCAGTTGTTGAGATGCTCGTTGAAGCCGGTGAAATGGAGGGTGAGCCTAAGAAGATTATGCACCCCGTAAAGTTCTACGAAAAGGGCGATAAGCCCCTTGAAATCGTAGCTTCGCGCCAGTGGTACATTCGCAACGGTGGACGCGACGCTGACCGCCGCGAAAAGCTTATTGAGCGCGGACGCGAGATGAACTGGCATCCTGCTTTCATGCGTTCACGCTACGAAAACTGGGTAGAGGGTCTCAACGGTGACTGGTTGATTTCACGCCAGCGTTTCTTTGGCGTGCCTTTCCCCCTGTGGTACAAGCTAGATTCTGAGGGCGAGCCGGATTACGAGAGCCCGATTCTTCCCGATGCCGCGTCCCTACCGGTAGATCCCGCGTCCGAAGTACCTGCTGGTTACACCGAGGATCAGCGCGGGGTTGCAGGCGGCTTCATTGCTGACCCGGATGTGCTGGATACCTGGGCTACGTCATCGCTCACCCCGCAGATTGCAACCGGCTGGGGTGTTGATGAAGAACTGCATTCTAAGACTTTCCCCATGGATCTTCGCCCGCAGGGTCACGACATCATTCGTACCTGGCTGTTCTCAACTGCCGTGCGTGCAGAAACTCTAGCCGGCAGTGTGCCCTGGTACAACACTGCACTTTCTGGCTGGATTCTTGACCCGGACCGCAAGAAGATGTCCAAGTCAAAGGGCAATGTAGTTGTGCCTAACGATGTTTTGGACAAGTACGGTTCGGATGCGGTTCGCTACTGGGCAGCATCCGCTCGCCTGGGTGCAGACACCGCTTATGATGAAGGTCAGATGAAGATTGGTCGCCGTCTGGCAATCAAACTTCTCAACGCATCAAAGTTCGTGCTCAATCTCGGAGCGACCCAGGATTCAGTAATTACCTCGGCTGAGCAAGCTCAGGCAGTTACCAACGAACTCGATCGCTCATTGCTGGTACGTCTTGCAACCCTGGTTGAAGAAGCTACCCGAGCATTTGAGAACTACGAGTACGCACGCGCACTGCAGATTTCTGAGACCTTCTTCTGGTCATTTACCGATGACTACGTAGAACTCATCAAGGATCGCGCTTATGGCGCTCGCGGTGAAGAGGAGCAGGCTTCAGTTTTGGCTGCTCTTGCGACCACGCTGGATGCGATGCTTCGACTCTTTGCACCTTTCATGCCTTTTGCTACCGACGAGGTTTGGAGCTGGTGGCGTGCAGGTTCAGTCCACCGTGCCCCCTGGCCCACCGCTGAAGGTTACTCGGCCGTCATCGATGGAGCAGATACAGAAATTCTGCCTACCGTCGGCTTGGCTCTCGGTGGTTTACGCAAGTCTAAGTCAGAAGCTAAGGTCAAACAGCGCACCGAGGTAAAGGTAGCAACCATTACCGCAGATGCAAGCTCAATTGCGCGCGTCCGCGCCGGTGAGGCTGATTTGAAGGCTGCCGGAAACGTTGCTGAACTCAAGTTAGTTGAAGGCGATGTGGATGAGCTCACCGTCAGCGATGTAGAACTCGTTGTAGAAACTGAAGAAGCTTAAGCTCTTTAGGTTTTCTACAGTTACATGTTCTGTTTGGCGCCCAGTACTGCTGGGCGCCAAGCGTCTTTTGTGAAGGATTCAGACGGTGTCAGAGAAATTCGATATACGCCAGATGCAGGGCTACCCGCAATACCGCGGCGACACCAAGGAACCACTCACCACAACCCATAAGCACTTACCCGGTGTTGGTGGTCGCACCGCCCTCAACGGGTGGATTGACAAAGCCTATTTTGGTTTTGCCGGTCTAGCTTCTATCTGGCTGGCGGTCGTGACACTCGCTACCGCCTTTAATAAAAGCTGGACGTCCGTACCGCTCATTTTGCTCATTTGGGCAATTGCAGCCTATATGACGCTTCCTCGTTTTCACCGCATCATGACTGCCTTGTACGTGCCCGCATATTTTATTGGCAGAACTCAAACTGGCGATGGTTTACTGGGCGATCCCGTAAATATCGGCATTCGTGGTGAGTCTATTGATGTTCATCGGGCTATGCGCCGGGCGGGCTGGTTGCGGGCTGAGCCGGTAACTTTGGCGAGTTCGTGGCGCATTATTATCAGCACTTTGCGTCGACAGCCCTACCCGACAGCCCCCGTTTCACCTCTCTACCTGTTCAACCGCAAAGAGGATTTTGCCTACCAGCAGGAGGTCGACGGTAGTCCCTCTAAACGCCACCACGTGCGTTTTTGGAAGACACCGCCGGAATGGAAACTTCCCGGGGGTACTGAGGTCGATTGGGTAGCCGCAGCAACTTTTGATCGGGCTGTTGGTCTTTCACTATTCACTTTGCAGGTGACGCACAAAATCGATGCTGAGACCGATAAAGAGCGAGACTACGTTGTAGACACTGTTCTTTTTGGCAATGAAGAAGCCTACCATCACGTCATCGAAGATTTTTCTGCCGGTTACCACTCACGCAACGGCGGCGGCGATAACATCATCACCGATGGTGATTTACCGATTCTTGAACTCGATGATGTGATCACCGAAGAAATGGATATTCCGGATCTCTCCCCCGAATCTGAGTATTCGCATCACCGACGCCCGTGGGAGTTAGTTGAACAGATTCCGCTGAGCACCGTCTTCGCATCAGCATTCGTTATTATCGGCGCGCTACTTCACTTTGCAAACGGTCTGTTGCGGCTGATGAAAGAACCACTGTTTGCTGACGTGCGTGATTTCAACAGTCTTCTTTTTGCAATCGAGCACTCTACACAACCAGATGAAGTCTTCGACAGCACGTTGGTGCTTTCTCTGATTGCGCTTTCCATTTTGCAAATTCTTTTGGCTGTTGGAGTTTTGCGCGGCAGACAGCGATCTCGCAAAATCATTTTGCCCATTTTGGCAGTATCGCTGGTATTCACGTCCCTACTCTGGTTGCGAGATTCCCTCAACTACACGGGCACATTCACAGTGTACGTGTTGATGGCATCTCACGTCTTTGCGATGCTCGAGTACACCTCAGACGGGGCTGTGAACTACACGCACAACATCACCCGCTCCCGCCGTATTCAGCGTCTCAAAGACCGCGCTCGCAAACTGGTTCACCCGCACGGTAGCCGGCGCGCGCGTTAGTCGCAAGTCGCATCCTTCATGCAAAAGCCCACTGACTCGTCACAAGTCAGTGGGCTTTTTGTTTTTAATTTATTTTTGACATCCCGGGCACCAGTAGAGTTTGCGCCCGGCAAGCTCTTCAACCCGAATTACGGCAGCGCACCGCCGACACTGCTCGCCCTGGTGCATATACACGTAGTTGGCGTACTCTGGCCAGGCTTCAGTTTCTGCAATGCCGGGGCGATCTTCGGGGTCAGTAGTGATGATGCGCCCTACCCGCACTCCAATATGCAGAAGGTGCTTGTTGTCCTCCCACAGTGCCTCAAGCTCACTGGCTTCCAGCTCTTTAGCCGGACGGAACGGATCTATTTTTTGCCGCCACAGAGATTCCGCTCTAAAAATAGTGACGATGCCTGAAATGGCTTTTTGATCCATCAGAACTACGCCGAGTGGACGCCCTGTTTTCGCGGCAATACGGTAGAAGGACTCGGGATCGGCATCGTCGTTGAGGGGATCGGGACCTAACTTAGACCGTACTGCGCGTACTTCATCGGGGGTAAGCACTCGACAGACAGTTGGTCCGATAAGATCTGCCCAGCCGTGCCGGCTTTCAATCCGAACTCGAACAGTTGGCTTTGACTGAGGCGCTCCGGTGTACTCTTCCGTACTTCTAACCGAGCCCGTTTCTTTCTCGCCGATGGTACGAGGGGCCCCGATAGAGGACGCGCCAGTAAACTCACTGTCCCCGCCAAACGTCCACGCACCATAGATACCCAGATGAACGTTGAGCACCAGTTCATTATCAAAGCTCACGAACAGATGTTTGCCGTGGGCAAAAGCAGAATCAATGGTGTGACCATCAATCAGTTGAGCTCCTTCAGCAAAGCGTCCTTGGGGGCTGCTGACGGCAACTTTCTGCCCGGCAAAAACGTCATTGAACTGACGGGCAAGACGATGTATGGAGTGACCTTCTGGCACGATTTTCCTTGTAAAGACAGGTTATTAGTGTTTGATGATATCCTTACCAGCGATATCGCCGGTTGAAGAAAATTCATCAATCTGACGGATACGGCGCACGTGACGCTCGTCGTTTGAGAACGGTGTAGTCAAGAAGGTCTTAATAAGTTCAAGAGCTTCTTCTTTTTCGTGCTGACGACCGCCTACAGCAACAACCTGGGCATCGTTGTGTTCGCGAGCCAATGCTGCGGTGCTTTGGTTCCACACTAGCGCGGCACGAATGCCCTCAACCTTATTAGCTGCCATCTGCTCACCGTTGCCAGAACCGCCCAATACGATACCGAGTGAATCAAGTCCTGCCTCACGATCTGCTTTGACCGCGAGCGCAGCGTTCACGCAGAAGCTGGGGTAATCATCTAGAGCATCGTATTCGGCTGGACCGTGATCAACCATCTCGTATCCTTCAGCGGTGAGGGATTCGATGAGGTAGTGGCTCAGCTCAAGACCGGCGTGGTCGGTTGCGATATGAACTCGCACAGTGTTGCTCCTTTTATAGGCAAATGTGGGGTGAAAAGTGGTAGGTACGCTTTAGTAGCCTGTCACTTCTCGCTATAGAAGAAAAATTTCTGATTTGAACGCCTACAGCACTAAAGTGTGTTGTGTGGCACTGTAACTGCTGGCGTCTACTTATTTGATTGTATTGCACTTTTTATATCGAGGCACCCTACGTTCTTGTCTCTCCACAGTTTCAGTTTTGACCAACTCCTCAAGATCTTTGATGAAAGGAACCTCATGCCAGGTATGAACCTTACCCGTGAAGAAGCTACTGAGCGATCACGTATTATCACCAACGTCCAGTCTTATAAAGTAGAGCTTGATCTAACTCGTGGCGAGCGCGTTTTTTCTGCTGTGACTGAGATTCGTTTTGACGCTGTTGAGGGTGATTCAACTTTTATCGATGCGATTACTGATTCGGTGCGTAGCATTGAGCTCAACGGTGAATCCTTGGATGTGTCGCTGGCTGATGGTGTGCGCATCGAGCTTCCCTCGCTGGCAGCATCCAACGTTTTACGAATTGATGCAGACATGCTCTACACCAACACAGGCGAGGGCCTGCATCGCTTTGTTGATCCGGTGGATAACGAGGTGTACCTGTATTCGCAGTTTGAGGTTCCTGATTCCCGCCGCGTGTACCCGGTTTTTGAGCAGCCCGATCTCAAGTCTAAGTTTGAGTTTGTTGTCACCGCACCCGCTCACTGGGTAGTGGTATCTAACCAGTCCGAGACGTCGGTTGATGAAAATGGCGATTCCAAGACCTGGCACTTCAAGCCGACCCCGCGCATCTCATCCTACATCACCGCTATTATTGCTGGTCCCTACGAGTCCGTGCGCTCGTCCTTGACCAATGCTGAAGGACGAGAAGTTCCCCTCGGCGTCTTTGCCCGCAAGTCTCTCATGCCTTACCTTGATTCAGAAGACATTTTTGAGCTGACTCGTCAGGGTTTTGAATTCTATGAAGAACAGTTCAAGACCCCCTACCCCTTCGATAAGTACGATCAGCTCTTTGTGCCCGAGTTCAACGCGGGCGCAATGGAAAACGCCGGCGCAGTGACCTTCTTGGAGAACTACATTTTCCGCTCCAAGACCACTGAGGCAATGATTGAACGCCGCGCCATTACCGTTCTGCACGAGCTGGCACACATGTGGTTTGGCGACCTTGTCACCATGAAGTGGTGGAACGACTTGTGGCTCAACGAGTCTTTCGCAGAGTTCATGTCAACCCTTGCCACAGCCGAAAACACTCGCTTCTCGCAGGAAGCATGGGCAACCTTCTCAGCATCAGAAAAGACCTGGGCATACCGTCAAGATCAGCTGTCATCCACTCACCCCATTGTTGCTGAGATTAAGGACCTTCACGACGTTCAGGTGAACTTCGACGGCATCACCTACGCTAAGGGCGCGTCCGTTCTGCGTCAGCTCGTGGCATGGGTTGGCCAGGACAACTTCATGGCGGCCCTCAAGACTTACTTTGATAAGCATTCGTGGGGCAATACTGTGCTCGATGATCTGTTGGTTGAGCTTGAGACAGAGTCAGGACGCGACGTACGTGCATGGAGCGGCAAATGGCTAGAGACCTCCGGTGTGAACACGTTGACCCCCGTGATTGAGCAGGATGAGAATGACTACATCACCTCACTTTCCATCAAGCAGACCTACGCAGAGGGCTTTGAAACCCTGCGTCCTCACCGTATGGTGGTTGGTTTCTACAACTACGACGGTCTGACCCTCGACCGCACTGAACGCTTTGAGATTGATGTTGACGGAGAGCTCACCGAGGTTGCTGAGGCAGCCGGCAAGCCGCGTCCTGACCTGATTTTGATCAACGATGAAGACCTGACGTTCGCTAAGGTGCGCTTCGATGACGATTCCATGGACGCCGTGGTAGCTCACCTGCGCGATATTGACTCATCCATTGCTCGCGGCGTGATCTGGGGTGCCCTGTGGGACGCTACTCGCGACGGCGAAATGGCTGCCCGCCGCTTTGTTGAGCTGGTTCTCAACAACATTGGCAAAGAAACTAACTCAACCGCTGTCATGATTCAGCTTCGCAACCTTGAGCTCACCTTGCGTTCGTATGTAGACCGCGACACCGTTGAAGAATCCAAGGTTCATGCAGCGGATTCTCTGTGGGATATCGCAAAGGCCGCAGAGCCTGGCTCAGATAACCAGCTACAGTTTGTGCGTTCTTTTGCTCGTTTGGCGCGCACCGAAGGACAGCTTGACACTGTAGAAGCGCTGCTCACCGGTGAAGAAGAGCTGATGGAGCTTGAGATCGATACCGATCTTCGTTGGGTTCTGCTCACCTCACTGGCAGCCGGTGGACGCCGCACACAGGCAGATATCGATGCAGCCCTGAAAGAGGACAACACTTCAAACGGCCAGCAGGCGGCGGCAACCGCGTCCGCATCCATTCCCACCGCTGACGCTAAGGCTAAGGTCTGGCACGAGGTGGTTGAGACCGGAGAGCTCTCAAACATTGTGCAGCGCTCA
>JBHWPN010000023.1:0-7585 GCA_043424895.1 Rothia sp. (in: high G+C Gram-positive bacteria) | reverse complement strand
TAGCACCTTTTTAGCCATTCAAAATTCTCCGACATTTCATAAATCGTGGTGAAACGGAGGAGTTTATGGTTATCTGGTTACATCACGAAGAGGTGAGCTGTTTTTGTAAGACAACAGTCGCGCTATGTAATCGTTGAGGTTTCTAGCGCGTTTTTTCGTTCCCGGGCTTATCCCGGTGCGCGAGCTTGAGGTTTTACGGAAGCGTCAAATAGTTCAGTACAGCGTAGTGCTGAAATATGGAGCAACAAAGGGGAAACGTCAGATGACTGACATTTCAAAGTCAACCGCTTTGACAGCAGAAGCTGAGCAGAGCATCAATAATGCACCGACCAACTACACTGAATTGGTTCAGTGGGTGCGCGAGATTGCAGAGCTAACGCAGCCGGATCGCATTGTATGGGCTGACGGTTCCCAAGAGGAGTATGACCGTCTTGCTGGCGAGTTGGTGGATGCGGGTACGTTTGTGCGTTTGAGCGACCATGAGTTCCCAAATTCTTACGCGGCGTTCTCTGACCCGGACGATGTTGCTCGCGTTGAAGAGCGCACTTTCATCTGTTCTCAGACTGCTGAAGGCGCTGGCCCCACGAACAACTGGCGTGATCCTGCTGAGATGAAGCAGACCATGACCGAGCTTTACCGCGGTTCAATGCGCGGACGTACCATGTACGTTATTCCTTTCGTGATGGGCTCGCTGGATGCGAAGGATCCCAAGTATGGTATCGAGATTACTGATTCTGCGTATGTAGTGTGCTCTATGCGCATCATGGCAACTATCGGCACCGACGTACTGAATAAAATGAGTGAGACCAAGGCTTTCTTTGTGAAGGCTTTGCACTCGGTGGGCGCTCCTTTGGCTGAGGGACAAGAGGATGTTCCGTGGCCTTGCAACCCCGAAAAATACATTGTTCAGTTCCCCGAAACCCGTGAAATCTGGTCTTTTGGTTCGGGTTACGGTGGCAACGCATTGCTGGGCAAGAAGTGCTACGCACTGCGTATCGCTTCTGCTCTTGCCCATGATGAGGGCTGGATGGCTGAGCACATGTTGGTTCTCAAAGTAACTAACCCCGAAGGCAAGAGCCGCTACATCTCTGCAGCATTCCCTTCAGCATGCGGTAAGACCAACTTTGCGATGATGGAACCCACCATCGACGGCTGGAAGGCCGAGATGATTGGCGATGACATTGCGTGGATTCGTTTTGATGAAAACAACAAGGCTCGCGTGGTGAACCCTGAGGCAGGACTCTTTGGCGTGGCTCCCGGTACTGGCTGGCCTACCAACCCCAACGCTATGCGCGCGATTGCTCAAGGCAACACCATCTTTACCAACGTTGCACTCACCGATGACGGCAGCGTGTGGTGGGAGGGTAAGACCGATGAGGTTCCTGACCACTTGATTGACTGGCGGGGCAACGACTGGACTCCCGATTCAGGGCGCCCGGCAGCTCACCCCAACTCGCGTTTTTGCACCCCTATCTCTCAGGTAGATATGCTCGCTGAAGAGTACTACGCACCTGAAGGTGTACCTTTGGACGCGATGATTTTCGGTGGACGCCGTAAGACCACAGTTCCTTTGGTGTCTGAGGCTAAGAGCTGGGAGCACGGCGTGTTCCAGGGCGTCACCCTCTCATCCGAAACCACCGCTGCGGCAAAGGGTGCAGTGGGTGTTGTTCGCCGTGACCCCATGGCGATGCTTCCGTTTATCGGCTACAACGCAGGCGATTACTTCCAGCACTGGTTGGATTTGGGGCAAAAGTACGGCGCAGAAAATATGCCCAAGATTTACTACGTGAACTGGTTCCGTCGCACCGCTGACGGTGGTTTTGCGTGGCCTGGATTTGGTGAGAACTCCCGTGTGGTCAAGTGGATCTTCGATCGCTTAGAAGGCGCCGCTGAAGGTCAGGACACCTTTGTAGGTACAGTACCTGGCAAGGATGATCTTGATGTCTCAGGCTTGGAGATTTCTGATGATGAACTGAAAGCTGCGCTGAATGTTTCAGCCGATGAGTGGGCTGAGGAGCTCCCGGGTATCGATACTTGGCTGGCTACCTTTGGCGATAAGCTTCCTCCGGCTATCAAGGATCAACGCGACATTCTGGCGCGCAGCATCCAGCAGTAAATTGCTCTAGGAAATAACGTCTAACGCACAAAAGCGACACCCAATTTATATGGGTGTCGCTTTTGTGTACTCAAAGAGCTGAGGGTGACGGTGCCAAAGTTACCTGTGAGGCGGTAAAGAAACAGAAGAGGCGTAGGGAATCTCAGCTTATTCAAAAGTTACGTCTTGCTACGCTCGCTCCAGTGAATATCTCACTAGCTTATTTTCTTTAATATCCCTAGTGAAAACACGAATTTTTCTTGCAGGTGACTGGTATCTTAGACAAGATTGTATGTAACTATTTTTTCTTATAAATTCTGATTACTATAACTTATGGTGCGCTCGGTAGAATCTACTAGTCATAACACGTTGTTAAAAAATTAACTAACCTCTGATAAAACTGGAGCCTCGTTGGCGCAGAGAGTTCGTACCGTTAGGTCTGGGGTAAATAAGCCCCTGAAGGAGAGATCAAGAAGTGAACAATTTGCTCAGCATTCGAGGGCTGACAAAATCACACGGTCACACCCGTGCGCTTCGCGGCGTCGATTTTGACGTTAATCGCGCAGAAGTTGTTGGACTCCTGGGCGAAAACGGTGCGGGTAAATCTACCCTAATTTCTATTTTGGGCGGTTACAACCTGCCCGATAGCGGTACTATGACAATCGCTGGTGAGCGATACGTCGCTGAAACTCCTGAAGAGGCAATGGCTGTTGGTATTGGATCCATCCGTCAGAAGTTTAAAGTTGACCCTGAGCTCACTGTTGCTCAGGCAATTTTCCGCGCGTCCTATCACGCCAATAAACCTGCCGAAGAACAGCGTGAGCGTGCCTTAGAACTGTTGGGACGCGTCAATCTAGATATCGATCCGGATGCAAAAATGGGCGACTTGGTGCGTGCTGAGCAGGCTCTGATTGAGGTTGTGCGCATGCAAGCCGAGGAAACTCAGCTTGTGTTGATGGACGAAGTCGCAGCGACTTTCAATGATTATGAGATTTTTCAGTTACATGAAATCACTCGCCGCCTTGTAAAAGAGGGCCGCTCGGTTATTTACATTACTCACCGTATTGAAGAACTGCAGTCGTTGGCGGATCGCATTGTTATTATGCGTGACGGTGAAATCTCAACTGAGGTTAACCCTCATACCGCTGGTTTTGAAGAAATTGTCTACAAAATGTTGCAACGCAATGTGGTTTTGGGTACCCGCCCGGCTGAATACGAGGGCGAGAATGTGCGCTTGAAGGTTGAGAACCTTCGTAGCAACAATGGTTATCTGAAAGATGTTTCTTTCTCCATTGGCCAGGGCGAGATTTTTGGTCTTACCGGTATTCGACGCTCTGGTATGAACGAGGTCGCTGGATCTCTCGTGGGTGTCAACACCGATGTTACCTATGACTGTCTAGAGATGGATGGTCAACCCATTTCAATTAATACTCCCGAGGATGCGGTAGCCTACGGCATCGGTTACCTTTCGGATAATGACGATGAGTTGGGAATCGCTAACGAGCGTTCGATTGCGCGCACGCTGATGGGCGATCGAACAAACGAAGCTGGTTTTGTGCATGAGGTTTCTGCTCTTCGTGACGTGGTCAGCCAGGTGCAACGATTGCGCATCAAGACCACTAACATTCAAGGCGAAATAGGTAATCTCTCGGGCGGTGACCAGCAGAAAGTAGCGCTTGCGCGATGGATGACTACTGAGTGTGATTTGCTCATTTTGAACCATCCCACCCGCGGTATCGACGTTGGCGCGCGTAGCGATATCTATGACATGCTCAAAGACCTTGCGGCTAAGGGAACCTCGATTATGATTATTGGTTCTGAAATGAGTGAGCTTGTTGAGCTGTGCCATCGCATTGCCGTGATGAGAGATGGTTCGATTGTCTCCATTCAGCACAACAAGGAAGCCAATGAGGATACCTTGATGGAAGATGTCCTCGGCGAACAAATCTAAAATAAAAATCCCGCGCTTATCGAATACGATAGCGCGGGATTTTTCTTCTAATATTTTCTCAGTAAATAAGTTACTGAAAAGTTGTTAGGTCGTTTTTCTAGTTATAGAGAAATACGTGAAGAAATAGCGTTTAGTTTGTGACGAGCCAGTGCCAGGTTAGCGGTGTTGCGGTCAAGAACGATGTAGACGAATAAACCCGAAGTTTCCGTGGTGTTCAAAACGTTGATGAGGTGGTACTGGTTGCCCAGGGTAATCATAATGTCTTCGATTTTCTGATCGAGACCGAGATCGCTCATGGTTTTGAGCTTGGCGCGGACAACGTTGGAGTTACCGGCTGCCGCAACGGTGAGGTCGAAGCCGGGGTTTCCGGATGAGGCAAGAGCCATGCCTGATGAAATATCTACCAGAGCCGCGCCAGTTGCGCCTTCAATCTGCAAAAGTTCTTGGATTGAATTATCGAGCTGTGACACTGAGATAATCCTTTCTTATAGGGGTAAGAGAATCACGCAAAACGATAAAGAAAAATTTTTCTAAAGTAATCGCAGCGTTCTGTGCATGTATATCTTACCGCCTAGTAGCCTAGCCTTACGGGCTATTTAGACCCCGTGCGGGTATATGTGGGGACGAAAAGCAGGGTCACGAAAGAATGTAAGCAATGTTACTCATTTGAGATATGTGGTAATTCTAAAGATAAAACTATTCTTATGTATGAAACTATCCGTTCGAGAGGAAAACTATAGCGTATGAGACTTACTGCTTTTTCTGATGTCTCACTGCGCGTGCTGATGCTCCTAGCTGGGGTAGATGGGCAGGAGCGCCTCTCAACTCAGATGATTGCCGAGGGCGTGGGTACGCCCTATAATCATGTGGCAAAATCTGTGGCATTTTTAGCAGGACGCGGCTGGGTAGAGGCTACTCGTGGACGCGCCGGTGGGGTCGTACTTTCTGAAAAGGGGCGCTCAGTTACTATCGGTGCTGTTTTGCGGGCAACGGAGGGAGACACTGCAATGGTGGAGTGCGAAACTCCCGGCGGTCACTCCGCGTGTCCTATGAATCAGTCCTGTCAGCTACGGGGGATTTTAGCCCGTGCCCGTGAGGCTTTTTTTGCTTCTCTCGATTCCATTATTATTGCTGAATTGCCTCATCAGAGCCAGATGGGCCCTGTATTTGTTGAGCTCGGGCTCGGACCTCTTGAAAAGTGTTTGCCATTAGCATCCTAGATCATCCGCTTTCTGACCCCAAGAAAGCGGGTATTTCTTGAACCTAAATATTGCATTTAATATGCTAAATTGGATTTTGGTTTATTAGACAGAGTGTCACTAAGGAGACATTGTGCTATCTGAAAAGTCACGCCCCGTCATCGAGGCAACGCTTCCCGTTATTGCAGAACGCATTAACTTCATCACCCCCGAGTTCTACAAGCGTATGTTCGCTGCTCGCCCTGACCTCATGGACGGCATGTTCTCACGCTCATCACAGCTCGAAGGTACCCAGCCCCGCGCATTAGCAGGCTCCATTGCCGTCTTCGCATCCTGGCTGGTAGAAAACCCCAACTCATACCCCGACGAAGTACTCTCACGCGTTGCTCACAAGCACGCGTCCTTGGGCCTCAAAGAAGAGGAATACCCCACTGTTTACAAGTACCTCTTCGAAGCAATCGCAGCTGACCTTGGCGACGCTTGCACCGCTGAAGTTGCTGAAGCCTGGACCGAGGTTTACTGGCTCATGGCAGATGCTCTTATCAAGCTAGAGAAGGGTCTCTACGCTCAGCAGGCAAACGATGTCATGCAGTCAGAATTCAAGCTCGTTAAGCGTGCTGAATCAGGTGAGGGCGTTATTGATCTAACCTTCGAACCTGCAGACGAAACCCCCATGACTGACGCCGTTGCAGGCCAGTACATCTCAATCATCGCTAAGGCTAAGGACGGCTTGCGCCAGCCCCGCCAGTTCACCCTTCTCCCCTCAGAGAAGAGCCAGCGCCGCGTAGCTATCAAGCTCGATCCCGAGGGCGAGATGACAGAGATCCTCCACGGACTCAAAGAAGGCGACACTGTAGAAATCTCAAACCCCTACGGTGATGTTACCCTCGGCGCATTCGGCGATGACGATTCAGCTCCGCTGTACCTCTTCAGCGCTGGCATCGGCGTAACCCCCATGCTCGCATTCGTCTCAGAACTTGCTGAGAAGGACTCAGCGCGCGAAGTTGTAGCTGTTCACGGTGACCGTTCCAACGACTCATGGCCGCTCAAGGACGACTACAAGAGCGCTATTGAGAAGCTAAAGAACGGCAAGCTCATCACCTTCCTCGGTGAAGAAGGTCAAGGCGATTTCTTCGGTCGCGTAGATGTGGCAAAGCTCGATGTGCCTTCAAACGCATCCGTTTACCTCTGCGGTCCGCTACCCTTCATGCAGGCTGTACGTTCAGCACTCGTTGAAGCAGATGTACCGGGTAAGCAGATTCAGTACGAAATCTTCGGCCCCGACCAGTGGATGCTTCACGACCAGGCACGCGCATCCTAATCGCGTTTTCTCGTAAATAAATAACTGAATAAAAGTGTGCCGCGGGCGCGCAAAAAGCTTGATGTGTTGTGCTTTTTGCGTGCTCGCGGTTTTTGTAGAAAGAAACCAATCAGATGGCTGATGAATAAGTTACCCGGGCTATAAACTCTAAAAGAGTAAACCCAGGTGTTGAGGAACGAATTGACGGGGAAGAGATGATTGAAACAGGCACCCTGATGGGCGCGCTTGCCATCGTAGCGGCAGGCTTTGGAGCGGGGTTCATCAACGTTCTTGTAGGATCAGGTACTCTGATCACTTTCCCTGTTTTGCTGATGTTTGGTTATCCAGCCCTGACTGCTAATACCTCCAGCAGTATTGGCTTAGTAGCGGGTAACTTCTCGGGTGTGTGGGGGTACCGCAAAGAAATTGCGAACCTCAAACCGGTAGTGAAAAAATTACTTCCGGCATCCTTGATTGGCGGTTTAGTAGGCGCCAGTTTACTGCTCATTTTGCCTTCAACAGTGTTCGACGTTGTCGTCCCCATCCTCATTGCGCTCGGAATTTTGCTGGTTGCTGTGGGACCTCTTATTCAGCGTCGTACCATGCAGAGCATCAAGAAGTCTTCGGGCGAACCTTACGCTTCAGAGATTAGGCGTCCTGTCCTAACGTTTGTGACCGTCTTGCTGTTGGGCATATACGGCGGTTATTTCGGCGCAGCCCAAGGCGTTCTCATGGTGGGATTCTTAGGAATAATTATGGGGATTTCCTTGCAGGGACTCAACGCTTTGAAAAATATGTTGGTTGCCGTCGTGAATCTGGTATCAACCGTTATCTTCACGGTTTTCGCCTTCGACATCCTCAACTGGTGGGTGGTGCTTGGTCTTGCGGTTGGTGCTACTGCCGGTGGTCTGGTGGGTGGCAAAATCGGACGCCGTTTGCCCCCGGTGCTGTTGCGCATCGTCATCGTGGTGGTGGGCATGATTGCTTTGATCAATATGATCGTTTAGCCCCATCCCGCCCCCCGCTCCTGCCCTTACACC
>JBHWPN010000022.1:0-5581 GCA_043424895.1 Rothia sp. (in: high G+C Gram-positive bacteria) | reverse complement strand
TATGTCTAGCTGGTGCGGAAACACCAGCTTTGAAAGTGACCACACGGTATTTGCTCGCTGACGCACTGAGTCATCCACACCGTACGCCCCGCCGATCACAAGAGTGACGGCCTTGCGTCCAAGATTCTGGTTGAGCAGTTGCGAAAGTTCAGGTGAGCTAAAGTTCTTGCCGCGTTCGTCCAAGAGAATTAGATAATCATCGGGACTGACTTTAGCTAGGATGCGTTTGGATTCCTCGGCGCGCGCCTGTTCTTCTGCAAGGGATGAATGCGAGAGAAAGTTCCACGTAATATCCCACGGCTTACGCAGTCGGGTTTCGTAGCGGTCGATGCCCTCTTTAACCCATTTCTCGTGTTTCTTGCCGATGGCGATGATTTTGATGGTCACGGTACTCCCTGCGGTTTTTAACGCCTGTGTTCGCTCAGAGTTTAGGGTATTTTGGAGCTCCAACCCAACTTTCCGTGGATTTACGCTGTAAAATCTCCAAAATTACAGCGCAAATCCACGGAAAGTGAAAGTCTCAGAATTTAGCGGCGGGTATTCCATGCGCGTCGATACTGAGCGGGAATATAGTCAATATCTACATTGAGTCCCTTAGCCCACTCCAAAGCAAAGGAGTGGTTGCGCAAGGCCTCGCGTCCTACCAACACAACGTCTGCTTGCTCGGATCCCACAATATACTCGGCCAGACGCGGCGAGTTAATCATGCCAACCGCCGCCACAGGGATGCTGGCATCCCGCTTGACCTGAGCCGCCATGGGAGTCTGATAGCCAGCATAAATCTTCATCTGGGTCGGGTAGTTACCGCTGGTTGAAATATCGGCCATATCAACGCCGTCTTGTTTGAGCCAGACTGCAACCTGCGCTGTTTCTTCAACGGTGATACCGCCGTCCACAAATTCGGTTGACGACAGGCGAACGAGTAAGGGCATATTCTCAGGCATATTAGCGCGCATCTTTTGAGCCACGCGGCGAACTAACCTGGCGCGGTTTTCCAGTGAACCGCCATAAGAATCCTCTCGCTGATTAGATAGCGGTGAGAGAAATTCGGTAATCAAATAACCGTGCGCGCCGTGGATTTCTAGAAAGTCAAAACCAGCTTCAACGGCTCGAGTAGTAGCTGAACCGTAGGCTTCAACGAGCTCATCAATCTGAGTTTCAGTAAGTTCAAGTGGTTCTTTAAGACCGGGATAAGCAATGGCTGAGGGAGCCTTGGTTTTCCAGCCGCCCTCATCGATTGGCAGGGAGTCGCTACCCTCGCGCTTGACCAGTTCACCGGTGGTTGAAGCCTTGCGTCCGGCATGAGCAATTTGGACGCCTGCCTTGGCGCCGCCAGCATGGATAGCTTCAACAACCGGTTTGAAAGCCTCGGTGTGCTCATCGCTCCACAGCCCCAAACAGTAAGGGCTAATACGGCCTTCGGGTTCAACGTTCGTCATTTCTACAATGACAGCACCTGCGCCACCGCAGGCGAGAGCTCCGTAGTGAGAGATGTGGTAGGCGGTGGGTTTGCCGTCCTTTTTCTCCACTGAGTACTGGCACATTGGCGGGATCCAAATGCGGTTGCGGGTAGTCATATCGCGAACCGTAAATGGTTCAAAGAGAGGTGAGGTCACGTCTTTTACCTTTCGATGGGGATTCTGGCGTTCACCAGATTCAACGGGGCGAGAAAGGTTAAAATTCCTGAGCGGGGCAATTCGCTCATTGAGATATAAAGCGGCGCGAGCTGCAGACGCTCATAGTTGAAAGTAAACTTGCATTTATGCATGAACTTTCAGAGGCAACCATCCGCAAGAGCTTTGTCAATTGCTCCAAGGGCGAGGCTAAGCGCCTGAACCTGCCTGCTTTGCGCGAGATAAAGTGGGACAATCAGATTTTTCTTTCCTGGCTAGATCCCAAGAGTCCGCTCAAGGGTTGTCTAGTGGTTGAACATGAGGGTGAAGTTCAGGCTGTTTTGTTGCAGAAAGCAAAGGCGCAAAGCAAAGCTGCGCAGATGTGTCAGTTCTGCATGACTTTGCATCCAGGTTCGGGTATTTCTATGTATACGGCTGCTCGCCCCGGGGAATCAGGCCGACGCGGTAACACCATCGGAACCTATCTTTGCTCAAATTTGGCGTGCACCGATTACGTGCTGGGCAAGAAAAAGCCGGTAGGTATTCGTCAGATGGAAGAAACTCTGAGCCTCGAAGAAAAGATTGAGCGCACCAAAAATAATGCACTGGGATTTATAACTCGACTTAAGGATGAGTCTTAAAGGTTCTGGAGTGCATCATATTTAGTCTCAACGATTTAAAACTTCCGCTTATCGGAGCACCGATGGCTGGCGGTCCAACAACGCCTGAACTTGTGGCCGCTGTTTCTAACGCGGGTGGCTTAGGGATGCTCGCTGCCGGTTATTTCGATGAAAGCCAGCTGGCGGATGCGGTAGCTCAGACTCGCACTTTGACCGAGGCTCCGTTTGGCGTCAATCTTTTTGTTCCTCAGCAGTCCATGCCGGAGTCTGCTTTGCAGGCATTGGATGTTTACCGCTTAGATCTGCAACGGTTCGGTGATCAGTACGAGCTGGATATGCAGTCCGTTGAGATCAACATTCCCAACCATTTCGAGTCTCTGGTGAGCTGGCTTGAAGCTAACCCCTTGCCGGTTGCCACGTTTACATTCGGTCTACCGCCCGAGGGTGCTATCGAGCGACTTCAGTCAGTAGGAACTTCTGTAGGTGTTACCGTTACTAGCGTCGCGGACGCTGTTTCTGCGCAGGCTGCCGGGGCTAATTTTCTCTGTGTTCAGGGACCGGATGCCGGTGGTCATCAGTCGACATTTAACGTGTTTGACGATGCGAACCAGGTAGCTCTCCCCCAGATTCTCCGGGATATTCAGAACGCCGTTGACCTACCGCTCAGTGCTGGCGGCGGAGTGGGCTCAGCTCAAGATGTTGAGTTCCTGCTAGCTCTGGGCGCTAGCGCGGTGCACGTGGGGACGCTGTTACTTCTCACCGATGAGGCGGGTACTAGCCAAGCTCACCGCAAAGCTTTGCGTTCAGGCATCGGCGAAACGCGCATCACGCGGGCTTTCACCGGACGCCCTGCACGCGCGATTGTCAATGAATTTGTAGCAGAACTGGATGCCAAAGCACCCGCGGTTTACCCACACATGCACTATCTAACGGCACCGTTGCGCGCCAAAGCCAAGGATGCCGGTGTCTGGCAACACGTCAACGGATGGGCTGGCACCGGTTTTGAGAACGCGGAGAGCAAACCGGCAACGGAGGTTATTGCGGATTTGTTTCCGCATCACCGGGGCTAATCGGACGTGTGTTTCGTTTTAGCTGAATTTGATACGCGCTGTTGGTGCAAGATCTTCACGCACTTTACCGGTTGCCGCAAAGCTAGCCCAGATAGCGCGGATTGCCTTGGCTTGTTCTTCCCGCTCGTGGGCGTAGAGACCGCCGAACAGGTCAGAACCTTTCCACGATGGATTATCAAAGAGCAGTCCGAGTTCTGTGCAGTGTGCCGATGCCATGCGGTGAGTTGGAAAGCCTGTCTGTAGAAGATAACGGGTGGCTTCTCCCCCGGCATCCCGGTGGCGTTCGGCAAATTGAGCGGCAGGTTTTGCGTATAACTTTTCCGATGAAAAACGGATAAGTGGTTCTAGCGCTCGTGTTACTTTATAGGACACTTTGTACGGGATAAAGTAGGCTGCTTCGCGCAGGTTAGAACCGACCAAAACCTTGATGTGCTTAGCAGCTTTTGCGTATGCCGCGTCTAAGTCTTGGGCATCCGGCAGCGGGTAGTGACCGAGCTGAGTCCCAAATGCCATGGTAGAGCGCGCCAAGCCAAATTTGAGCGGGTTCTGCATCTGCATCTTGTAAGCGAGTTCGCCGTACTGTTCATAGGGGGCATCAACCGGTAGCTTTTCGATGACTTCGTTGAGCATAGACTTAGCCATTTTTTCTTTGCCGTGGATGAGATCCAGCGGTGCGCTTTGGATGATTGCTTTGTGGATAAGCCCTTCTTCAATAACACCTTGAGAAATCATGAGCCTGGCGATGAGGTCACCACCTGCAGACTGGCCGAATGCGGTGATGTTGTTGGGGTTGCCACCGAATCGGGAGATGTACTTTTTAATCCAGCGCAGGGCTTCGCGGGCATCTAACAGACCGAGGTTGGCGGGTCTTTCTGCGGTGCCACCTAGAAAACCGAGAATGCCAAGCCGGTATGTAACGCGCACAAGAATGACGCGGTGCTCCGCCAGTAGTTTGTCCGGGTTGTAGCGGGCACCGTCGCCACTACCCACAACGTAAGATCCACCGTGGAAGTACACCATGACGGGAAGCTGCTCGTCCTCTTGGATGTCTGCGGGCATGATGACTGACAGGTTTTGACAGTTTTCACTCATGAGAACAGACTGGCGAATGTCGGGTTGCCCTCCTCCGCGGATAAACTGCGGAGCTGCTGGCGCGGGCTGAGTCGGGTCAAAGTTGGCGGGCAATTCTTCTAGCGTGACGGGTTCAGGGTAGCCAAACCGCGCCGAGGTTGCGTAAGGGATTCCGAGGACTTCAAGGACGCATCCGCGCAGATGAGGCTGAATGTTACCGTTACGAGTGGGGATGGTGAGAGGCATTAGTTCAGTTTAACCTCGTTGTTTCTATCAACCGGACGGATGGACATGGATGTGACTCATACGCTGCGGCGGTCAACCCTAGAACGTTGAGTTATTACGCATCAAGCAAAGACGTAGAAACCACATAAACATATAAATAATTTGATGTTTAACGGTTGAGAACGATTTCTTTAAAACAGCGAATTAAGAGGTGATTTTTTTCATCTGGTCTTTAGAGGCTCACTTTGTGGAATCAACCGTGTTCTTAGGTGCTGTTACTCTAACGGAAGAGCTCATCGTGCGTACCCGTTCGCTGGAAGTAAGCAACGGTCTCTGATTCACGCCATATAACTAGCCAGTCACCAGCATTAGCGACATGGCATTCGTAGCTCCCCAGCCACTCTCCCCGTAGCATATGCATCCGGTGACGTTGCCGAAGTATTTCCTTCGACTCAACGGTGTTTTCAAGTATAAGCTCAATTAACTCACGCAAAGGAGCGGTGTCTATATGTTTTCTTTGAAGCCTTTTGATATCTCTTTTAAAGATAGAAAAATAGTCAGCTTCTAGACGCATCAGATTCCCAAATCTTCGAAAAGATCGTCAGCAGTGCTAAACCGTGCTTTTTGACCACTTTCAAAGAATTCTTCTGCAGCTGTGATTGACTCGAGTGATTCCGTGTTGGGTCTGGGGTCTCCCACGATAAAGGGTATGCGGTTCTCTCGGACAGCCTGCTTTACGAACATATTGATAGCGGTAGACATATTGAGACCTAGCTCTTTAAAGAGAGCCTCGCCTTCTTTTTTAGTCTCTGCGTCCATCCGTACACTGATGCTTGTAGTTGTCATAATCACCAAACCTCCATAATCACTCTGTATATACAATGTAGCACCAGGCCAGTGGGCTGTAAACAGTTTATTTGAGGTTATATGTGATGATTTAACCCTCATTTTTGCCGCTGGTGAGACCGTTATCAGTTAGCGG
>JBHWPN010000021.1:0-2530 GCA_043424895.1 Rothia sp. (in: high G+C Gram-positive bacteria) | reverse complement strand
TGGGACGCTGTAGCGCGCGCTTGCCCCGCATGGAACTTCACACTGCTGGGCGGGAACAACCACGTAGAGAACCCCCTGCCCTACCTCGCACACGCTCACACCATCATCAGCGCCTCCGGGCAAAACTCGGTGGCAGATATAGCGCTCGCGGGAACACCGGCAGTTTTTATACCGCAAAATCGAGCCTTCAATGAGCAGCACGCAACAGCTTTTAGTCTTGAAAAACTCGGATTAGCTACGGTTCTCTGGGAACTCCCGACAGCAACCACGTGGCAAGAAATTCTCGATGCAACCCGAGATACCCCGCCCCAGTGGGAGCGCTGGCAGGTAAAAGGCGCCGCCCAGCGCGCCGCGCAAGTAATTGAAGAACAGGCAGAAAAAACATGGTAAGTCTCGTAACGCTGGCGGATGCTGCGCGGGAGCACCGCGTCCATAACCAACATCAAGCCTTGGCCCAGTCAGCACCCGATGTTACCCACGGGTTGGTCGTTCTCAAAGATAAAGAATTTTTCGTTGAGGGGGTGCACCCCATAGCGCATCTTCGCGGTGAGAAACCCCTTCTTGCACACGCCCGCAACGCGGCCGGTGACTGGGCAGCCCAAAAATCAGACGATGAAATCATCATTTTTCTGGATGCCGATTGCCTTCCCGGACAGCACCTCATAGAACGGTATGTTCACGCACTCAAAGAACACCCGCACGCTGTTGTGACCGGGCCCGTAACCTACCTGGAGCAAGAAGACTCAACGGATGCGAAAGTAGCAGAATTTTGTGCCGACCCTTCTGCTTTAGAAGCAGTTATCAACCCGCATCCGGCACGTCCTTACCCCAGTGAACACCAGATGTTTGCGGCGACCGCCGAGCAGTACAACGTCTTTTGGTCACTGACCTTCGCCATGAGAGCCAGCACCTGGAAGAAGATTCGAGCCGACTGGGGCGGGTTCGATGAAGACTTCAAAGGCTACGGCGCTGAAGACACCGATTTCGGGTGGAAGCTGCGCGAACACGGGGTTGACCTGTGGTGGGTTGGCGGAGCGCACGCCTTTCACGTGTGGCACCCGGTTTCATCACCCCCGTGGGAGAATCTGGAAGATATTGTTGCCAACGCCAATACGTTCTTTGAAAAATGGGGCACCTGGGCAATGCTGGACTGGCTCAAAGAGTTTGAGGCTGCAGGGGCAGTGCAGCAGGTTGGCAACCGCTGGGAGCTAGCCCATCCCACCGCCGAGAGGTCAATTTAAGACATGTTTTCACCCAAAACCTGTCTTAAATTGACCTCTCGGCGCAAAACAGATTTTTATTACTCTCGCAAGTTTTTATGACGGCTCGTAACTGAAGATTGCCTCATGTTACACAGCCCTAGATTTTTTCTTGTCCTCGCGCCTAGGCTAAATGAGTAAAGAGGCAAAATGCCTAATAAACAGGCGAAAGGGTAAACACATCATGTCACTGTTTCTTATTGAACTCTCCCCCAAAGACGCTACTAAAGAAGCTGCAACCGAGCTGATTGAAGCAACCAACTCAGCACTGCAGAACACTGACGCAGAACTCATTGAGACCCAGGTTCCCGGCGACTTCAAGCTAGTTTTTGTCATCGTTGAAGCTGAAAACACTGACTTCGCTCAGGCAATTACTAACGCTGTTGAGGGCAAGGCAACCGTTGCTGGCCCCGATCAGGTTCGCTTGGTGGGTGCTGAGCTCGATGACATCAAGAACCTCAAGCACGATGCTGATTACCTGGTTGAGTGGGATATTCCCGCAGAGATTTCTATGGATCAGTACCTGGCTCGCAAGAAGGCTAACGCCCCTAAGTACGCAGAGGTTCCCGAGGTTTCATTCTTGCGCACCTATGTTCGCGAAGACACCGAAAAGTGCCTGTGTTTCTACAACGCTCCCGATGAGGACGCGGTAGTTCGCGCACGCGAGGCTGTTTCAACCCCGATTGATCGCCTCTTCAAGCTCAGCGTCTAAAACTCTTGTGAGGAGCTAAAGGATTTCGTGCGCGATCGCACTTCCTTTAGCTCCTTTTTTGCACCCAAAACGGGTAAGGACGCCGTTCTAGTACCCTAAAACACCGGGTTCGAGGTGCCTCGGCAGCTAAGGACGCTGCCGGCTCACTGACTCGAGCGTCGGAAGAATGCTGTCAGCTAACTGGCTCGGGACTGGCGTTAAGGGATGTTAGTTGTCAGCAATCTTTTCTCGCCTTCCGCTTGCCCCTCACTTCTTCAACTCAGCTCCCCTTGATTAACGAAAGCTAAGAACATGTCTGATTTTTCACTTGATCCCCTCTACGATTATCCGCAGCGTGAGCAGGTTCTTGCGCTGGCGCGCGAACACGCGAAGGCAGTTGATAAGAACGAACGGTCGCCTTTTGAGACCCTCCGCGAGCTGGGTAGGGAAGGTCTGCTGACCTTGGGCCTTGAGGGATCGCTCCTTCCCCAGGTTGCTGTGGGTTTTGATCTTGCGACGGAGGACGCATCCACTGCTTTCTCGCTGTGGGCTCATCGCTCTACTATTGCGTTTTTCAATG
>JBHWPN010000020.1:0-5444 GCA_043424895.1 Rothia sp. (in: high G+C Gram-positive bacteria) | reverse complement strand
GCGATGGTTTCAATCTGCAAACAGTCGAAATGTGCGAAAGGCTAACTAGGGGGGCGGGTGCAGGCTTACTAGCTTGCACCCGCCCTAGTTGGTCTTTCGCGTCCTTAAAATAAGTTCTTGACAGCCTGTCACTAAAAAACTTAGGGTAACCTAAGTAAATCGGTGTTGAGAAAGGGGTGCGCATCGCATGGGAATCAAAGACTATCTTCAAAAACGACGCGACGAAGCCGAGTTGGGGCACGGCATTTGGCGTCGTAGCCACGATAGGTTCGTGCGCGGGTTAGATCGTTTTCACCAAATTTTAGAGCGCATGCCTTCTGCGGACATGATTGATCTGATGGTGCCCGCTGCCAATGCGCTAGCCGACCTTCTGCCGCGCGTGCGCGCTATTGCTGAAGAAGCACAAACGCTTGCTCCTAGCGACGGTACCGACATTCCCTATTCTGCGCAGGGAACGTATTCTGATCTCAATCGCGCCCTTTCAAAAGCGGGCAACTCGGTAGCTCTTTGCGCAGAAGCACTTGCTATGCTGCGTTGTTCGGGTGAATGCTCGGATGGGTGTGCCGGAAAACTTTCGGTAGAACGCAGAGTTGCCACGGTTGAAGAAAATATTGCCCGCGCTGAAGAACTTATAGTGCAAGCGCGAAAAGAAGCCACCGCCAAGAGTGCCTAATATCTTCTAAAACTCAAAACCTTCCGTATTTTATTATCGAGCTGGTAATCATCTATTCGCGAGAAAAATCAGCAATCTTAGATAAGGGCATAAATAGCCTGTGGGGCAAAGTGTGCTTTTGTGAAAATAAGCATCTGTCTAGTATAAACGCTTAAAATAAGTAAATATGTGAGCTAGATTTACTCAGTGGTTTCACACAATTGTGTTAGCTTGAAAAGCATTGTGCATTTTTATCTAGCTGTTTTACGCATAAAATGCGGACGCAAATGGGGAGCGTCACAGCACATATTGGGGGAGAATTCTTGAATCGTTACGGGCATATCGATGCTATGCGCGCTTTTGCTGTTCTGCTTGTGGTTTTTTCGCACGCAGGACTTACCTTTGTGCCCGGTGGATCCGGCGTCACCATCTTCTTTGTGATCTCGGGCTTTATCATCACCTACCTGCTCTTGCGCGAACGTGAAAAAACAGGTGGATTCGGTGTGGGCGGGTTCTACATGCGTCGTCTTATTAAGATCGCGCCGCCGCTGCTGCTGATTATTATCGTGCCCACGCTGATTTATATGGCGCTGGGTCATAGCGTGAACATCGTCGACTTCTTAGGTCAGATTTTCTTCTTCCTCAACTGGCGTTATCTTGATTCAGACATCAACGTTCTGCCCGGTAGCCACGTGACATGGAGCTTGTCTATTGAAGAACAGTTCTACCTCGTTTTTGCTATCATCTGGCTCTTTGTAGTCAAGAGCAAGCACTACCTCAAAATAGTTTCAGTACTGGCAAGCATTGTGGTGGCGTACTCGTTTATTGCCCGCATTGTGCTGTACTTAGGTGGCGCTACGAACGACCGCATCTATTTCGGTACGGATACCCGTGTTGAAGCAATCGGTATCGGCACCCTAGTAGCCATCTGGTATTTCACGCATCGTTCTTCGCCACGCATCACTGGTCAGCTGTCAAGCGCACACCCTAGCCATGAAGGACAGGGCAACCGCGCCGTACCTACCCTGGGTAAAACTTTTATTCCTGTTATTGCGCTGGCGCTTTATCTCTTTTCCCTTGTGATTCGCGATGAAGCTTTCCGCGAGACGCTTCGCTACTCTATCCAGGCTATTGCTGCGGCAATGGTTATTTTGTGGGGTCTCACCGAAGTTCGTTCACCTCTGGGACAGAAATTGCACGACTTCTTGCAGTGGCGCTTTTTGCAGGTATTAGGACTTTCCTCCTACAGCATCTACCTGCTGCACGATGTTCTGAACAAGGCACTAGAACCTTTCTTTGAGCACCTTCCGCGCTTAGTATCCTTGCCAATTTTGGTAGTTCTCGGTGTAGCTGGCGGTATAGCAATCTGGAAGTTCATTGAACTACCTGCCCAGCGTTTCAAAGACCGTCATTTTGCCTCAGCTAACGCTAAATCTGAGATGGCTAAGTTAGAGCGTCGAGAAGCCCCCTAAACTCTCATTTTCATCAAAAATGCCCTGTCTGTTGTGGTCACAACAGACAGGGCATTTCTTTAAGGAATCAGATTTTCTTCGCGAGCTCGCGCAATGGCTGACGTTCGGTTATCGACCCCTAGCTTGGAATAGATATGCACTAGGTGGGTTTTGACGGTTGCCTCTGAGATAAAGAGCTGCTGGGCAAGCTTTTTATTGGTCGCTCCCGTTGCGAGCAAGCTCAGTAGTTCTTGCTCGCGCGCGCTGAGTGTTACTTGCGAGCGCTGCATGCGGTTTACAAGGGCGGTTGCTATTTCGGGCGCTAGGGTGTTTTTGCCAGCGGCGGTGTCAAGGACGGCGGTGTGCACCTGCTCGGGTGGCGCGTCCTTCAGTAAGTAACCTAGTGCGCCTGCTTCAATGGCTGCGACGATATCGGATTGCGTGTCGAAGGTTGTCAGAATGAGGACGGGCGGGCCGCCTGCTGCTTTGAAGCGGGCTGTGGCTGTGATGCCGTCCATGGGCTTCATTTGAATATCCATGACAATAACGTCGAGCGCAGTTCCCTGTTGTTTGAGGGAGTGCGCTAGGTCAAGGGCTTCGGTGCCGTCGGCGGCTTCTGCGACGACGGTGATGTCGTCAAATCCGCTGAGCACGGCGCGTAACCCGGCGCGTACGATGGGGTGATCGTCCACCAGCAAAATGTTGAGCGGTTGCATAGTGCCTACTTTACGTTTGTTGTCGATGGGGTGGAGATAAACGGTTCTAGAACACCCACGCCGCGGTAGGATGCTGCGCACCAGCATCCCTGAAACGCTAGCCCCGAGCCAGCTGGTTTACAGCATCCTATCGAGGTTTGGCTTGGAGCGAGTTACCTGTATGTCTTCACCACATTCCACTAAAACCAGTACCAGCGGCTACCCTTTGGCCTCCAACGGTATATGCGCGCTGAGTACCGTGCCTTCACCCGGTGCTGATTCCACGCTGAGGGTGCCGCCTACAGCGTCCACGCGAGCCTGCAGGGAGGTGAGTCCGTACCCCGTGTGACCACCGGGGGAGGGCTGACGTGGGGCATCGGGTACAAAGCCAATTCCGTCGTCAAAAATATCGAGGGTAACAGCGTCCTGCCACAAACCCACCGTGACAGCCGCAGTGTGAGCCGACGCGTGTGCCGCTACGTTAGCAAGTGCCCCCTGGGCTACGCGAAGTAAGGTTTCTTGAAGCGGAGGGGGAAGGTAGTCGGCGCGAGAGTCCTCACCGTTTTCACCCTCTACTCGAAGCATGCAGGTGAGTGGGGTGCCCTTGGCGGTTTCTTGAGACTGCGTGTCTGCGCACAGCCGCCGTAAAGCTGGAATAAGTGAGCTGTCTAAGGCGGGGGAGGAAAGGTCGCGAATAAAGCGTCTGGCCTCTGCAAGATTTTCGCTTGCGCTGGTCTCAATGAGTTCAAGCGAGCGGGCAGTGTCATCTATCTTGCCCGTTGCGAGGGTCTGTAAGGATGCCCGTGACATGAGCACGATGGATGAGAGACCCTGTGCGAGGGTGTCGTGGATTTCGCGGGCTAGGCGTTCACGTTCTTCGGTGCGGCCTGCCTCGTGCTCTTTTTGAATGAGCTCAGCTTGCACGGCGCGAAGTTGCTCGGCGACGCGTGCGTAGTGCTGGGCGTCTTTGTGCAGGCCGCGGTAGGCGAAGCTGATGATAATTGAGAGCAATGCACCCATCACCGGGCCGATGACCATGCCGGGGTTGAGCTGAGGTGCGAGCGCTGAATCCGGTCGAAAAAGTGGGAAGAAAATTGAAAATGCCGTCAATAGTGCTACTGCCAGTAAGGCTGGAAAGACCGGCAAAAGGTAAAGCACCAAGAACATGATTGGAAAGACTAGCCAGGTAAAACCGGCGCTCATATACATGAGCGCAATCCACAAGATCACTACGATGCTCAACCATAGTGGTGCGAATACTCTCGGATTTTTAACCGGGATGCCGCGTGAGATCTTGCGAGCGTAACGGTTCTCTAATACTGTGCCCAGCATGTAAATTACACCCAGTGTCAATGCGCCGTGAATAGCACCTACCTTGGCAAAAGTGCTCAGGGACCCTTCGCGGGCTGCAATCACCATCCCCGTGCACAGCAAAAGAGCGAACATTACGTGTAAAGATACGCGAAGAGTCTGCAGCACAGATTGCCCGGTAGGGCGGGGCTCACCGTATTCAGCGGTGAAAGGCGCGTGCCGCGTCCTTTGAAGTCTCGCCATGACTCTCCTTTGCGAGGGCGTACTTGTGGGGGCCGGTTTCAAGGCTCTTAGCCCGGTTTACCAGAAGTCTTTGAGCCCCGCCAGCACCTTACATCAACCAAACGGTTGATTCTTTTTTCAACCTTTCCCGCGATGTATCAACCTGTGGTTTCCCGAAGAATTGAACATGTAAGAAAAAGGGACTTTGAAAGGTCACACCATGTTTTTGGGAATCAGAGATATTCTCTTTGCAAAAGGACGTTTTGCGTTAATTGGCTCGGTGGTTGGGTTGATTACCCTCCTCTTGGTGATGCTCACCGGCCTCACCGGCGGGTTGGGCAAGCAAAACACCCAGGCTATCGAGGATCTTCACGCTGATCGCATGGTCTTTGGAACTTCCGGTAGTTCAGAGCCTGAGGTCTCTTACACTAACTCCACGATCACCGACGTGCAGGCAGAGCAGTGGGCGAGCGCATCCGGGGTAAGTAGCTCAACCCCCGTAGGTTTTTCCCAGGGCAACCTAGAAGCTAACTCGGCAACCGGCATCTCTATTGTGGGTATTCCTGCTGATTCGTCGCTGGTTGCAGATAACATCGGTTCTGCCGCCCACGACAACCTGCATGTTGAAAACGGCAAGCTGATTATTAGCCAGAGCATTGCCGATAGGACAGGGGCGGCAGTCGGTGACACCGTGACCGTCAGCGGACAAAAGCTCACGGTGCGGGCAATCTCTTACGACACCTTCTTCTCTCACACCCCCGTGGCGTGGACGTCCACCGGCACCTGGCAAGAACTAGCCCACGTAGCGCCCGATGTAGTTGGTACGACGCTTGCCGTGACGGGTGACGCTGATTTTGATGCGCTCGCTACCGACACCCACACCGTTACCGCAACTCCCAAAGAGTCATTCTCAGGGCTAGCTGCCTATTCATCGGAGAACAAATCCCTGGTGACTATGCAGGGCTTTCTCTACGGAATCTCCGCGTTAGTGACCATCTCATTCTTAACTGTCTGGACTATTCAGCGCACCCGCGATATCGCAGTAATGCGAGCACTCGGGGCATCCGCAAAATACCTGGTGAAGGACGCGATTTTCCAGGCAGCTGTCGTTCT
>JBHWPN010000019.1:0-31872 GCA_043424895.1 Rothia sp. (in: high G+C Gram-positive bacteria) | reverse complement strand
TCTTAGGTGCGAGTGATGGTCTGTTGAAGATGCTAAGCAACCTCTTCTAGAAGATGTGAGTTGTTGATGAAATGAAAGAAATCATCTAAATCGAAGCTTTGATCCAGTTTGCCCTGACCGTGATTGCTCGTGAAATCGTGGACTGGAATAAAGCTCAAATCAAAAACGCTGCCGTTCGTGAGCGATATTTTGAGCTTTGTGGCATCAACTGTACTCATCGAAGCAATCGTGGTGTTGTCGATCGAGGTGGGTGCGCCTCCGCTTGTGATTTCGGGAGTCTTGATGGGCGTGATGACCATTTCGCGTGGCATCTCCCGGTAACCCACTAAAAAAAGCTCTTGATGGGGGGACTGGAGTTTGGCCACGTCAGGGTTTTGATAGGTTGCCGAACCTGTGGCGAGAACAAGGTTATAAGCACCGTAGTTGATGATTTGCTCATCGAATACGGTGTGTAGCAGGGTAGCAATTTGATTGCTTTCTAAATGTTCCTTGTTCATGTGACCCAGTTTACCCAGCGAGGTTGAATGTGGCGATAGTATGAACTGATGTTTCTCTGTGGGGTGAGGAGCGCTCAACATTCGGAAACAAAACGGGAAAATCTAGCGTGGCATCCTAAAATAAAGTCTTGTAATGTGAGATAGCTTTGACAGTGTCACACCGCACAGAGAATACTGAACAGCATGAAACAGCACCGTATTGAAGCCGTTGAAATTCTTCTAGTGGTTGTGCCATAGGGCGCGCTACCTAGAACTATTTTCGTGTTCAGATGACGATGCGCCCTTCGCTTTACTTCAGCGGAGGGTTTTTTTGTAAGCTTTGCACGTCAAACACGCGGATCGATTCGAGCAACTGTTCCTTATCAATACACATCAGGAACACAAGGTTAGATAATAAGGACGTGACATGACTACGGGAAACCCCATAACCCCCGCGGCAGTTGCCAAGAAAACTGGTGACCGCCGTAGTCTTGATACACAGCAGAAAACCTCCGGGCCCGAGAGAATGACTGGTTCACAGGCTATCGTGCGTTCTCTCGAAGAGCTCGGGGTTACAACTGTATTTGGTTTGCCCGGTGGCGCGATTTTGCCAACTTATGATCCGCTGTTGGATTCTACTAAGATCAACCACATTCTCGTTCGTCATGAGCAGGGCGCAGGGCACGCAGCCCAGGGGTATGCTATTTCAACCGGTGAGGTTGGCGTCTGTATCGCCACTTCTGGTCCCGGTGCTACCAACCTCTTGACTCCCTTGGCAGATGCCAACATGGACTCCGTGCCAATGGTTGCCATTACCGGTCAGGTTTCATCCAAGGTAATTGGTACAGATGCTTTCCAAGAGGCTGACATTGTTGGTATGACCATGCCTATCACTAAGCACTCGTTTATGGTTCGTGATGCCCAAGAGATTCCACGGTGCATTGCAACTGCATTTCACATTGCCTCTACCGGGCGCCCCGGTCCCGTGCTCGTAGATATCACTAAGGACGCTCAGCAGGGGATGATGGATTTTTCTTGGCCTCCCACTACTGAAGTTCGGGGGTATCATCCTGTTACGCGAGGTCACTCAAAGCAGATCCGCGAAGCTGCAAAGCTGATAGCTCAGGCTGAGCAGCCTGTGCTCTACGTGGGTGGCGGAGTCGTTCGTGCCGATGCTGCAGAGGAACTAAAGAAACTAGCGGACATCACCGGCGCTCCTGTGGTAACAACTTTGACTGCGCGTGGAGCGTTCCCCGATTCTCATCCTCAAAATCTAGGAATGCCGGGTATGCACGGTACTGTTCCTGCCGTGACGGCCATGCAGAAATCGGATGTATTGGTAGCATTGGGCGCGCGCTTTGACGACCGCGTCACAGGTGTGGTAGATACTTTTGCACCCGGGGCTAAGATTATTCATGTCGACGTCGATCCAGCAGAAATCTCAAAGATTCGCTACGCAGATGTACCGATAGTTGGCGATCTCAAATACGTGCTTCCGGAACTTACTCAGATTCTTGAGGCAGAATTTTCTGAAGAATTGCAAGATCTTCAACAGTGGTGGGACAAGCTCAATACGTGGATTAAGAACTTCCCGCTGGGATATACCGCTACCGATGACGGCTTGGGGCAACCCCAGCACGTTATTGAACGTATTAGTGCTTTGACTGGGTCTGATGCTTATTATGTAGCCGGCGTTGGTCAGCATCAGATGTGGTCGGCTCATTTTATTCAGCATGAGAAACCACGTCACTGGATTAATTCCGCAGGTCTTGGCACTATGGGTTATTCCGTACCCGCGGCAATGGGCGTGAAAGCAGCGCATCCTGATGCAATCGTGTGGGCTATTGACGGTGACGGTTGTTTCCAGATGACCAACCAGGAACTTGCTACCTGCGTCCAGAATAATATTCCTATTAAGGTTGCAATTATTAACAACTCGTCTTTGGGCATGGTTCGTCAGTGGCAGACCCTGTTTTATGACGGACGCTATTCAAATACGCATTTGAATACCGGACACGGTACCGCCCGCATCCCCGATTTCGTGAAGCTTGCCGAAGCTTATGGAGCTGTTGCTTTACGCTGTGAAAATGATGACGATGTAGATGCCGTTATCAAGCAGGCGCTCGAGATTAATGACCGTGTAGTGGTGATTGACTTTACGGTGAGCCCTGATTCTATGGTGTGGCCGATGGTTCCTGCTGGGGTTTCAAATGATCTGATTCAAATCGCAAAAAATACTTCACCCGATTTTGACCGAGAGGATTAAGCCCGATGAGTAGCCATACACTCTCTGTGCTGGTAGAAGACAAGCCGGGCGTCCTCGCTCGCGTCTCAGGTCTTTTTGCCCGTCGAATGTTCAATATTGACTCTCTAGCAGTAGGGCATACCGAAGTGCCCGGCATCTCGCGCATTACCGTGGTGGTGGATGCCGATGGAATTTTGTTAGAGCAGGTTACTAAGCAACTTAATAAGCTGGTACATGTTCTGAAGATTGTGGAGCTTCCGTCGGAATCTTCTGTCCAACGTGATCACATCATGGTGAAAGTACGCGCAGATGCGGCAACTCGCTTGCAGGTTACTCAAGCCGCGGACCTCTTTCGAGCATCGGTGGTTGATGTGTCAACGGAATCCGTGGTGATTGAGGCTACCGGTTCGGCGGAGAAACTGAATGCATTCCTAGATGTGTTAGAACCGTTTGGAGTACGTGAGATCGTCCGTGCCGGCACTCTTGGTCTCGGACGAGGCCCTCGGTCTATGAGTGATAAGACGTTGCGTAGCTAAAATTTAGTATCACAATATGACAAATTTTTGTTCATAATGTAAGACGCAAGATGCGTGAAAACACGAAAAATTCGTAAAACTAATACCATTACAACTAGGTAAGCAGATACCCAATTCGATCTATTTCAAGGAGATCATTTTCATGGCAGCAAAAATTTTCTACAACGATGATGCTGATCTGGCTAACATCTCAGAACGTTCAGTTGCAATCATCGGCTACGGCTCACAGGGCCACGCGCACGCTCTAAACCTGCGTGATTCAGGCGTGGACGTACGCATTGGTCTCGCTGAAGGCTCGAAGTCACGCGCCAAGGCAGAAGCAGAAGGTCTGCGAGTTCTTTCAGTAGCAGATGCTGTTGAAGAAGCAGATTTGATTATGATTCTGGTTCCGGATCAGGTGCAGGCTGAGGTTTACAAGAACGAAATCGCTCCTCACCTCAACGAAGGTGACGCGCTGTTCTTCGCCCACGGTTTCAACATCCGCTTCGGATTCATCGAAGCACCGGCAGGCGTTGACGTAGCAATGGTTGCTCCTAAGGGACCCGGTCACACCGTCCGCCGTGAATTTGAAGCTGGTCGTGGCGTTCCTGCCATTGTCGCTGTTGAAAAGAACGAATCCGGTAAGGCTCTCGAGCTGGCGCTGGCGTACGCTAAGGGTCTTGGCGCTACCCGCGCCGGAGCGATTGAAACCACCTTCACCGAAGAAACCGAGACTGACTTGTTCGGTGAGCAGGCAGTTTTGTGCGGTGGTACTTCACAGCTCGTTCAGTACGGCTTCGAGGTTCTGACTGAAGCGGGCTACCAGCCTGAAATCGCATACTTTGAGGTACTGCATGAACTCAAGCTGATTGTTGATCTGATGGTTGAAGGCGGTATCGCTAAGCAGCGCTGGTCAATCTCTGATACCGCTGAGTACGGCGACTACATTTCTGGTCCTCGCGTTATCTCACCCAAGGTCAAGGAAAACATGAAGGCTGTGCTTTCTGATATTCAGGACGGTACCTTCGCAAAGCGCTTTATGGAGGACCAAGCAGCAGGTGCTCCTGAGTTCAAGGAGCTGCGCGCAAAGGGTGAATCCCACCCCATTGAGACCACCGGTCGTGAACTGCGTAAGCTCTTCTCATGGAACAAAGCTAACGATGACTACACCGAAGGTAGCGTAGCGCGCTAATCTACGCTTCCGCGTCATTATTCCACGAGAGCCGGTTACCTGAAATATTCAGGTAATCGGCTCTCGCTTTATGAAATAGAGAACCCGCCTCTTGGTGTGCTGTGGCACAATTGAAATATTCACAGGGTGTGCATTGGCCGTAAATGGTGAACCGATGCAAAGCCCACGGTGCATATCGTGAATGTGTGGTTGAGGTTGGGAGTTCGATGGGATTTCTACACACCTCAACGGACGCATCGTTTCGAGCTTTTACAGTAAGAACTCTTCTCTAAGGAACACTCCCGTGACTGAAAAACCAGTAGTACTTCTGGCAGAACAACTCTCTCCTGCAACGGTTGACGCGCTTGGCCCAGACTTCGAAATTCGTCAGACAGATGGTTCTGATAGGGCGCAGTTGCTGACTGCAATTACTGATGCTGACGCCATCCTCGTTCGATCTGCCACCCATGTTGATGCTGAAGCCATTAACGCAGCTTCTAAACTGAAAGTGATTGCTCGAGCTGGCGTTGGTTTAGATAACGTGGATATCAAAGCAGCAACAGCAGCAGGCGTCATGGTTGTCAATGCACCGACTTCGAATATTATTTCGGCAGCAGAACTCACTGTAGGGCACATTCTAGGACTGGCACGCAACATTTCTGCGGCTAATGCCTCCATGAAAGCGGGGGAGTGGAAACGCTCTCAGTATTCTGGAACTGAACTGTACGAAAAGACTATTGGCATCATTGGTTTAGGCCGAATTGGCGCTTTGGTCGCTGAGCGTCTTCGCGCGTTTGGCACCGAGATCATCGCTTATGATCCTTTCGTGACTACCGCACGCGCCTCACAACTGGGTGCTCAGCTTGTTGAGCTAGATGAATTACTGGAGCGCAGCGACTTTATCACTATTCATATGCCGCGTACTCCTGAGACTCTTGGCATGCTCAACGCCGAATCTTTCAAGAAGATGAAAAATAGTGCTTTTGTCGTGAATGTGGCTCGCGGTGGTCTGATTGATGAGACAGATTTAGATGCCGCGTTACGTGCGGGTGAAATAGCTGGTGCTGCCGTGGACGTCTTCGTGAAAGAACCCGCTAAAAACGTGCCTTTCGTTGGTCTTGAAAATGTAGTGGCAACCCCTCATTTAGGAGCTTCAACTGAAGAAGCACAAGAAAAAGCGGGTATAGCGGTTGCAAAATCAGTACGTTTGGCCCTTGAAGGTGACCTCGTACCCGATGCGGTCAACGTTGCTGGAGGCGCCATCGATAAGGACGTACGTCCGGGTGTTCCACTAGCTGAAAAATTAGGGCGTATATTGACCGCCTTGGGCAGAGGTGAGGCTCTCACCCGAGTAGAAGTGAAAATTGCCGGTGAAATCGCCCAGAAAGATGTAACCTCACTCAAACTCTCAGCTCTCAAGGGAGTATTTACAGACGTCGTCTCGGACAAGGTCTCCTACGTAAATGCCCCGGTCATTGCTGAGCAGCGCGGGGTGAAAGTAGATTTGGTGACCACTGAGGAGACTGACTACTTCCGAAATGAAAGCATTATTACTGGTGCTTTATCTAGCGGGAAAAACATAGTAGTGGGTGGCACCGTTACCGGGCCAAAACACATCCTCAAACTAACAAACATCAACGGTTATGACTTAGAAACTCCCATTACCGATTACATGCTTGTGCTTGAGTACGAAGATCGCCCTGGCATGATCGCCGCCATGGGAACTTTGTTAGGCACCGCGTCCATAAATATTGCTGGGATGCAGGTTTCTCGCGACGAGAACACTAACCGGGCTGTATCGGTGCTTGCCTTAGATTCGGCAGTGCCAACAGAAGTTGTTGAATCCATCAAAAAGGTGGTTAATGCAACTCGGGCAGCTCACGTCAACCTAGCAGATTAGCTTTAGATGGTGGCTGAGCTATTCTCCGGGTTCAGCCACCATTTTTCATATTTACAAATTCAAGGAACGATAAAAGACACGGTAAAGTTAGGGTTATGACTTCACTTCCGTACTACATCACCACCGCAATTGCTTACCCTAATGGTGACCCTCATATCGGGCACGCCTACGAACATATTGCAACCGACGTCATGGCGCGTTTCAAGCGTCTTGATGGTTTTGAAGTTCGCTTTCTGACCGGTACCGATGAGCACGGACAGAAAATGCAGACCACCGCTCAAAAACTTGGAATGAGCGCGAAGGAACTCGCAGACCAGAATGCTGCTCGCTTCAAAGCGATGGACGATGCATTGGAAATTTCTTACGACCGTTATATTCGTACTACCGATGCTGATCATTACACTGCCTCCCAAGAAATGTGGAAACGCATGGAAGCGGCAGGCGATATTTATCTTGATAAATACGAAGGCTGGTATTCAGTACGCGATGAGGCTTTCTACGCCGAAGATGAAACCGAAGTTCGCGACGGGGTGCGCTATTCCATCACCACCGGCACCGAAGTTGAGTGGACGGAAGAAGAATCATATTTCTTCCGTCTTTCCAAGTATGCAAATCGACTCAAAGAGCTCTATGCGACAGAAGGCTTTATCTACCCCGAGTCTCGGCGAAACGAACTCGCTGGTTTTATGAAAGATGGGCTTAAAGACCTTTCAATCTCACGTACTAGTTTTGACTGGGGTGTGCCCGTACCCGGTAATGATAAACATGTGATGTATGTATGGGTAGATGCCCTCACTAACTACCTCACCGGTATCGGCTTCCCCAATACAGACGGAGAAATGTTTGCCAAATATTGGCCGGCAGATTACCACGTGATTGGTAAAGATATTTCCCGTTTCCACGCTATTTACTGGCCTGCTTTCCTATGGTCTGCCGGCTTAGAACTACCCAAGCGAGTATTTGCACACGGATTCTTACTGGTTGACGGTGAGAAGATGTCCAAATCGGTAGGCAATGTTGTAGACCCCTCAGATTTGGTAGCAACCTTCGGACTTGATCCACTGCGCTTCTTCTTGTTGCGGGAAGTTACTTTCGGACAGGATGGCTCGTATTCAGCTGAGGCGATTAAGAACCGCATCAACTCAGATCTGGCAAATGACTTGGGTAACTTAGCCCAGCGCTCGCTTTCTATGGTTGCTAAGAACTGCGAAGGCAAAGTCCCTGAATTCGGTGAATTTACTGCTGAAGACCGCGCAATGTTGGATGCAGCTTACGGGCTGTACGAACCTGTGCGGGCTGACTTTGAGGAGCTAGCTTTCCACAAGGCTTTGGAACGGATTTGGCACGTTGTAGCTGATGCTAACCGTTATTTCACTGCTCAAGAACCCTGGAAACTTCGCAAAACTGATGAGCAGCGCATGAAGACTGTTCTTTACATCACGGCTGAAGTTATCCGTGTGGTTGCTACCTTAGTGCAGCCTGTAATGCCCGGGTCAATGGCTAAGATGCTTGATTTGCTTGCTGTGGATCCTAACCAGCGTATGTTCGCTGATTTAGATAAATCCCTGCAACCCGGGACTGAACTTCCCACTCCTTCAGGTATCTTCCCTCGGTACGAAGAACCTAAAAACTAAATAGTTTAGATTATAGAAATAGGAGGCTCATTGGATGAGCCCCCTATTTCTATAATGTATCTATTGTTTAGACCCAGCCCAAATAGCTCACACGGGCTGCCATCATCTGAGCGAGTACGAGGTAGCCCCACCCGTTGAGATGGAAGAAGTCATCAGAGTACAAAGAACGCGGTACATTCCCGTTGTCATAATCTTTACGGTCATCGGGAGAATTCCACACGTCTGAACCCTGTAAATCGCCGTAACGCAACCATGGTTCTTGAGATTTTTCGCGTAACCAGTCCATGGTGTCCAGAAAACGGTCACCGTAGGTTTCAGCCGCCCAGGCATTATAAGCAGCTACTTGGGCAAGATTTTCCGAATCTTTCGCTTGCTTACCTTTGGGAAAATGTCCCATAACCAAGGTTGTCTTAGGAGCCATATCAAAAGCAGCTTGAGTGTCTTTTTTAAGCTGATCTAGCTGACTCAGGTTATTTCGACCAATTTGAATGATGTGGTTAGAGGCTCGAGACATCATCTCTTGACGCGAATAAAACTCGGAGGCAGCTCCGGCTGGGGCAAAGCGTTCTTCACCGTCTACTGAGCGTGTGAAGTAATAGGCGCCTTCTGAGTCTTTGATGGCAGTTAGCGTGCCTGCGATGTCCTGGACATAACCGGGAAAGATAGTGTTTTGATTCCATTTTGAGGTGGTTGATGAATCTAAACTGACTTTCACGGTACCTGAAGCTGGGATTTTATTATCGGGAAAATTCAGCCGGTAACGGGCATTTCCAACCCCGCGGCGAGCCAAAATATTCGATGAGGTTTCGCCACCGCGTCCAAAATTGAAAATATCGATACCTAACAAGGACTTCAGAGACGTTTCAAGTTTGGCATCTAATCCTGCAGGAACCCCCTGAGTAACGTGGGCATTTTCAATAGTTGAGCTACCCCAAAGGGCGAGTGAGAAACCTCGTGGGCTGGGATAGGTAAAAGTTGGGGCTTCAGCGGGAGATTGGGTCGCACTTGCCACCGCAGAGGATGCAGCTGTCAAGCCAACGCCGGTTGCTAAGGCGCCGAACATTAAGGAGCGACGGGAAGGGGAAAAAGTTGTCTTAGATGTCTGCAAGGAGTGAGGCATAAACCAGCTTTGTCTCGTATGGGGGAGTGAAATAGTCGAATTTCTAAACCAGTTATCTAGTGTAGTGTGTTAGGGCGTACCACTGATAATTTTTTGGGTTGGAGTTTCAAAGTAAGAATGGTCACGTCAAAGGGTTTCTGTGCGGCTGTGGTAACTATCGGCGCTCTTACACTTTCAGCGTGCGCATCTGCCCCTGAAAATCTGAATGATTTAGAAGCGGCTAACACATCAAATCAGAAACATATTGATCAATTTAAAAGCTGGGTTTTTCCGTCTGAAGAAGCAGAAAAAGCACGTGCAGAATTTGCACAGCGTTGTGTGGACCAACGCGGCGGCAAGTACATTCCAGAAGTCCAACCTCATTCCATAGAGCAAGTGCTAGGCACGAATCTTTCTGTTGAGGACGCTAAGAAGTCGGGGTATCAGTTAACTGCTGGTGCCAGCCGTAGTTCCTTAGATAGCTTTGATAAAGCAGGTCAGAAGGCCTACTTTGGTGATGCTAAAAATGGGACGGTTTCCGCTACTTTATTAGAGTATTCATCCGGTGAAATCCCAACGGATGGGTGCATGGCTGAGAGCCTCAACTATATCTACGGCAGCGTAGAAGATGGACTCAAAGCAGCTGAACTTGCTCCCTCTTTTGTTCACTCCGTGCGCAACAAAGTGTTAGAAGATGAGGAATACGCCCAACTGCAAGAAAACTGGTCCCAGTGCATGAAGGATGCGGGTTATCCAAACCTGAGCGACACTAATAGTGCTGTGACGTCTGCTAATAATTATCAGCTCGACGAGCAGAAAAAACAGGCTACTGCCGATGCACAGTGTCGTGAAGATATTAACTTCAACCAATCTGTCAATGATCTTGCCGGTAAGTACTATGAAAGCGCTTACAAGCGAGTAAAAAATGTTGGGTCAGAGTTAGAGAAGATTCACGAAGTTGCAGTTACACGCGTAGAAGAAGACAAGAACAATCCCAAGTCTTCTGCTCCGGTGACTAGTGAACCTAGTCAATCCTCATAGTTGTTATCAGGCCCTTGCTTGCCTCACACCGGTAAAGTTCGCGCTCGGCGTGTGTTCATCATCTGGGACGCTATGCCTACCTGTGGGTGAAACACTGTGCTCAGTATTACGGTGTAACTATGAGCAAGACACGTTCTTTAGATTTAGCAGTAATTCCCGGTGACGGTATCGGGCCCGAAGTAGTGGCCCAAGCACTTCGTGTGCTGAAGACCGTTGCGTCCTCCTCAGATATTGAGCTCACTCAACGTGAATATCCCTTGGGCGCTGAACACTGGCGAGCCACAGGGGAGACCTTTACCGACGAAACCATGCAGTCCCTCCGTCAACACGACGCCATCTTATTCGGTGCGGTGGGAGCTGACCCTCGTTCAACTGATATTCCTTCTGGGCTCATTGAACGCGAAGTGTTATTGAAGCTTCGGTTCTCTTTTGATCATTACATCAATCTGCGGCCCTCTAAGCTCCTTCCCGGTGTGAAATCTCCCTTACACACACCAGGCGATATTGACTTTGTGGTTGTTCGTGAAGGCACCGAAGGTCCCTATGCGGGCAATGGTGGACGATTGAGGGCAGATACCGACCAAGAGACCGCCACTGAAGTGTCACTCAATACCGCGTACGGGGTAGAACGCTTAGTCAGGTATGCGTTCGAACTGGCTCAGACGCGTCGCAAGAAGCTGACCCTCATTCATAAAACTAATGTTCTGGTGAATGCAGGCAAACTGTATTCTCGCTACTTCAATGCTATTGCTACGGAGTATCCAGACGTTGAAACTGATTATCTTCACATTGATGCCGCCACTATTTTCATGACTACTGACCCATCGCGATTCGATGTTATCGTCACCGATAATCTCTTTGGCGATATCATCACTGATCAGGCGGGAGCAGTTACCGGCGGGATTGGGTTTGCAGCATCTGGAAATATCAATGCTTCCGGAGAGTTCCCTTCGATGTTTGAACCAGTTCACGGCTCAGCCCCTGATATTGCGGGACAAGGTATCGCCAACCCTACCGCCGCTATCTTGGCAGCGGCCTTACTTCTAAAGAACCGTGGTTTTGTATCCGAGGGCGAAAAGATTGAGCAGGCAGTTGAAAATGATCTTGCTCAGCATATAAACGAAACCCGGAGCACAGAAACTATTGGCAATGACATCATTGCAGTTTTAACCGGTGAAAAGTAGTACTCAACACTATTCATAGTTTGGCTTGGACATATCGGTTATCAGATACCACGAGTAGGGTGGTAGTGATAACAGTGTCCAATTTGTTAGAAAAGGTAAGTTGTCAGCATGACGGTTTCATTCCGAAAAGAACCTAACCCCAACCCTGCATCAAAGCAACAGTTAGAAGAAATTTTTGAAAACCCCGGTTTCGGTAATTTCTTCTCTGATCACATGGTCACCGTGGATTGGAAAGGAACATATGAGGACGGCGGACAGTGGCAAAACGGTCGCGTCCACGCTTATGGTCCGCTTACTCTCGACCCTGCAGCTGCTGTTTTTCATTACGGGCAAGAAATTTTTGAAGGTATTAAAGCCTACCGTCATGCAGACGGATCAGTGTGGACCTTCCGTATTGAAGAGAACGCTAAGCGTCTAAACCGTTCTGCGGAACGTCTTGCATTGCCTCTCTTGCCCGAGGACACTTTTATACAGGCGGTCAAAGAACTCGTAACGATCGATGAACACTGGGTACCATCAGGCCAGGGAGAAGCCTACTATATTCGTCCCTTCATGATTGCTACCGAGGCTTACTTAGGCGTTCGTCCGTCGCACGAAGTTAGCTTTATGGTCATTGGCTCGCCGGTAGGTAATTATTTTGGCACCCCTAAACCAGTGGATATTTGGTTATCTGAACACTACGCTCGCGCAGGCGTTGGCGGCACTGGTGCAGCTAAGTGCGGTGGCAACTACGCCGCATCCATGATTGCTCAAATTGAAGGCGAGAAGCACGGTTGTCAGCAGGTTATTTTCAAAGACCCCAACCGAGAAGAAGCAATCGAAGAACTCGGTGGAATGAACGTCTTCTTTGTCTACGGCAAAGAAAATAAACTCGTAACTCCTGAGCTGACAGGCACCATTCTTGAAGGCGTTACCCGCAAATCAGTGGTGCAGCTGGCAAAAGATCGTGGCATGACCGTGGAAGAACGCGCAATCACTCTCACCGAGTGGCGTGAGGGCGTAGCGGCGGGAGACATTACCGAAGCATTCGCGTGCGGAACTGCAGCAGTTATTCAGCCTATCGGTAAGCTCAAGTCAAACGATTTTGAGATTCCCAACCCCGCAGGAGAAGGCAAAAACGGCGAAATTACGATGGCTATCCGAGATGAACTTGTAGGTATTCAAACGGGGGCTGTCGAAGACCGTCACGGCTGGCTTACAAAACTCGTGTAGTACTTGCTCTAAAAGTGGTGTGGAGACAATCTCTGCACCACTTTTCTATGTGAACTTTGCCTGAAAATAGTGAAAACAAGCTCACCGATGGTAGGAGAGCTTAAACTTTAGGTAGCCTAGAGAGTATGCGTATTGCTCGATTTACTGTAGATAATGAACTCTACTTCGGTGTTGTAGAAGGAGAACAGGGCGAAGAGACTCTCACCGCTCTTTCAGGTGATCCTTTTTACGGCGGAGTTCAGCCCACCGATAAGACTTTTTCGATTGATGACGTCCGTTTGTTGTCACCGATTATTCCTCGTTCCAAAGTTGTTGGCGCTGCTCGCAACTGGCATGATCATGCCTCTGAGCTAGGTAATGAGACCCCTACCTCGCCTCAATTTTTCATGAAACCTAATACCGCTGTGGTAGGACCTAACGATCCCGTTACTCTGCCTGAATGGTCAGAAAATATTTCGTACGAGGGTGAGCTTGCGGTCGTTATTGGTCGTATTGCTAAATCTGTGCCTGTTGAACGCGTGCCTGAAATTATCTTTGGCTACACTGTTGCAAATGATCTTACGGCTCGCGATGCTCAAAAGTCAGACCTTCAATGGACTCGAGCAAAGGGCTTCGATGGTTCCTGCCCTCTTGGTCCGTGGATTCAAACTGATCTTCAGACCGATGACCTGTCTATTCAAACTTGGGTGGATGGAGATCTCAAGCAAGACGGTACTACCGCCGATATGGTCTTTTCTGTCGCAGAAGTTGTTGCTGCAGCATCCGAAATGTTCACCCTTCTTCCCGGCGATGTCATTCTTACCGGCACCCCTGCAGGCGTAGGACGCGTGGAGGAAGGTTCTGAGGTTGAGATTGAAGTTGAGGGCATCGGTGCTCTCGTCAATACATTCCGTCGCTAATTTTTAAAACTCTACTGGAGAGAAACACAACATCACTATGACTGATTATTCATTGAAGCTGAACAATCCTAGCGAAACGCGTGTTCGTTTTTGCCCTTCACCCACTGGTACACCGCACGTGGGCATGATTCGTACCGCGCTATTTAACTGGGCATACGCTAAGCACACCGGCGGTAAACTTGTTTTCCGCATTGAAGACACTGACGCTGCGCGCGACTCAGAAGAATCTTTTAACCAGGTTTTGGAATCTTTGCACTGGCTGGGCATCTATTGGGATGAAGGCGTGGGAGTCGGCGGTCCGCACGAGCCTTACCGCCAGTCCCAGCGTGGCGATATTTATCAGGATGTCATTCAAAAGCTCATTGATGGCGGTTACGTGTATGAAGACTTCTCAACTCCTGCAGAGGTAGAAGAACGCCATAAGGCCAAGGGTGAAGATCCAAAGCTGGGCTACGATAACTTTGACCGCAACCTGACTGAAGAGCAGAAAGCTGCCTACCGTGCCGAGGGGCGCGAGCCTGTTTTGCGCTTGCGCATGCCCGATGAAGATATTACGTTCACTGACCTTGTCCGCGGTGAAATTACTTTTAAAGCCGGTTCTACTCCTGACTTTGTAGTGGTGCGCGCTAACGGTAAACCGCTTTACACTTTGGTAAACCCCGTTGACGATGCCCTGATGGGTATTACCCACGTCCTTCGTGGTGAAGACTTGCTCTCATCTACTCCCCGTCAGATCGCGCTCTATCGAGCTTTGTGCGAGATTGGCGTTGCCAAGTTTATCCCTGAATTTGGTCACCTCCCGTACGTAATGGGGCAGGGCAATAAGAAGCTTTCAAAGCGTGATCCTGAATCAAACCTCTTCTTGTTGCAGGAGCAGGGTTTCATCAAAGAAGGCTTGGATAACTACCTGGCTTTGTTGGGTTGGTCGCTATCTCACGATCAAGATATTTTCACTCTTGATGAGATGGTGGAGCATTTTGATATTAAAGATGTTCTGGCTAATCCTGCACGCTTTGACGTTAAGAAGGCTGAGGCGATTAACGGCACGCATATTCGTATGCTAGAAGCCAATGATTTCCGTGATCGTCTGGTGTGGTACCTCAACCGTGCTGGCATTGTGGAGGGTGCAACTTTTGCGGATTTGAGCTCCCGCGAACAGGAAATCTTGACTGAAAGTGCACCTTTGGTCCAAGAACGTATGCAGCTGTTGGGTGAGGCTCCCGGTCTGTTGGGTTTCCTCTTCAAGACCGATGAAGAAATCGTTATTGCTGAGGATGCTCGTAAGCAGCTTAAAGAATCAGCACCCCAGGTGTTGCAGGCAGCTCTCGATGCCCTAGAACCTCTGGAGGACTTCTCAGCAGAGCCTATTCAAAATGCACTGCGCGAAGCTATTGTCGAGGGCTTGGAGATTAAGCCTCGTCTTGCCTTCGGTCCTATTCGTACTGCAATGTCTGGCGCGAAGGTTTCACCGCCCCTGTTTGAATCAATGGAAATCTTGGGCAAAGATTCATCGCTTAACCGCATCAAGGCGCTTTTGAATGATTTGCAGGGGTAAAATCAGCAGTTTTTTCTTCAAGAACTAAGTGGAAATAGGGGAGACCCTGCAATGGGGGTTGGTAGTGTGCAAAATACTCCAGTACCCCAGGCGGGTCTCCCCATTTTTGTTATGTATATCTAATTTTTTGATGAAAAATGACTGGTTTTGGGATATCGCCTGTTGCTTGTAGCGCTAACCTCCACTCAAAAATGGCTCTCTAGCGGGGGTTGGGAGTAATTTGTAAAAAAATTTTGTTTCCAGAACCCGCAGAAATTCAAGGTAAAATTGATATGAAGCATTGAGATGTGAGATAGCTCAACGGATTTCGATTTGCGCGGATTTAAAACCTCGTATAGAGTTATTACTCGTTGCGGCGATGACAAGAAAGAATATTTCAAGTCAGAGCGAAACATTGGGATATGGTGTAATTGGCAACACTACGGTTTCTGGTACCGTCATTCTAGGTTCGAGTCCTGGTATCCCAGCGGACAACTTCGTTGTTGTTTCGGCCCCATCGTATAGCGGCCTAGTACTCCGCCCTCTCACGGCGGCAACACCGGTTCGAATCCGGTTGGGGTCACAGGTTAAAAAGCTCCTTTAGGAAACTAAAGGAGCTTTTTGTGTATCTGTCTAACCTCACTCCTTTTACGGCGTTGTATATCACAATGAATTGATTTGTGGTTCACACTAAATGCTTGGTAGGCTATTACCTGTTGCGTCAAGCAATCAGAGGCCCCATCGTATAGCGGCCTAGTACTCCGCCCTCTCACGGCGGCAACACCGGTTCGAATCCGGTTGGGGTCACAGGCTAAGAAAAGCTCTTTCAGGAAACTGAAAGAGCTTTTCTTGTTTAACACCTCAAATAGTACGCATACGTGCGAAAATAGGGAAGTGCAGAAAGATTCAGATAACTTCACTCCGCAAGAATTTGAGGACGATACGACGATGGCTGACCAGTCAGCGTCCAACCCTCTCACGGCGGCAGAAGAAACCAAAGTTTTAGACAGTTACCCGTCAACCAGCGGGTCACTGCGTTTTTCAGATGATGAGCCTACGGTGCCTTGGGAGCTAGCTTCTAATGAGGGCGCTGACCGCGTAACGCCAAACGTTCAAGAACATCTGCATCAAGCGCAAGAGACTACTGAAGATCTTCAACAAGTTCGCACCGCGAACGCTATTTTGAAAGATCTTTCGTTCCCGTTGCAAACCTCATCTGTGGATGCGCAACGCACCCAGCAGCGCAAAACGGTTGCTCAGCTTGAAGATTATGTGCTGCCTAAGCTGGCTTCTGTAGATTCACCGCTGACAGTGGTGGTGGGAGGATCAACCGGTGCCGGTAAATCCACATTGGTCAATACCCTTATCGGCAAACCGGTAACTCGTTCTGGCGCTATTCGTCCTACTACTCGCCAACCTGTTCTGTTGCATCGACCGGAGGACGCAGCGTCCTACACCCCAGAGCGTATTTTGCCTCATCTGGTTCGTGTACATGCGGAAAACGGAAAATTGCCGGGCGCTGACCCGCACACCGGTGTCGATCAGCTGATTATGATGCCCGAAGAAGCGATTCCTTCTGGGATTGCTTTAATTGATGCTCCCGATATTGACTCAATCTCAGAGGAGAACCGCAGGCTTGCTAAGCAACTGTTGTCTGCTGCTGATCTCTGGGTCTTTGTCACCACGGCGAATCGTTACGCGGATGCTGTTCCGTGGGAGCTTCTTAATGAGGCGGCTAACCGCGATATTACCGTGGCTGTAGTTCTCAACCGAGTACCGGAAGGTAGTGAGGATGAGATCGAAGAAGATCTTCGGCGCATGCTAGAAGAAGCCGGTATTCAGGCTACCTTCTTGCTAACGGTTAGCGAACAAGAGCGCGATGAACAAGGTCTCATCTCTTCAGCTGCTGTAGTGCCTCTTATCTATTGGCTGCGTGAACTCGGGGCAGATTCCGCTCAGCGTTCGGCAATTGCTAAAAAGACGCTAGAAGGTGCTCTGCGTTGTATCGCCTCGCAAACTAATACTCTCTATGAAGGGCAGCACGCACAGTTTGCGACAGCCAATCACCTCAAGAATGCAGTATATTCGGCATACGATGACGCTTTTGATGCTATCCATGCCTCCACACAAGATGGCGCTCTATTGCGCGGTGAAGTGCTCTCTCGCTGGCAGGATTTTGTGGGAACCGGTGAGTTCTTCCGCAGTATAGAAAGTGGCATTGGGCGTCTTCGTGACCGCGTAGCAAGCATTCTGAAAGGTCAACCCTCTCAGGCTGCGCCCGTCGAAGAAGCTCTTGAAGTTGGTCTTCACGCTGTCATCCTTGAAGAAGCTGCAAAAGCCGCTGAGGTTTCTCAACGCCGCTGGTTAGATGAACCCGCAGGCCGCGCTCTGCTGAACGGCGAAGATTTAGGGCGCGTGCACGATGGTTTCTCCGCTGATGTTGCAGATAGCATTCGTGCATGGCAACAAGACATCATGGATTTGATTCAGCGAGAAGGCGCTGACAAGCGTCAGAAGGCTCGTTTTATGTCCTTGGGTGTCAATGCCACCGCAGTAATTCTGATGGTCGCGGTCTTCTCGATGACAGGTGGACTCACAGGTCTCGAGGTAGGCATTGCAGGCGGCTCGGGCATCGTGGGTCAGCGTTTGCTTGAAGCTATTTTTGGCGAGGATGCTGTGCGTCGTATGGCACACGAAGCCCGCGAGAACCTTGATACTCGCATTTCGGAGCTACTTGCTGAACATCAACAACGATTTATTGAACTCATAGATTCAGTCGATCTTGGTCCTGAACCTGAGCTAGTACGTTCAGCATCGCAGAATCTTGAAGTTGTTAGCCAGTCCATGAGTAAAGGAGCATAATGGGTCTCGTTGATAAAGATAGCTCGCTCACTGCACTCTCCAGACAAGTGGAGGGAGTATATGCAGCGTGGGAACTTGGCCAAGGACGTGTTGACCCCCAGGTGCTGAAAGACGTGGAGCGCATCCTAGAACGTACTTCATCGCGTCGTGAGCTTTCTGCCGAACACACCGTCATCGGTTTCTTTGGTGCGACAGGTTCAGGTAAGTCAACATTGTTTAATGCCGTGGTTGGTAAAGAGCTAGCTCGCTCCGCGACACGACGTCCTACCACTTCAACCGCCCAAGCAGCTGTTTGGGGTGAAGCCGGTAGCCAAGAGCTACTTGACTGGCTGCAGGTCAAAAATGCGACCGTAATGGATGAAAGTGCAGATGAAGCAGTAGAAGCGCTCAACAGTGCTCAGGTGCCCGTTAAAACTGGTATCTGGAACAAAGTTAAATCCTCCGTTGGACGCGCATCGACAGAGACCGCTCACGGCGGGTTGATTCTGCTTGACCTTCCTGACTTTGACTCCATTGAGGCATCCAACCGCGCCATTGTTGAACGGATGGTATCGATGGTTGATGTGCTGGTGTGGGTTGTTGATCCTCAAAAATACGCAGACGCTGTCATTCACGATGACTTTATTGCTCCGTTAGCTCAACACGGCGGGGTGATGCTTGCCGTGCTGAATCAGGCTGATCGTCTGGATGAAACAGAAATCCCACACGTATTAGATTCTCTAAAGTTACTTCTAGCCCAGGATGGACTGACTGGTTCATTGCTCGCGCAACCTTTAGCTGTATCTGCGCGCACCGGGTACAACATCAACCGTTTGCGTGAAGTGCTCGGTCGGGTTGCTGTTGAAAAATCTGCGGCTGTATCTCGCATCGCTGCGGATATCGATAGTGCCCGTGAGAGTCTTCAGCATCACGATGGGGGCGGTATGCCTGATGGTATTACCGGAACCAGTACGAGAACTCTTGAAAATAAACTTTATGCGGCATCTGGGGCTCCTCAGGTAGTTAAAGCTGCAGCCGATGCATATAAGTTACACGCTGCGCAAAGCACCGGATGGATACCAACCCGTTGGCTATTATCGATGCGTAAAGACCCATTGAAGCGTCTGCATCTGCATCAGGATCATGACGGGGAACCAATCTCAAAGTCGTCGTTGCCTCCGCAAAGCGCGGGGCAAAAAGCTAACATGAGTTCAGCTTTACGAGGCTTTGCAGCCATGAGCTCGGAAGGTACTGGCGAGCCGTGGAGTCACAGCATTCGTCAAGCTGCACGGAGTCGTGAAGACGAGCTCCCTAATGCCTTAGAACGTGCTATCGCAACCACTCACTACAAAGCCGAGAAAAAGCAGTGGTGGTGGCATCTGTTCAACGCTATTCAGTGGATTGGGATTATTGGTGCGTTAGTAGGGCTTCTGTGGCTTACCGGGCTCTTTGCTGCTCAATACTTCCAAATTCAGTTACCTGAGCCGCCTACAGTAGAGGGATTCCCTCTTCCGGTACCAACACTTTTGGTTGTAACAGGATTATTGCTGGGTGTTGTCATCGCTATGCTTGGGCGTCTCTTTACCGCTGTTGGGCATCGAATGTACTCCCGAAAGATTGAGCGACAGATATTTGCCAACATTTCTGACGTGGCGCAAAACTATGTAGTGCAGCCTGTACGCGAAGAGTTAGACCGTCGAGAGCGTTTTGTCGACGCACTTGATTCAGCCAGATCGTAGAGACAATAATTGCGGTCGTATCATTCGATACGACCGCAATTTTTTATGCTGGATTTAGCAGGAACTAGTTGCGCAGTGCTTCGGTGAGCTGTGAAGCTGCATCGCAAACAACTTCGGCGTAGAGACGTCCGGGCTGTCGGGTGAGGCGTTCGATGGGTCCTGAGATCGAGACAGCGGCGATCACTTTTCCTGAGGGGCTACGCACAGGAGCTGATACTGATGCTGTTCCGCGTTCACGTTCACCAATTGACTGCGCCCAGCCGCGGCGTCGCACAGCTGCAAGCATCGTTGCTGAGAACCGCGCATTGCGTAATCCTTCAACTAATCGGGAATGATCTTCCCACGCCACAAGAATTTGAGCTGCTGAACCGGCTTTCATCGAGAGTTGGGTACCAACGGGAATGGTATCGCGTAAACCAATTGGGCGTTCTGCTGATGCCACGCACACGCGCCAGTCTCCTTGACGTCGAAAGACCTGTGCACTTTCGCCTGCAATATTGCGTAAGTTATTCAAGATGGGACCAGATGCTGCAATTAATCGGTCTTCACCTGCAGCCGATGCTAACTCGCCCATGCGCGGACCGAGCATAAAGCGTCCTTGAATATCGCGCGCTACAAATCGGTGGTGGGCGAGGGCTACAGCCAGCCGGTGGGCGGTAGGACGCGCTAATCCGGTAGCTTTTACCAGTTGGGACAGGGTAGCGGGACCAGCTTCTAAACAGTCCAAAATATAAGCAGCTTTGTCTAGGACGCCTACTCCCGAAGAACGCATGGTTGAGGTGTCTTCAAGTTCTCCGGGGCTAGGAGCGGCCTGTTGCGCTGTCAACGGGGTTGAAGGCTCGGATGAATAGGCTGGGGAGTGCTGATATGGCCGTGTGTTCATGACACCATCATGAAGTCTCATATTGTGATATGCAAGTTCAATCTATGGAAACGCGTCATAAAACGGTTCAAGATAGTAATGAAAGAGCTGATCACACTGGAGGAAAATATGGCTGGTGACATCACCCCGGCACCTCGCACCCTGGCTGAAAAGGTCTGGGACGCGCACACCGTCGTACGCGGAGAGGATGGCAAGCCCGATCTTCTTTACATTGATTTGCACCTGGTGCACGCAGGGACCTCACCCCAGGCATTTGAAGGGCTACGTTTAGAAGGTCGACCCCTTCGCCGTGTTGATCTCACAATAGCTACTGAAGATCACAACACTCCTACCCAAGACATCTTCTCAACTATCGCAGATGTTACCTCTCGCACACAGATTGAAACCCTACGCAAAAATGCTGCAGAATTCGGTGTAAGAATTCATTCCCTGGGTGATTCGGAGCAAGGAATCGTTCATGTGGTCGGCCCTCAATTGGGATTAACTATGCCCGGAATGACGGTGGTGTGCGGTGATTCTCACACCTCAACTCACGGTGCTTTTGGGGCGCTTGCTTTTGGTATTGGTACTTCAGAGGTGGAGCATGTAATGGCCACCCAAACTCTACCTTTGGCGCCTTTTAAAACTATGGCTATCAATGTCGAGGGCACGTTGAAACCCGGGGTAACTGCTAAAGATATTATTCTTGCTGTCATTGCAAAGATTGGCACCGGTGGTGGCCAGGGTTATGTGCTGGAGTACCGAGGTTCAGCGATTGAGGCTTTATCTATGGAAGGCCGCATGACTATCTGCAATATGTCCATTGAGGCAGGTGCTCGTGCGGGTATGGTTGCCCCTGACGAAACCACTTTTGAATACGTGAAAGGCCGAGATCACGCACCCACAGGGGAGCTATGGAACGAAGCCGTTCAATACTGGAAGTCACTGAAAACAGATGACGGTGCAACATACGATGCAGAAGTGTTCATCGATGCCAATGAATTAGAGCCATTTGTAACGTGGGGTACCAATCCGGGTCAGGGTGTACCTTTGTCTCATACTGTCCCAGCCCCAGAAGATTTTGAGGATGAAAACTCGCAAAAGGCTGCCTCTCGAGCCCTGGAGTACATGGACCTTTCAGCAGGGACTCCCATGAAAGATATTCCTGTTGATGTCGTCTTCTTGGGCTCGTGCACAAACTCCCGTCTTGAAGATTTGCGGGCAGCTGCTGAAGTCGTAAAGGGCAAAAAAATAGCAGACGGGGTACGAATGATGGTTGTACCCGGTTCACAAAAAGTTCGCGCAGCGGCAGAAGCTGAAGGCATCGATCAAATCTTTAAAGATTTCGGGGCTGATTGGCGTTTTGCCGGTTGTTCTATGTGCCTTGGCATGAACCCTGACCAGCTGGCTCCGGGGGAGCGCTGCGCATCCACCTCAAATCGTAACTTTGAAGGACGTCAGGGTAAGGGCGGTCGTACCCATCTTGTATCGCCTCTTGTAGCCGCAGCAACCGCGATTCGCGGCACGCTGTCTTCACCGGCAGACTTGTAAAAACGTCAAGAGAATTTAGATAAGGATTCCCACTCACATGGAGCCAATTAAAAAGCACACGGGTATTGGTGTGCCGCTACGTCAATCTAATGTGGATACTGATCAAATTATTCCCGCTGTTTATCTCAAGCGCGTGACTAAGACAGGTTTTGAGGACGCTTTGTTTGCGGGGTGGCGTAAGGACGCGAACTTCATTCTGAATCACGAGCCTTATAACCGTGGTTCGGTATTGGTTGCCGGCCCGGATTTCGGAACTGGGTCGTCGCGAGAACACGCTGTCTGGGCGCTGAAAGATTTTGGTTTCCGCGTTGTTATCTCTGCTCGTTTTGCGGATATTTTTCGAGGGAACTCAGGTAAACAGGGTCTTGTGGCAGCGCAAGTCGCCCAGGATGATATTGAACTCATTTGGAAAGAGCTTGAAAATAATCCCGGTACTGAAATTACTGTTGACCTGGAGAGTAAAACTGTTGGCTGCGGTTCATTGACCGTCCCCTTTGAGATTGATGACTATGTTCGTTGGCGTCTGATGGAAGGGCTTGATGATATTGGGCTCACCTTGCAACATGAGGATGCGATAGCTGAGTTCGAGTCAAAGCGACCAGCGTGGCTTCCGCGTACTCAACGGTAGTTCTTGTTGCCGGATGTGTTTACTGCTCCTATCTAAGCGACAGAGAAGAATGTGAACTGTAACGGTTTACAAGTCTGCTGTTAGAAGAATGGATAGGGCGAACTTTTCACTGTTGGGTACTCTCATAAATCTTGTGAGTAAACTATGCTTATATTGCTACGCTTTGTGGCCTTTAAAATCTAAATAGAAAGGTCACATAGTTTTTTCAAGATTTTGTACCTGTGACACAATAAGTGCAACGCTTTATGCACAGGACACATCAACGATTGGATTTACATGACCAGCGCACTTCGTATTGAAGGTGGAACCCCACTGACCGGTGAGGTCAACGTTCGCGGAGCTAAGAACTTGGTTCCTAAAGCTATGGTTGCAGCTTTGCTGGGCTCAACCCCTTCAGTTTTGCGCAACGTACCTGAAATTAAAGATGTTCAGGTAGTAACCTCTTTGGTTGAACTGCACGGTGTTGCAGTTGACCTCGACACCGAGACCGGTGACCTCCGCATGGATCCCAGCAACGTATCTGTTGCTAAGCATGCGGATATTGACGCACACGCCGGTGACTCACGCATCCCGATTCTTTTGTGTGGTCCGTTGCTTCATGCAATTGGTGAAGCATTTATCCCGGATCTTGGTGGATGCCGCATTGGCGACCGCCCGATCAACTACCACCTGCGCGTGCTCGAAGAATTTGGTGCTCAGGTAGAGAAACTACCTACGGGTATTTCAATGAAGGCTCCTGCAGGCGGTTTGAAGGGTGCATCCATTACCCTTCCCTACCCTTCAGTGGGTGCGACCGAGCAGGTGTTGCTGGCTGCAACTATGGCAGACGGTAAAACTGAGCTCAAGAATGCCGCTATCGAGCCTGAGATCATGGATCTCATCGCGGTGCTGCAGAAGATGGGCGCGATTATCACTGTTGAAACCGATCGTCAAATCATTATCGAAGGCGTTTCAGAGCTCAAGGGCTACCACCACGTGGCTCTTCCCGACCGCAACGAATCCGCATCATGGGCATCGGCTGCTTTGGCAACTGGCGGCGATATCTTTGTTCGCAATGCCTCACAGAAGGATATGAGCACCTTCATCAACGTTTACCGAAAGCTCGGCGGCGGTCTGGATATCCAGGAAGACGGTATTCGTTTCTACCACCCGGGCGGAGACCTCAACCCCCTGTTTGTAGAAACCAATGTTCACCCCGGGTTCATGACTGACTGGCAGCAGCCCCTGGTGGTAGCTATGACTCAAGCTCAGGGTGTTTCAGTTGTTCATGAAACCGTTTACGAAAACCGTTTCGGTTTTACCGATGCTTTGGTGCGCATGGGTGCAACTGTTCAGTTGCATCGTGACTGCCTTGGCCCGACTCCTTGCCGTTTCGGTCATAAGAACTTCAAACATTCAGCGATTATTACGGGCAAGAGCCAGCTCCACGGTGCTGATATTCATGTTCCCGATTTGCGCGGTGGTTTCTCGCACATCATTGCAGCGCTAACCGCTGAGGGCACCTCAAACGTCACCGGCGTTCAGGTGATTTCTCGCGGATACGAGCACTTTGTTGACAAGCTAGAGTCACTAGGTGCCAACTTTGAGGTCGTGAAGTAACTTTCATGAATACTCAGCCAGTAAAGAAGAAGCAACTTCCTGAACTTAAACCCACGGCATGGGGTAATGCAGTGTACAAGGTGGCAGGTAATATCCTCCGCCCCCTGTACAACGTGGTGATTGACATTGAATTTCGTGGTCTTGAAAAACTGCCTGAGGGCGGTTGCATTGTGGTTGCTAACCATATCAGCGAAATTGATCCCATCACTGTTGCCTACCCCCTGTTCAAAGAAGGAAAACTGCCTCGCTTTTTGGCTAAAGAGTCTTTGTTTCATGTGCCCGCGCTAGGCTGGCTCATGCGCACTATCGCGCATGTGCCAGTCTCCCGCGGCTCAGTGGATGCTCGAAAGTCTCTTGAAACTGCCCGCAATATTATTGAAGCGGGTGGCTCAATTATTATTTACCCCGAGGGTACGCTTACTACTGACCCAGATCAGTGGCCGATGACCGGACGCACTGGTGCAGCACGTCTGGCCTTGGCAACCGGCGCCCCCGTGGTGCCCATCGCTCACTGGGGAGACCAGCACTTTATGCCGCCCCACAGCAAGCCTCGGTTCGGCAAACGCCATAAAGTCGTTGTCGAAGTCGGTGATCCCATCGACTTTGCAGATTTAATTGCTGATAAAAAAGCAGAGCATTATTCGCGTTCAGAACTCATGGCTGTTACAGACCGCATGATGAATGCAGTGACGACTGTCCTTGCCGATATCCGCGGTGAAAAAGCGCCAGAAGGGCGCTGGAATCCAAGCACTCGCGTCCGCGAGATTACTCGCTCCGAAAGCTAGAGGTTATCGTGCAACGTGTGGCGCAAAAAGTATCTATAATCGGTGCAGGTAGCTGGGGTACAGCATTTGCCAAGATTGTGGCGGACACCGTTGAAACGCAACAGGCATCAACGCGTGTTGTACTGTGGGGGCGCAACGCTGAAGCTATGAGTGCCATGGCTAAAAGCCGCGTCAATGAACGGTATTTTCCCGGTGTGGTTTTGTCTCAGAGCATCGAATTTACCGCTGATATTCACCAAGCATTAACCGGTGCAGATATCGTCATTCTTGCCGTTCCCGCCCAGTCACTGCGTGAAAATCTCATGCAATGGGGCGAACTTCTTGAATCTCATGCGGTGCTGGTGTCTTTGGCAAAAGGATTAGAACGAGGAACCGGTTACCGTATGTCGGAGGTTATCCACGAAGTTCTATCGCAAAAACAGGGGCAAAGTGAAGCTGATCTTGCGCAACGAATTTGCGTTCTGTCTGGCCCGAATCTCGCTAAAGAAATCATTCAAGAAGAGCCGACCGCATCAGTTATTGCTGCATCTTCTGAAGAAACTGCTGAAAAAGTGGCAGCGGTATGTGCTAACTCCTACTTCAGGCCCTACACCAACACTGACATCATCGGTGTAGAAATTGGTGGTCTGGTCAAAAATGTTATCGCTCTTTGCGTGGGTATTTGCGAAGGTAAAGACTACGGGGATAACTCAAAAGCATCTGTCATGACTCGTGGATTAGCCGAGACAACTCGTCTTGCTCTTGCGTTGGGAGGCAAGATAGAGACTATGAGCGGTCTAGCGGGAATGGGAGATTTAATCGCAACCTGCTCATCACCGCTATCACGTAACCATATGGCGGGCAAGCATTTAGCACAGGGCGTGCAACCTGATGAGCTTAGCACCGTGATGACACAAACGGCGGAATCTGTAAAGACTGCCCCCGTTGTCGCTGAACTTGCCCAACGTCACGGTATCGAAATGCCCATTACCGAAGCCGTAGTAGCAGTGCTAGAGAATAGAATTACTGTGGATGAACTCGCGCCGAAACTTTTGGGACGCGCTCTCAAATCTGAATCGGCGCACCTCTCACGTTCTTAGAAAGAGAGCTAAAGATTTATATGACTCACGCTGTTGATTCAAAACCAACGCTCGCGCTACTGTGTGGTGGACGCTCTTCGGAACATTCCATTTCATTGATTACGGCTTGCGGCGTGCTTAGTGCTATCAATCATGAGAAGTACAACCTTGTGACAATCGGTATCACCCGCGATGGCAAGTGGTATCTTACCGATGAGAATCAGCTCAAAGAGCTTACCTCACAAGAAGCTTTGGCGACTTTCCCCGAAGGTCGTCAGCAGGTATTTTTGCCGCTGGGGGCTGGCGATAATCGTTTGCGATTGATCAACGAAAATGATCAGCTTGAATACGGCGCACCTATCGACGTAGTTTTTCCTCTTTTGCACGGACCTTTCGGTGAAGACGGTACGTTGCAAGGTCTGCTCGAAATGACGGACCTGAAATACGTAGGTTGCGGTGTTACAGCATCAGCTGTCGCGATGGATAAGCACTTTATGAAAGTTGCTTTCGAGTCGGCAGGTCTTGAAGTTGGCCCTTACGAAGTGGTGACGATGCGCCAGTGGGCAACCGATGCCAAAGGCGCTCGTGAGCGTATCGAACAGTTAGGTTTCCCCGTCTTTGTGAAGCCTGCGCGTGCTGGGTCCTCCTTCGGTATTACTAAGGTAGATTCTGCGGATCAGCTAGATGCAGCTATCGAAGAGGCACACAAGTTTGACCCTAAGCTGGTGGTAGAAGCTGGCATCGTAGGCCGCGAGATTGAATGCGCTGTGCTTGATACAGCGGATAACGGACGTCCTCGCGCGTCCTTCCCGGGTGAAATCGTAGTGCAAGACGTAGAGCATAGCTTTTATGACTTTGAAGCTAAATATGTTTCTAAGACTTCTGCTACCACTCAGTGCCCTGCAGATTTGCCCCAAGATGTTGCTGACAGGATGCGTGAGCTAGCAGTAGAGGCCTTTTTAGCGGTGGACGGTGAAGGTCTTTCGCGAGCAGATTTCTTCTACACAGAAGATGGACGCCTGGTGATTAACGAGGTTAATACTCTGCCCGGATTCACCCCGATTTCTATGTACAAGACCATGTGGGAGAACTCAGGCATTCAGTATTCGGAATTGATTGATGAGCTGATTACTCTGGCTCTCAAGCGTCCGCTGGGTTTGCGCTAAGCCACACACGTTGAATAGATATGGGTAGGGACACCGTAAGTGGTGCCCCTACCCATATCTATGCTGTAAAGACAGCTTTTATTTACGCTTGGGTGTCATCAACATTCAGACATTGTTGGGTCTGATCGATTTGCTGAACGGCTGAATTAATACCGTTGAGTAAAGTTGATGAGGGTACTTGATCGGCGTTAAATGTCACTTGGATAGCGGGAGTCCTGCCGAATGTGGTTGCGGTCCAGGTGCCGGTGGCTGATTGTTGCGAAGATACCCCTTGAGAATCAGTATCTTCTGAAGGTTTGATAATCCAATCAACCCCGTTGACTTCTGCACACACATCAGTAACAGGCTGTTCAATAATGACACCGCATTTAATAACAATTGAAGTGGGATCACCCCATGCGGAGGTGCCCTGGGCAGTAGTTTCGCGTTGTTTAAACCCAGCTAGTTCATCGGGCATAGCTATCATTGCTTTAGCACAATCCGGGTTAGCCGCATCTGGGGCAGCATCCAAGTTAACAGCACTTGAGCACCCCGTCAGAAGTAACCCAAAAACACTAATACTTATCATTCGTTTTATACCCGTTGTTTTCACACTTATATCCTAATACGACTTGAAAAGGGGTATGGACAAGGCGGGGTGGTCTCGCTCATTGAGAGAAATGACCGATGCGGGTATGCTAAACCAGTAATTCAGCAGGACGAAAGAGGTATAAGGTATGCGTAGTCTTAGCCGAAGCTCTCTGATAGGTGCAGTAGCAGGCTCTGCTGCCGTGGTCGCTTGTGGTGCTGGCGCATGGGCAGATTCGTTGCCTGCTACTGGCCAGATTGTTACGCCATCGCCTGTGCAACAAACTGCGAGCCCTGTTCCTTCTCAGCCGACACAGACTCCTTCTGAAGTAGCGACTTCGCCTGCTCCCACTCTGACTCCCACAACTCAGCCAAGCCCATCTTCATCGGTTGAGCCTCCGGTTACATCACCGTCTGCAACGGAGGCACCTACTGCAACTGACTCACCTGTACCCGTACCTGTTGAAGAACCGCAGCCCACACCCTCACCTTCAATTGATGAAGCTCAACCCTCTGCATCCCCTCTACCGGTGCCTACTACGCATCCGTCAGAAATACCGAGTGAGTCATCTTCTCCCTCAGCTCCTGAAAATACTTACTCGCCTACACCAGCACCGGTGATAGACGCGACCGGTACTATCGCTGACTACAACCCGGTGGTTTCGCCAAGTCCTGTAATTGCCGAGCCTACCCAGCCAAGCAATGATGCAGAAGATAACCTGATCGTTCCGGCTACTCCTCATCCACCAGCTCCCTCTTCCGTTCCGCCTGCCAGTACCCCTGTTACTCCTCCTGCGGAGCCTGTAGCACCTCAGCCGACAGCTGAGTCTAACCAGGAAACCTCGGCATACCCTGGTGCTCCTCAGCCAGCACCTCCAGTTGAACCGCACGTTGTTGCTGACAGTCACCCATCCTTGTCGGTGCCCCAGCCCAACGTCTTGAACACTCAGCAATCGTTTGCTCCTCAGTTCAGCATTCAACCGCAGATTCCTGCCCAGAGTGCACCGGTTTCTGCAGTCCCTGTGCCACACAAGGATTCTCTCTCACCATCTTCTTCGATAATTGAGCAAGCAAATCACTCGCTGATGACTTTAGGTGTACAAAGCAAACCGGTATTTCAACACGAAGACCACTCTTCTCGCACCGTCTCGACATTAGGATCCATTTTCAGCGCCCAAGGTAGCACGCGAGAAAGTCGGATTCCGGGGGCCGCCGAATGGGTCAGCAGCTACCTCAACGCTACCGAACCCAAAGAACGCGGTCGACTAACCGCCGGTTCTAATTTTGGCGTCAACGGAGCCAAAGACACTAAGAGTGCGGCGGGCAGTTCAAGTAGCTACGGCAACGTGATGCGCGGTGAAGGTCTTATTTCAGGTGTGCTTCCTCTTGCGGCCTTCAGCGTTCTTGCTTTCACAAGCATCGCTGTGATTATCCGAATCTTTATTGCCACCAACCGAAAGTCCTAGAGATGTCACCTGCCGAGAGTGTTGAATCATGTTCAGAGTCAGAGATTTTGGCGCGCTTCACGCCAATTTTGTTGCATTATCAGCAATCGGTGAAAGACGCCGGCTTTTCTCATCTTGCTGTGGGGCCGGGTGATGACGCTGCCGTACTGGATTTACGCGCAGGGCAGACCGTAGTTACTACTGACACTCAGGTTGAAAATCAGGATTTTCGATGGAAATGGCTCAGCGGATTAAAAACAACTGGTTATGACATCGGATGGAAAGCAACCACGCAAAACCTTGCGGATGTGGCAGCTATGGGTGCTCAGCCTGTCTCAATGGTGGTTTCAATCTCTTGCCCACCGTCAACGTCTGTACAGTTTTTTGAAGACTTTGCCCAAGGGATGGTGGATGCGTGCGTAGCATTAGAGGCTGATGCGTGCACTGTTGCTGGGGGAGATTTGGGAACTTCAACAGAGCTTTCGGTGACTGTCACTGCACTGGGTCTAACCCCCGCTCCCGTCCTACGTTCTGGCGCACGAATCGGGGATCAGGTTGCTATCGCAGGGGCACTTGGCACAGCTGCGGCCGGGTTAGCTCTGCTTGAAACTAAGGTGCTACCGGAGCTAAATAGTAGTGCGTGCTCCTGCATAGGAGCTCAACAGCGTCCTGTATCGCCCCTGAAAGCGGGTGAAAAAGCTCGGCTGGCTGGAGCCACAGCAATGTTAGATGTTTCTGACGGACCGCTTAAAGACGCCTCGAGAATAGCCGATGCCTCGAATGTGACCATCGATTTTGACACTCATCTTCTGCAACCATTTATCACGCCCTTAGAGAATACGGCTTCTTTGCTGAGCGATTCACCCCAACGTCTGGCTTTAGAATGGGTATTGACCGGCGGAGAAAATCACGGGTTACTCGCAACTTTCCCGGTCGATGCTGAACTTCCTGCTGAGTTCACTCGCATCGGTATCTGCAATGAGAGACGTGAATCTGCTGTCACCGTTGATGGAGATTTCGCGCAATCGAAAGGGTGGGACCATTTTGGACAGTCTGTGGTGGAGGACCTGGCTGACTAACGCACAGCACATCCTATCTGCGCGTGCCTCGCGTCTTGATGCCCTGAACCTTTTTCCTGTGCCTGACTCAGATACGGGATCGAACATGGCAGGTACCTTGGCTTACAGCGGCGAAGAACAAGCCACCCGATTTGCCGAGGTTGCAGAACACGCTTTGAAAAATGCCCGAGGTAATTCAGGAACGTTGCTGAGCGTGTGGCTCAATCATTTAGCCCCTTTTATTCACAACGATGTTCAATCTGCAGAATCCTGCGTGAAAGGGTTTTTAGCGGCCGCTTCAGCTGCTGAGCAAGCACTATCGACCCCTGTAGAAGGCACAATGCTGACGGCGATGAAAGCTATCGCAACTGCGAAGGACATAGAGGCTGCCCGTGATCTAGCCGAGGATGCGGTACAGAAAACTACTTCCACCCTCCCAGCGCTACGAGGAACTAATGTAGTGGACGCGGGGGCTCTAGGTTTTCTGTATGTGCTTGATGCGCTCGCACAGGCAATAAACAAGCCATCTCGTGTTCAAACCTATGACACTGACTTTCTCATCGATTCATTGCCGACATCAGATCCCCGTGTTCGCATGACAAAAGACCACGGGGTAGAGGTGATGGCAACTGTAACCGCAGATCTTTTTGCTATGAGTAATCTGCGGAACCAACTAGAAGGACTCGGCGATTCGTTGAGCGTTGCGCGCGTGGGAGAAGGCGAACCCGCCAGCTGGGCAGTTCACGTCCATGTCTCTGTCGCAGAAGATGCTATCACCGCTCTCAATGCTGCAGGTGAAGTCGAGAATCTACGTATTACCTCGCTGGATCACTAAATGTCAGACCAATCTTCACCCGATAACTCATTCGATGCTCTCTTTGAGCTCCCTCAGAGTGCGGCGTCAGCAAGCAAAACTAACGGTGCGGTGGCATCACGCAAAACTAACAGCGCCCAGACCACCAAGCGTCCTGCAAAGTCTAAGAAGAAACAGCCAGAGGTTGCACAACCGGATTTATTAGTTGTTGCACAAGAAATATCTGAGGACACCTCGCAAACACCGCAGCAACAATCAGAACCTTCACCAAAGACCCGTCAATCTCGTAAAACCAGCGGTGCGAAGAACCCTCAAAAAAATAAATCGTCAAAACCCACCCGTACATCAGCCACTAGTACTGCAAGCCGCAATGGTTCATCAGTTTCGCGTAAAAAGCAGTCTCTGAGTGCTGAACAGCAAGAGATCGCGAACAAAGTAAGAGAGGCAAAAGAACACTACAACGAAGAAAACCGCCTCGAAAATGAGCCTCTAAAAAACTTCTTGCACCACGCAACTGCCAAGAGCATTAAAACCCACTTGGATATCGCTACAGTCGGTGAATTTTTAGAATATTATCCGCGAAAATATCTTCCGCGCGGAGAGCTCACCAGCTTTTCGGAGCTCGTGGAAGGACAAGACGCCACTTTACTGGCCAAAGTGCTCAGTGTTAGCACCCGAAATATGCACTCCCGCAGGGGTTCGATAACCGAGATAACAATTACTGATCAGCTGGATGAAACCGATTCAACTCCCAGCACCGGAGGATTCGGTGTACAACCGGGAAGAGCCAACCAGGCGCATCCTCGTATCTCAGGTAGTGCCACCGGGTATGCAGACGCCTACGACAGG
>JBHWPN010000018.1:0-2622 GCA_043424895.1 Rothia sp. (in: high G+C Gram-positive bacteria) | reverse complement strand
GATCTCGGCAACCAATCAGGATCTCGACGGTTAAGTAACCGGGCACCCTAAGATGGAACCTATGACTGACTCTGTTTTTGTGGTTGATGTTCCTCTGCGCTGGGGCGATATGGATGCCTACGGGCACGTGAATAACGTGACAATGATGCGTGTGCTAGAAGAGGCGCGCATCGCAGTATTCGGTTTGCCACCGTCCTCGGGTGAACCCGTAGAGCAAGCCCCTAAAATCCCGCTGTTTGAGCAACTAGATACAGGTGTTCAGGCTCTGGTGGTTGAGAACTGGGTGAAGTACCGGGCGCAACTTGCTTACCGGGGGCTGCCCGCGCGGGTAGAAGTGCGCGTCATTGGAGTGAAACCGGCAACTGTCACCGTGAGCTATGAGCTCTTTGACGCAACCACCGACGAGCATTGCGTAAGCGGCACTACCACCTTGGCGTTCTTCAATACCAATACCGGCGCCCTGCTTCGATTGACCAAAGATCAAAGAAGTATGCTGGATAGGTACCGCGCATCGTAGCCAGTCTCGTTTGTGCGGTTTTTGCGTTCACAAGGAAAGAGGGATAAGAATGGCAGGAGCTCGCCAGCATTTTGTGCAGATGATGAAGTTCGCGCCAGCACAGCGTGACCATGTGCCGGCTTTTCGTATTGCATTGAGCGTGGCGATTCCACTTTTAATTCTTCTTTTTACAAACCATTTAGAGCTTGCGATTTACTCGGCGTTCGGTGGGTTCACGGCGCTTTACGCTCGCAATGAGCCCCGTGCCTCTCGCTTTAAGCATCAGTCTCAAGCGGGGCTTCTTTTGTGCTTGTGCATTATTATCGGAATGGCTCTATCGATGATGCAGACACCGGCTTGGCTGGTGACGCTGATATGTGCGGCTATTGCCGGTATTGGTGCTGTTATCAGTACTGTCTTGAATTTGCGACCCGGCGGATCTCTTTTCTTTGTCTTTGCTTCTGCCGCAGTGGCGTCTGTGCCCCCGTATCCTCAGCTTTATATTCCTGTACTTATAGCGCTTGCGGCAGCCGGTTTCGCAGTGGTCTTAGGTTTGGCTAGTAGTTATATCGGCGAAGGTCTACGTGTGGTATCAACCCCGCCGCCGCATAACCTCACGCGCAACCAGCTGATTGAGCAGGGGTTAATCTACTTTTTTGTTACTCTTATCGCCGGTGTTATCGGTAATGCGCTTGGTATTTCGCACAGCTATTGGGCGATGGTGGCAGCGTGTGCCACCGTGGTTGCCCCCAACCTCTACGCCCGTTTTTACCGGGGTGCTCAGCGCGTAGTGGGAACGGTAGCCGGTGTGCTTGTTACGGCTTTCTTTGTGTCAATGCATCCGGATCAATGGCATATGGCAGTGCTCGTGATTGTCTTCCAGTTCTTAGCTGAAATATTTGTGATGCGTAATTACGGTTTTGCGATGCTCTTTATTACTCCCTTGGCGCTGTTCATGATTCAGCTGGCTCAACCTTTGACTAGCTATGAGTTGCTCACTGACCGAATGCTAGAGACTTTTATCGGTGCGGTTGTTGGTCTGGTTGCTGTGTTGATTACTCGCAGCCCGGATAAGCTGGGGCAAGATACGGTTGCGATTCCTATTGTGCGCGCTGCCCGCAACTTCCGCGGTTCAGTGCGAAACGATTTTGATGCGTAATATAGAGCCTCATGGATAATACTTTTGCTCTTGACGCTGTTCCGGCTGATTTGCGTTTTACTCTGACGCATACTTTTGATGCTCCGGCTGAGAAACTTTTTGAGGCTTTTACATCTGCTGAGATTCTGCCGCAGTGGTTTGGTCCTGAGGGCTGGTATGTGCCCTTAGAAACCGTGGAGATTGATCCGCGAATTGGTGGTGTGCAACGTTTTACCATGGTCAACGGGGACGACGAGAAGATGCAGTCACCCGTGAACGCGGTTTTTGTGAACATCATTGACAATGAGCTCATTGAAGGACGCGAGGAAATGCCCGGCGCAGATGGTCAGCCCAGTGGTAACTACGTGTATATGCGCACCACCTTCGAGTCACTGGCGGATAACACCACTCGCGTCACTCTTGATCAAGGCCCGCTTCCCGCTGAATTTCATGAACCGGGACGAGCAGGCTGGCTGTCGTCGTTCAATAAACTGAATAAGGTATTGGGAAACTAGCTTTTCTTTTGCTCAAGATAAAAAGGTGCCCGGCAACGTATGAGCTTCGCCGGACACCTTTACTTTTGAAGCTAACGTCCTCATAGCTGGGTTCTAGCTAATTATTCGCGTCCAATAGTTTGGTGAGCTTGTCGAAAGAACCTTTCCAGCTGGTGAGAGTTTGCTCGTGAACCTCTTGGGGAAGTGGACCCTGCGTGAGTTTGAGAATGGTGCCGTTGCCCACGCCGTCCTCAGTAATTGCGGTGCCTTCTTCAAGCTCAATGCGCAAAGCGACGAGGGTATCACTGGGCTGCCCCTGCGGAGTAGGTAGAGCCTCGCGATATTCGAGTAATTCGGGTTCTTTCATCGCGATAAAGCGCATGTACATGGGCGCTTGGAACTTAGGGTTGTGACGGTGCTTCATCACAAACTGTTTGCGCCCACCGTTGACGGGTTCTAGCGTCAGGGTGTTGGGAGCGACGTTCCAGTCTTTG
>JBHWPN010000017.1:0-19823 GCA_043424895.1 Rothia sp. (in: high G+C Gram-positive bacteria) | reverse complement strand
CTTAGAACTGAGGTTTCGCATCCTAAAAATGAGCACACAAAAGGCCGGTAGCGGAACCCGCTACCGGCCTTTCAGAAATATCTGTTTACTTCTCCATACCCGGATCAAGCACCGAGATAATACGGTTTAAATCTTCAACAGACGCGAATTCAATCGTCATCTTGCCCTTGCGAGAACCTAGCTGGATTTTCACATTGGTATCGAGCTTGTCAGCAAAGGCATCAGCAATGTAGTCCAGGCGCTCATGGTGCTTCTGAGGCTGAGCTGCTTTGCGTGCGGGCTTCGGCTCAGCGGAGTTAGTCTGCACGACCAGCTCCTCGATTGCACGCACTGAAAGTCCCTCATTGACAACCTTCTGAGCTACTTTTTCCATATCTTCAGCAGATTTGAGGCTCAAAAGAGCGCGTGCGTGACCGGCGGATAAAATCCCGGCAGCTACGCGGCGCTGCACTAAAGCAGGAAGTTTTAGCAAGCGAATAGTATTTGAAATCTGAGGGCGAGAACGTCCGATACGTTGCGCTAGCTGATCCTGAGTAGTTTCAAATTCATCAAGAAGTTGCTGATAAGCTGCAGCTTCTTCAATGGGGTTGAGCTGACTTCTATGCAAGTTCTCCAACAAAGCATCGCGCAAGAGATCAACGTTTTTAGTCTCTCGAACAATAGCAGGGATGGTATCGATACCTGCGCGCTGGGTAGCACGCCAGCGTCGCTCACCCATGACGAGCTCATATTTCTCGTCATTATCTTCTTGACTAGGACGCACCACAATAGGCTGCAGTACACCGATCTCCTTAATGGAGTGCACGAGTTCTTCCATATCGTGCTCATCGAAATCAGTGCGAGGCTGCTTACGGTTTGGGTGAATATCTTTTACGTTGAGAACGGCGAATTCAGCACCGGGTACCGGCACTAGCTTTTCGGAGATGTCCTCTGATCCAAAGAAAAAGTCTGCAGGACGCTTGGTGCTACTGGTTGCCCGCAACGCAGCGCCCATATCAGCGCGTTTTTTCTTTGTTTCACGTGAAACATTGCTATTTTTCTTCGGTGCAGTATCGGTCTTTGCCGTCTCTCCGCCCGCCTCAGTCGGAGTTTTGGATGCACTCTCTTCATTGTTCGGCACCGCATCTACTGCAACAGATTTTGCAGCCGAGCCATTCTTACTCGAATCTGAGGGCTTTTCTGCCGTCCTTGAAGGACGCTTGCGAGGGGTGGCAGAACGGGCTTTATGAGAAGGGCTAGCCGCTTTCTGAGGCTCGCTACTCTCGGGAGTGGCGTCTAAAGAATCCGTAGCGCCCTGAGAAGCATCAGCAGTCTGACTGCTCTTTAGAATCTCTGAGCTATCTTCTGTTGAGGGAATGAGGGCACCCAACCCTCGCCCTAAGCCTCGTCGCTTTTCCGCCACGTGTTCCTCCTGTGCAGTGATTTGTTCTTTATCAAGTGTAGGTCAGGGCTCAACACCTGAGGCTACACTGCGGTGTTTGTCTCAGATATTTCCTCTTCTACTATCTCTTCGGGCAAGAGTCGGAGTATATAAAAATGGTGATGTTTCACGTGAAACATCACCATTTCAGAAATAAGCTATCGCGAACTCTCCACCGCGCATCAGCTATCATATTAGGTTAATAAACCTTATAGGGTTTATTTACTCTTAGTTGCGATCTCTATAGCCGCCTTCAAGTAAGCCACCGAACCTGTTGATTGAGGGTCATAGGTCAGCACTGTCTGCTGGTAACTGGGGGCTTCAGAGATACGCACTGACCGAGGAATAACCGCATCCAACACCTGGTCAGGAAAATGTCCGCGAACTTCTTCAGCTACCTGTGCCGCTAGATTGGTGCGGCCGTCAAACATAGTGAGCATGATAGTGCTGATAAAGAGATCAGAATTGAGATGCTTTTGAATCATGCTGATATTCTTCAACAGCTGGCTCAGACCTTCCAACGCATAGTACTCAGCTTGGATAGGAATCAGAACCTCACGCGCCGCGACGAAAGCATTAATGGTGAGCAGCCCAAGGCTCGGCGGACAGTCGATGAAAATATAGTCGAGACGAGGGAGTCCTTCGCGCTCTCGATATGCCGCGTAATCAGATAGTGCGTGTTTGAGCCTGGTTTCACGTGCAACCATAGAAACTAACTCAATCTCGGCTCCTGCCAAGTCTATATTGGCAGGGGCAACCCATAGGTTTTCTAAATCAGGAGCCTTTTTAACAACGTCAGACAATGGCATATCGTCAATCAGAACATCGTAGGTGCTGTTGATATCAGTACTGTGTTCAATGTTGAGAGCAGTAGACGCGTTGCCCTGAGGGTCGTTGTCCACTACTAAAACATTCATACCTTTAAGAGCTAGTGCAGCAGCAAGGTTCACTGCTGTACTGGTTTTGCCTACGCCGCCCTTCTGGTTAGAAATAGTAAAGATGCGGGTTTCAGCCGGAGCCTTCACCGGCTTTTCCATCAACTGAGTAAATAGCTTCTTTTCGCTCATGACATCTTTCGCAACAGGAGTGTTGGGGTCAGCGGCCGAAGACCGTTCGATCTTTTCTAATGTTTCACGTGAAACACGACGACCGCGATCAGGTGATTGGGACTGCGGTGAAGCAGCTGGTTCAGGAGGCAGACCGAAATCCGGAGGTGTCAGGGAGCTACTCATGGGCTTCTTTCTGTCGGAGGTTGGTTCAGTACAAGTACTCTCTCCCAGTCGCTCATCATTACTAGAAGACCGAGAGTTTCTTCTAATTACAACCCTACCTGCTCACGCCTTCGACAGCTATAGAACGATTATTAAAACTACTTATATACGTTGTTTATTGACAAAATATTTATTGTTTCACGTGAAACATACATTTTTTACAAACTTCCACGGTTCATTACATCCATCCCTTCAAAACAAACCCGGCATAATTTTTTCTCCACTAGTGTTATGCAGACGTAAGAGGTTTCAAGTAGCGGAGGCAACCGTCGTGAATGCGCATATATACCAATCAATAGTCATCGGTGCCGGACAAAGCGGTCTCGTAGCATCATACGAACTCAAGCGACGCGGCATCGATCATCTTGTCTTGGATGCAAACTCAGCACCCGGTGGTGCGTGGCAGCATCGTTGGGATTCACTCACCATGAACGATGTGCACCGCGTGGCAGAATTACCGGGAACCCACGCACCGGGAGCTTCATCTGCTCGAAGCAACCAAGCGATTCCGCAATACTTCGCAAACTATGAGAAAGAATTTGAACTGCCTATCGTGCGGCCGGTGAAGGCAACCTCCGTGCACAACGCCGCTGAAAACCCGCGAGTGCTCGAGGTTCAATCGGATCAAGAAACATGGTTTACTCAAACCGTGATCAGCGCATCAGGCACCTGGACGCACCCTTTCCTCCCCTACTACCACGGCGTTGAAAAGTTTAAAGGGTTACAGATTCATACGGCAGGGTATACATCAGCTGATATCTTCACTGGCAAAAAAGTGTTAGTAGTCGGCGGAGGAGCTTCGGCTGTTCAATTGATTGGCGAAGTCGCCCACACCGCTAAAGAAGTACTCTGGGCAACCCGAAGTGAACCCAGGTGGCGCACCGGAGAAATCGATGGACTCGCGTCCGTTACTTGGGTAGAGTCACGAACTACCCAGGGGCTCCCACCGTCTTCCGTAGTAACCTCTACCGGTCTTGCCCTGCGTCCGCAAGAAGAGTTCGCTCAGAAGCTGGGCATTTATGAGCGTCGCCTGCCTATGTTTGAGGAGCTCACCGAGCACGGGGCAAAGTGGAGCGACGGCACTGTACGCGAGTTCGACGCAATTATTTGGGCAACGGGTTTTCGCTATGCTTTCGATTATTTAGCCCCGCTCAAGTTGCGCTCTGAACACGGTGGCATCGCCCTACAAAGCGTCAAACATAATGTGCAGGGTGCAACAACAGCGGTCAAGGATGCGCGCATCAAGTTCGTAGGTTATGGTCCGTCAGCAAGTACGGTGGGTGCTTCAAAAGCAGGACGCCAGGCCGCACTTGCGGTGCAAAAATTCCTCAAAAATAACGATTAAACAACTTTTATAAGATGTTTTTCACTGTTTCACGTGAAACGTAGTGAAAGATTTTCTTTAGACACCTTGTTCCCCCCTTGCGACCTAGAAAATTCTCTCGCGCCCAGCCGCAGGATTTACTGCGCATTCTAGGTTCAAGTAGGTGGGGCACGGGCTCAGCAGCTCTAACAGTCGTTACTGTCCGCCATTTCCTCTTCCCTCACCCGCGTCCTCGCCTCACGCTCTGCAAGGCACAAAAAAGCCCGCCTTCCCCTCTCATAGTCGAGAGGAAGGCGGGCTTTGAAACTTTTGAAAGAGCCGTTACAGGGTTACTCGAACCACGGTAGTGGGCTCTTCAAGCACGTCTTCGCCAGCAATGACAATCTCGGTCTGGCGAGCGCCATACTTGTAGAGCTTCTTCTGAGCTTTAGCAACCTCTTCGGCGGCGCTACGTCCCTTGAGAGCAAGTAGCTGGCCGGTGCCACGCAGAATGGGCAGCGTAATATCCAGCAGCCCTACAAGAGCCGATACAGCGCGCGCAGTCACGTAGTCAGCGTCAACCTCACCGATTGCCTGCTCGGCACGTGAGCGCAGAATTGTCACGTTATCCAACCCGAGGTCTTCAACAACCTCGGTGAGCCAGATGACGCGACGCTCTAAAGGCTCGATAAGGGTCAGCTGAAGGTCCGGGCGAGCGATAGCTAGACAAAGACCGGGCAAACCCGCTCCGGAGCCTACATCGGCCACTGAGGCGTCTTGAGCGATGTATTCTTGCACGACGGCGCAGTTGAGTACATGGCGTGCCCACAAGCGGGGAACCTCACGCGGGCCGATCAGACCGCGCTCGATACCTGAGGTCGCCAGGTGCTCCACATAGCGCTGAGCAAGCGGTAGACGGTCGCCGAATACTTTCTGAGCAGCTTCTAGTTCAGCCCCGGTGAGTTCGAGATTCTCAGCCATTACTTACTCGCTCTCAGCCACAGAGATAACGATGTGGCGGTCTTTGCCTTCACCTTCGGACTCTGAGTAGAGACCGTTTTCGGCAACGAGGTCGTGCACCAGTTTGCGTTCGTAGGCACCGAGCGGGGGTAGGTGCTCGTCTTCACCTGTTTCTTGGACGCGGGCAATCGCGTCCTTTGCCATGGATGCAAGACGGTTAGCGCGGTTGGCGCGGTGCCCGGCGATATCCAAGATCAGGCGTGATCGGTTTCCGGTTGCAGAAAGTACGGAGAGTCGCACGAGTTCTTGAAGGGAGTCCAAGACTTCGCCGTTTTTACCAACGAGTGCGCGAAGGTCTTCGCTTTCCTCGCCTTCGGTAACTACGGAAAGATAAGTGCGGTTATTGCGTACTTCGATGTCGATATCACCGTCGATGTCGGCGATATCGAGCAGTTCTTCGAGGTAGTCAGCCGCAATGTCACCTTCTTCTTCAAGCGCGGTGGTTTCGGGTTCTACGTAGTTTTCTTCAGTTTGTGACACGGTGTTTCTTTCTAAGGGGAAGAGCAGGTGCGGTTATTTGCGGCGGTTCTGCTGCTTTTGTCGCTTTTTGCCAACGGGCTGTACACGCTGGCCGCGGTTAGAGCGTTCGCGCAGTTCTTCCTGCTCTTTTTCGTGCTGTTCTTTGGTCTTGCCTACGGGGGGCAGGCCTTTAGCAGCACGACGCGCGTTGAGTTCGCGCTCTGCCTGTGAGCCGGGGGTGGGGTTGTTGCGGATAACCCACCACTGCTGGCCCATTGACCAGAGGTTTGAAACGGTCCAGTAGATCAGAACACCGATGGGGAAGTTGATACCTGATACCGCGAAGATGAGGGGGAAGATGTAGAGCATCATCTGCTGCTGACGGTACATGGGTGATTCCTTAGCGGAATCTGACATGTTTTTAGCCGAGAGCTGCTTCATGGTGATGAACTGGGTAACGCACATGAAGACCACGAGGATTGCTGCAATGAGGATGGTTGCAAAGTGGTTGCCGTTACCGGGGTTCATCATGGTTGAGAACAGCGGCGCCTGGAAGATGTAGGCGTCGTTGAACTGCTTAACGTTGTCGGCTGAGAGCATGAGAATGCCGTTGCCCGCTGCCGCTGCCTTGGGCACACCGTTCAGTACCTGGAACAGACCAAAGAAGATGGGCATCTGCACAATGATAGGCAGGCAGGATGAAAGCGGGTTAGCGCCGGTGCGCTTGTAGAGTTCCATCTGCTCCTGCGCCATTGCCTGACGTGAGAGCTGGTCGGTTTTACCCTTGTACTTTGCCTGCAGCTTCGCCATTTCAGGCTGAAGTTCCTGCATGCCGCGCATGGATTTAATCTGCTTGAGGAACAGTGGAATGGTGAGGATACGCATCACCAAGGTCAGGCCGATAATCGCTAGCGTCCAGGTTACGCCGGACGCTGCGTCCATGCCGATGCTGGTGAACAGTGAGTGAAAGCCCGTGAGGATCAGGGAAACGATCCATTTGAAGGGCCAAAGAATGACGTCGAACATGTATGTTCTCCTTGGCTCGTACGTGTGAGCCGGTTGAGGGTGGATATCCCTTGCGCGAATTTAGCGGACGCGCTTGGGATGGTTCAAGAGCATAATTTTGGGTTCTGTACCGGGTGCAAAAGTTCGCTTACCGGCAGGAACAGGGTCTAATCCTCCGGTTGCCCAGGGGTGGCATTTCAACAGTCGTTTGACGGTGAGCGAGAGGCCTTTGAGCGCCCCGTGTACGGTAAATGCTTCTAAGCCGTAGGCAGAGCAGCTGGGATAGTACCGGCAGACGTTGCCGTAAAGCGGTGAGATAACGAGCCGGTAGACCTTGATAAACGCGATGAGCGCGTTTTGAGGCAGCGTCCACAGCGCGTGAGCCAGCGAGGTTGGATGCACGAATTCATGCGGCGCGTTTTCGAGTAAAACATCGCCGTTATTGTGCGGGTGAGCGTGCGCGGTGGTGCCCATATCTTTAGAGCTCCTCTCGCGGCTGCGGTGTGAGTGTTCCGGCGTCGGGGCGTTGTGCTGCCGGTTCGTAGTTTGCGGCGCGCTCTAGTTTGGTCAGAGCGCTAAAAAGTGCCGAGGTGTAATCGTTTTCTAACTGCGCGTAGCTGGCGGTTGCAGCTGCAGGTAAAGCACGTACTACAAAATAATAGCCGTGATGATGGTCGCTCAGCGAGTTAGCAACGATGTGGCGCAGTTTGCGCTGTACTTTATTGCGCATCACCGAGTTACCTACGGCTTTTGAAACGATGAATCCTACCAAGGTGGTGGCATCGTGAGGAAGGGTGTAGACCACGAGTGTTTTACGGCCGGCGCGAGCTCCCCCGCGCGTGGTTGCGGAGAACTGGGCACCATTTCGCATGCGATGGGCAGCTGAGAGCATGGTTTCTCCTGGAGTGTAGGTAACAGTAAAGCCCTCGACACTTATTGTGAGGAGGGCTTCACTGATTATGGATGCCGAATGAGGCTATCGCTTATGCTGAGAGCTTTGCACGGCTCTTTGAGCGACGGTTTGCCAAGATTGCGCGACCGGCACGGGTACGCATACGAAGGCGGAAACCGTGCTTCTTAGCGCGGCGGCGGTTGTTCGGCTGGAAAGTACGCTTTGACATTATTGTGTCTTTCGTTTGTTTACGCGAAAGCTCGCAGTTTCTTACGAATAAGAAGCTTGCCAACTTTGCATAATTCTCTTGCTATGTACGGTTTCGTCCGGATCTACGGCCGCTTGCACCCTCTAAAAATTGGGTACAGTCCAGTACACATACGACTGGACAACTCTAGAAGATTTTTGGTAGTGGGGTCAAGTAAGAACGGGTTGAATTTTAATCACAGATTGTGCGTAGCACCCTGTACACAGGTGTGGATATTTGTAATTTCACGTATGCTGAGAAGAAGTTATCCACAGAGATGATTTCAACATGTATAAATTACAATTTCTGTGATACTTTCGGGGCTTACACCCCGTTTTCCACCGACAAATCAGCAGTTAAATCACAAGTTTTCCACCCTGTGTATAACTCCTGTGGATATTCGGTGGACGGGGAATTTTCTTTCCTCATAATTTTCTTGATTTTCTAAGGAGCATGACGTGGTTGATCAGCTGAGCGATGACTTAAAGCAACGTTGGGCGCACGCCATTAACCTCTTGCGTTCAAATCCGGCGCTGGGTCAGCGCTGGAAGGCTTTTGTTAGTCTTGCTCAGCCCCAGGCACATATGGGAAATGTTCTTCTTGTTGCCGTTCCTAATGAACTCACACGCGAGGTCTTTCAAACGCATATCAAGGACGCATTTAAAGCTGCTTTAGAAGAAGCGTTTGGCCCCGGTATTTCTGAGGCATTTGTGATTGATACAGGTTTAGCCGCAGATACTTCGGCTCCTGCCGCCCCCGTTGAGCAACCAACACCCGCTGCGGAGAATCACGCATCCGCACCGTTTACTGCCGTGCCTGCTACCGAGACTTCTCCTGACTCTGGGCGTCCTGAACGTTCTATGCCTTCGGTGAAAGATTTAGAGGCTGAGCTGAGCCAGTCCACTCCTAATTTCGCAGCGCAAACCCCTGTCGCAGGTGCCTCTGCGCTGGATGTGCCTACTCCCCCGCAGGCCGAAAAGCCTGTGGTTGATAAGGTTGCGCCCGGTCCTGTTTCTGAACCTGAACATATTGCTGAATCGGAAATTGCTACCGGTACAACTTCCTCAAGCTGGGATTCATCAGCTCGGCTGAACCCCAAGTACACCTTTGACACTTTTGTTATTGGTCAGTCCAACCGTTTTGCACACGCAGCAGCTTTTGCAGTGTCTGAGACTCCCGCAATGGCATATAACCCGCTATTCATATACGGCGATTCCGGGCTGGGTAAAACCCACCTTCTGCACGCAATTGGACACTACGCCAAGCATCTTTACCCGAATTTGCGGGTTCGCTACGTAAATTCTGAAGAGTTCACCAACGATTTCATCAACTCTATTCGTGATGACGAAGGCTCTTCCTTCAAGCAGATTTACCGCAACGTTGATATGTTGCTTATTGACGATATTCAGTTCTTGGCGGGTAAGGAACACACTCAAGAAGAGTTCTTCCATACCTTTAACGCCCTGCACAACCACCAAAAGCAGGTGGTTATCACCTCAGATATGCCTCCCAAGCAATTGACGGGTTTCGCTGAGCGTATGCGTTCCCGCTTTGAGTGGGGGCTGATTACCGATGTGCAGCCACCTGAGCTTGAGACTCGCATCGCCATTTTGCGCAAGAAAGCGCAGAACGAGAACCTGGATGTGCCCGATGATGTCATGGAGTACATCGCGTCAAATATTTCTACCAATATTCGCGAGCTCGAAGGCGCTCTTATTCGCGTAACGGCATTTGCCTCATTGAATAAGCAGGGAGTTGATCGCGCACTGGCTGAATTGGTGCTCAAAGACTTGATTACGGACGACGGCGCGTCAGAAATTACGGCATCGCAGGTTCTCACCGCAACGGCTACTTATTTCGATGTCACTTTGGATGAGCTGCAGTCTAAGTCGCGTACTCGCACGCTGGTGACGGCGCGTCAGATTGCCATGTATTTGTTGCGTGAACTTACTGATATGTCGCTACCGCGCATCGGACAAGAATTAGGCGGACGCGACCACACCACTGTGATGCATGCGGACCGCAAGATCCGTACTTTGATGGCTGAGCGTCGCGCAATCTTCAACCAGGTCACCGATTTGACCAACAAGATTAAACAGGAACAGCGTACCGCTAAGTAGAAAACACCCCTGTGGATAACTTGTGCGATGGGGATGTATTAATGTGGACGTTAAGTGAATAGTTATACAAATGATGTGGACTTCCCTATTTGTATAAATATTCGTTCACAATGCATGCACAGTAGTGCGAGGATTACTCCACATTCTATCAACACCCTTAACCCTTGTAATTACAGGTAAAAAGGTATTTTTCCACAGATTCCACAGGGGTTATTAACACTACGATTCTTTAAAGAAGAAAAGCCAAATAACAAATTCTTTGGCTCTGTTTGTCCCGAAGATGGCTCAAATCGTCAAAAAGTTTGTAATTACAGACTTTCAGAAGGTCTCTGGTCCTCTCATGCAAAAGTTCGTAATTACAAAAAATCTTGTCTTCGCTCTAACTTTCTTCCCAGCACATCAGCATCCTCATCAGAACTAAAGAAATCGCCCTCATCGAATGTTTGCTCGGCCTTACAGTGAAGCTGCAGTAGTGACCTCGACTTATTCAGCACCCCTCTCAAGCACGTATGTGAGCAGATCACCTAAGTTAAAGACTCAAATTCTCAGCCCACTCGCAAGAGGCATCGGGTAAGCTAGAAAGCTGAGCAAGATTCTTGACGCTCATCGTCTTTCCAATGCCTAGATTTTTCAGTTTTTAAGGGGTAATCGGCGTGAAATTTACTGTTGAACGTGATGTGTTAGCAGAAGCTGTTAGCTGGACTGCTCGTTCACTCTCACCTCGTCCGCCCGTACCTGTTCTCTCAGGTCTACTTATCAAGGCTGAAAACGGTTCAGTATCAATCGCTAGCTTCGATTACGAAACCAGCGCAAAATTGAACATTGAGGCAGAAGTAGAAACCGAAGGTACCACTCTTGTTTCAGGTCGACTACTTGCTGATATCTCTAAGTCTTTGCCCGCTGGTAAGCAAGTGGAATTTGAGGTTGTAGATTCTAAGGTTCACCTGACCTGTGGCTCTTCAAAGTTCAACCTAGCCGCCATGCCCGTTACCGATTACCCTGAGTTGCCAGCTCTTCCCACGGTTTCAGGTAGCGTTGACGGTCACGAGTTTGCAAAAGCTGTCTCTCAGGTGACTGTGGCAGCATCCAAGGACGACACCCTTCCCATTCTGACCGGCGTTCGCATGGAAATTGAAGGTGACAAGATCACCTTGTTAGCAACCGACCGCTACCGTCTAGCGATGCGCGAACTCAACTGGGCACCCGCATCCTCAGATATCTCAACCGCAGTTTTGGTTAAAGCAAAAACCATGAGCGAAGTTGCTAAGACCTTGGGCAGTGCAGGCGATATGAACATCGCGCTGTCAGATGCTCACGAACTCATCGGCTTTGAATCAGGCTCACGCCGCACAACCAGCCTTCTTGTTGACGGCGAGTACCCCAAGATTCGCGCCCTGTTCCCCGAGAACACTCCTATTCACGCGGTAGTTCGTACTTCTGAACTCATTGAAGCTGTTCGCCGTGTATCTCTCGTGGCAGAGCGCAACACCCCCGTCCGCCTGGCGTTTACTCAGAGTCAGCTGACCTTGGACGCGGGTACCGGTGAGGACGCACAGGCAACCGAACAGATTCACGCGCAGCTTTCTGGCGACGATATTACCGTGGCATTCAACCCTGCCTACCTGCTCGAAGGTCTCAACGCGTTCGGCTCAGAATACGTGCGTTTTTCCTTCACTACTCCCCCCAAGCCCGCGGTGCTTTCTGCACAGAGCGAGCCTTTGGGTGAGGATTCCAAGGACTACCGTTACCTACTGATGCCGGTGCGTCTGCCTAACCAGTAAGTAAGACGGTCAGTTGCATTCTTGTTCGCTTTAGCATGCACGCAGTCGTCTGCAGTCCCTCTGCCGGTCTCGCGCTGGGCGCTCGCCCGCCATTCACGCCAGACCCGATGCCAGCAGACGACATAGCGTGCATGCCTCCGGCGGAAATAAGCAGAACTACCTTTGGAACTGGCCTACCACTTTTACATTTCTCTAGCCAAGGGGTACGAGCGTATGTACATCGACCATATTTCGTTGATGAACTTTCGCACGTACCCCTTGCTTAATTTGCCGCTCGCCCCGGGTGTAACAGTCTTTTTGGGCTCTAACGGGGTAGGCAAAACCAATATCTTAGAAGCCATCGACTACTCTGCGAATCTTGGGTCGCATCGAGTGAGTCACGATGCTCCGCTGGTGAGGGTCGGAGCTGACCGCGCCTACGTGCGCACCCGCGTCGTTCGTGGTGGGCAGCAGACCATCATGGAACTTGAAATTGCCCCTGGAAAGTCAAACCGCGTACGCATCAACCGTGCTGCTCCGGTGCGCGCTCGCGAAGCGTTGGGGATCAATCACACGGTGCTGTTTTCGCCGGAGGACTTGCAGCTCATTAAGGGTGATCCTTCTAACCGCCGAAAGTTCATTGACGATTTAGCGGTGGCATTGCGTCCTTCGGTGAGTGCTTATGTCAGCGATTATGAGCGGATTTTGCGGCAACGAAACTCCCTGCTCAAGTCAATGCGGGGGCGTCGTACCGACGAAACCGACCTCAATACATTACGAATCTGGAATGAACAGCTCTCCCTTGCTGGCGCGCATCTGTTGCAGGCGCGTTTGCGTGTACTCTCGCTCTTACTGCCGCAGTTGCAACGGGCATATAACCAGCTCACTGACGGCGCCAAGCAACTAGCCTTTACCTATGAGTCCACGGTATTCCCCTCCATTTCTGCACAGGTCTTGAACAAAGCTGCACTCATGAGCGTTGATGATATTAGGGATGCAATGATGCGTGCCTTCGACGAAAAACAAACCGATGAGCTGGATCGCACTGTGACTTTGGTGGGACCCCATCGAGATGACGTAGTGCTTGAACTGGGGGGAATCCCGGCTAAGGGCTTTGCTTCTCACGGCGAGACCTGGTCTTATGCGCTCGCGCTGCGTCTGGCGTCCTGGTATGTGCATCTGGAAGACGATAGTTCTGAAGGTGCCTCCCCCATCTTATTGTTGGATGACGTCTTTGCTGAGCTTGATACCGCGCGGCGAGCGCGTCTGGGACAGATTGTCGCTGAGGCTGAACAGGTGCTTGTCACATGCGCGGTGCACACCGATATTCCCGAGGCTCTTCGCGAAGGCATGCACCTGGTGAAAGTGAGCCCGGCATCTGCTGAAGTCGCTGATGTATCTGAGCTGGCTCTACCTGTAGATGAAGCTCGTCCGACCTTTGGTTCGCCGGAGCAGTAATCGTGTATGAAGAATCCGCTGAAGAGAGAGATCCTTATCGGTTTGAAGATGAGGTCAATGCTCCTGCCGCGTTACTGAACAGGATGCGTGCCGGTGCAGCCTCGCGCGGTGAAGGCCGGCTGCAGGGCAACGCGGCAAAGAAACTGACCCGTGATTTCGGTGAAGTCATGAGTGCTGAACCCGGGTCTAAGCGGGCAAAACGTAAGTATCACTCTGTTGATCCGCGTACTTTGGGCGGTTATACGGGCCCGGGCAAGAGCGCTCGCGATCCTAAGCCGCTGAGTGATCTGATGGAAAAAATGATTCAGAGTCGCGGTTGGAAAGAGCCCGTAGCTGTCTCTAGTGTGCTGACGCGCTGGGATGAGCTTGTGGGTGCGCATATAGCGTCATACGCGCGTCCTGTGAGCTATATAGACAGCACTGTCATTATCCAGTGCGAGACCACCCCGCAGGCCGTGAACCTGCGCATGATGACCAATGAAATCTTGAAGATGTTTGAGCGCGAGCTGGGTGCTGGCATCGTGCAGAAGATTCAGGTGAACGGACCGCATACGCCCTCGTGGAAGCGCGGACGCCGCGTCGCTCCGGGTATGCGCGGGCCTAGAGATACCTACGGATAGGGCAGGCTCTCCACCTTTCGTGGATTTATGCTGTAAAAATTAGATCTTTAGCGCACAAATCCACGAAAAGTGGGTAGCACAGAGTAAAAACTGTAGTTTTCGTGAAAAATCGCCTGTGATGCGTTGGAGTAAGAAGAAGTAGAGTCCTACTACTTGAGGGGTCAAGACGCTAAAAACAGCATTTAAACGCTATTGAGCGTCTACAAGACCCCTCAAACAGCTGTTTTTCCGGTAGAATTAGAGGTAATAACGCGCATTATGCGCGCGCTCAGCTAGTGCTCGATAGCACCTTTCCCACTTCCGCTTTCTCACACGATGCGTGAAAGATTGTGTGCCCGTACGCTCAGCTGGCGCATCCGCATCTTTCCCGCGCGTCACCTGTAAAACCAAGGAGCCTAAAAGCAGTGGCAACTGAAGAAACTCCCCGCGAATACGGCGCAAGCGACATTACCGTCCTTGAAGGCCTCGAAGCTGTTCGTAAGCGCCCGGGTATGTACATCGGCTCAACTACTGAGCGCGGTTTGCACCACCTGGTGTATGAGGTCGTCGATAACTCTGTTGACGAGGCGCTCGCCGGTTACGCTGATCGTATTGATGTTGTAATCCAGAAGGATGGCGCAGTACGCGTCAAAGATAATGGACGCGGCATCCCTGTGGATGAGCATCCTACCGAACATAAGCCCACCGTAGAAGTTGTCATGACTATTCTGCACGCAGGTGGTAAGTTCGGCGGTGGCGGTTACGCTGTGTCCGGTGGCCTGCACGGTGTTGGTATTTCCGTGGTGAATGCGCTGTCAACCCGCGTCCTTACCGAGGTTCGCCGTCAGGGTTATGCATGGAATATTTCCTTCAAAGACGGTGGCCACACCGATCAGGAGCTCACTCGCGGCGAGGCTACCGACGAAACCGGTACCACCCAGATCTTCTACCCGGACGCTTCGATCTTTGAAACCGTAGAGTTCGATTTTGAGACCCTGCGCGCCCGCTTTCAGCAGATGGCGTTCTTGAATAAGGGCCTGACTATCGCACTGACTGATGAGCGCGAACAGTTTGAGGCTGACGAGGTCGCCGGCGACGATGAGAAGAAGAAAGAGTTGCCGCTCAACCAGGTTGGCGCAACCTCAGCAGGTCATAAGACGGTTACCTACCTCTACGAAAACGGTTTGTTAGATTACGTGAAGTTCTTGAACGAGTCCAAGAACCTGAGCGTAGTCAACGAAGAAGTAATTGATTTTGAAGGTGAAGACACCGAGCGTGTAATGAACCTCGAGGTCGCTATGCAGTGGACTTCTTCTTATAAAGAATCGGTGCACACCTACGCTAATACCATCAACACTCACGAAGGTGGTACTCACGAAGAAGGTTTCCGTACTGCGCTCACTACCCTGGTGAACCGTTACGCTCGAGAGCACAAGTTGTTACGCGATAAGGACGACAACCTAACGGGTGAAGACGTCCGCGAGGGTTTGACCGCCGTTGTGTCGGTGAAGATTTCTGAACCTCAGTTTGAAGGTCAGACCAAGACTAAGCTCGGTAACTCCGAGGCTAAGGCTTTCGTTCAGCGCGCCATGATGGATCATTTGGGTGACTGGTTTGAGCGTAATCCGGGTACTGCTAAAGAGATTATCCGTCGCGCGATTACCGCGGCTCAGGCTCGTATGGCTGCTCGTAAGGCTCGCGAGACCACCCGACGCAAGGGTCTGATGGAAACCGGTTTCATGCCCGGTAAGCTCAAGGACTGCTCGTCTAAAGAACCCGCGATTTCTGAAATCTTTATGGTGGAGGGTGACTCCGCAGGTGGTTCAGCGGTTCAGGGTCGCGATCCCGTGACCCAGGCAATTTTGCCCTTGCGCGGTAAGATCCTCAACGTTGAACGCGCTCGCCTTGATCGTGCGCTCTCCAACTCCGAAATTCAGTCCATGATTACTGCTTTCGGCACCGGTATCGGTGATGACTTTGATATTGAGAAGGCCCGCTACCACAAGGTGATTTTGATGGCGGATGCGGACGTCGACGGTCAGCACATCACCACCTTGCTACTTACCCTGCTCTTCCGTTTCATGCGTCCGCTGATTGAAGCCGGTTACGTGTATTTGGCTCAGCCACCGCTCTACCGCCTCAAGTGGTCGAACGCTCCTCACGATTATGTCTTTACTGACGCTCAGCGTGATGAGGCGCTCGCCGCGGGCCAGGCTAAGGGCTGGCGTTTGCCTAAGGACAACGGTATTCAGCGTTATAAAGGTCTGGGCGAGATGGACTACTCGGAACTGTGGGAGACCACCATGGATCCCGAGAAGCGTACTCTCTTGCAGGTAACCATGACGGATGCTGCGGCAGCTGATCAGATTTTCTCCGTGCTGATGGGTGAAGATGTTGAGGCTCGTCGTGAGTTTATTCAGCAGAACGCAAAGGACATTCGATTCCTTGATATCTAAGGGTTTTTCGCGTGAAAAACCGGCTATATAGCCGATAAAGAATATTAGAAATTGAAGAATTAGAAACGTAAGGAATTGAAATCATGAGCGATGAAACTCAAAACAGCTCCTCAGAACCCGTAGAAGGCGTCGTTGTTAACGACGAAGGCGCGGTAGTTGCTGGACGCGTCGAGCAGGTAGATCTGCAAGGCGAGATGCAGCGTTCGTACCTGGATTACGCGATGGCTGTTATTGTCGGACGCGCCCTGCCGGACGTGCGCGATGGTCTGAAGCCTGTGCACCGCCGCGTTATCTACGCGATGTACGACGGCGGTTATCGCCCGGAGCGCTCTTTTAACAAGTGTGCTCGCGTGGTCGGTGATGTGATGGGCCAGTATCACCCGCACGGTGATTCGGCTATTTATGACACTTTGGTGCGTTTGATTCAGGGTTGGATTATGCGTTACCCGCTGGCTCTTGGTCAGGGTAACTTTGGTTCGCCGGGTAACGATGGTGCTGCGGCTCCTCGTTACACTGAGACCAAGATGGCGCCTATCGCGCTTGAGATGGTGCGCGATATTAACGAAGACACCGTTGATTTCCAGGACAACTACGACGGTAAGTCGCAGGAGCCCACCGTTTTGCCCGCCCGCATCCCTAACCTGCTGGTGAACGGTTCATCGGGTATTGCTGTGGGTATGGCGACCAACATTCCGCCGCATAATTTGCGCGAGGTTGCCGAGGGTGTTGAGTGGTTCTTGCAGAACCCCGAGGCTACAGATGAAGAGCTGCTTGAGGCTTTGATTCAGCGCATTAAGGGCCCCGACTTCCCCACCGGCGCAACGATCTTGGGTCATAAGGGCATCGAGGATGCCTACCGCACCGGTCGCGGGTCTATCACCATGCGCGCGGTAGTGAATGTTGAGGAAATCAAGGGACGCACCTGCCTTGTTGTCACTGAGCTCCCATACCAGGCAAACCCTGATAATTTGGCGATTAAGATTGCTGAGCTCGTCAAGGACGGCAAGATTACCGGTATCGCTGATCTTCGCGATGAGACTTCTGGCCGTACCGGTCAGCGCCTGGTGATTGTGCTCAAGCGCGACGCTGTGGCAAAGGTTGTGCTGAATAACCTCTACAAGCACACTTCTTTGCAGGAAAACTTCTCAGCGAATATGCTTGCGATTGTGGACGGTGTACCCCGCACCCTGTCGCTGGATGCTTTCATTCGCCACTGGGTTAACCACCAGATGGAAGTCATTGTTCGCCGTACCAAGTACCGTCTCAAGCAGGCTGAAGAAGAAGCGCATATTTTGCGCGGTCTGCTCAAGGCACTGGATGCACTCGATGAGGTTATTGCCCTTATCCGTCGTTCATCCACTCCCGATGAGGCTCGCACCGGTTTGATGCAGCTTCTGGATATTGATGAGGCTCAGGCGCAGGCAATTTTGAATATGCAGCTGCGTCGTTTGGCTGCTCTGGAGCGTCAGAAGATTCAGGATCGCCATGCCGAGCTCATGCGCATGATTGATGAATACAATGCGATTATTGCCTCCGATGAGCGCCAGCGTCAGATTATTTCTGAAGAACTGGGCGATATCGTCAACCGCTACGGCGATGACCGTCGCACCAAGATTCTCATGGGCTATGACGGTGATATGTCGATGGAAGACCTCATTCCTGAAGAAGAGGTTGTTGTAACGATTACTCGCGGTGGCTACGTCAAGCGCACTCGTTCAGATCAGTACCGTTCGCAGCATCGCGGTGGTAAGGGCATCAAGGGTGCTTCTTTGCGTGGGGACGATGTTGTACAGCAGTTCTTCGTGACTACCACGCACAGCTGGATTCTGTTCTTTACCAACCTCGGTCGCGTCTACCGTGCCAAGGGCTATGAGCTCATGGAAGCCGGCCGCGACGCTAAGGGCCAGCACATTGCTAACCTCATGGCTTTCCAGCCCGGCGAAGTTATTGCGCAGGTAATGGAACTTAAGTCCTATGAGGACGCTCCTTACCTGGTTCTGGCTACCAAGAACGGTCTAATCAAGAAGACTCGCCTGGCTGATTACGACACCAACCGCACCGCGGGCGTTATCGCTATCAACCTGCGTGAAAATGATGAGCTGGTGGCAGCTATGCTGGCATCTTCAGAAGATGATTTGATGCTGATTTCTCGCAAGGGTCAGTCCCTGCGCTTTACCGCAACCGACGAGGCTTTGCGTCCTATGGGTCGCGCAACCTCAGGTGTTACCGGTATGAAGTTCCGCGATGATGATGAGCTGCTCAATGCCAGCGTCGTCACCGATGAGTCATATGTGTTTGTGGTGACTGAAGGCGGTTACGCTAAGCGCACCCAGGTTAGCCAGTACCGTGTTCAAGGACGCGGCGGCTTGGGGATCAAGGTCGCAAAGCTCGCTGAAGACCGCGGTGACCTCGTAGGTGGCCTCATTGTGGGTGAGGACGACGAAATCTTGGTCGTCATGCAAAGCGGCAAGGTAGTACGTACCTCTGTTGCCGAAGTCCCGGCAAAGGGACGCGACACCATGGGCGTAATTTTTGCTAAACCCGCCAAGGGAGACCAGATTGTGGGCGTCGCTCGCAACCACGACCGTCAGCTTGAAAAAGAAATTGAAGACGGTGCTGAAGAAAACACTTCAGAAGAAAGTTCTGAAGAAAAAAATGAAGTACCGTTAGAGAATCAATCCGATGAAAATACCGCAGTTGCGGCTGATTCTTCCCAGCACGGAGGTAACTAGTGAGCACTAATGCTTCAGCGCCCATGAGCGCTCCTGCAACCCGTAAGGGGGCGGCTCGTCCTCAGACAAAGGGGAACGCAAGCCGTAAGCCCCTCGTGCGCCCTGCACCGCGTTCTAAGGTGCGTCGCGCTCGCCTGGTTATCGCCAAGGTAGATACGTGGTCAGTTGCTAAGCTCATCTTTTTGCTCTCTGTTGCTTTGGGTATTGTCACCGTAGTTGCATCTGTCATTTTGTGGCTGGTTATGCAGGCAACGGGTGCGTTTGATGGCATTAACGAGCTGATTACGATGCTGGGTACCACGGGTAACTCAGTTGAGGTTCAGCAGATTCTGACTTTGGGTCAGGTGGCTTTGTTCTCCACCATTTTGTCGGTGATTAACGTTGTGCTCTTTACTCTGCTCGGCGTTATCGCTGCGATGCTCTACAACGTGGCTGCAAAGCTTGTTGGTGGTATCGGCGTAACCCTTACCGACGACTAATCTGCGGTTTTTCTCGTGTGAGAGCCCGCGTCCTTCCCCTGGGGTGGACGCGGGCTTTTGTCTTATATCTGTGGGTTTTTGCTGAAAATGCAGGGGTAAAAACAGTGCTGAAGGCAGGATCGGGGTGAGAAAACGTAGATGTGAGACACAACACCGCACTTCGATTTGGCAGATGCGCCAAATCTGTGTAAAGTTGTATTTCGTTCTGAGGAACAAGGAGGGCGTATAGCTCAGGCGGTTAGAGCGCTTCGCTGATAACGAAGAGGTCCCAGGTTCAAGTCCTGGTACGCCCACTCCTTACGACTAAGAAAGAGACGCAATGAAAAAGCTTGCAGTTTTGCTTCTTGCAGGAACAGCAAGTTTTGTAGCGGCTCGTCGAGTCAAAGGATTTCAGGAAGCTAAGGCTAACTGGTCAGAATCAACTGATTCTGTAAAATAAAATAGCGGAAATACTCCGATATGGGGGCGTGGCGCAATTGGTAGCGCACCTGCTTTGCAAGCAGGGGGTTAGGGGTTCGAGTCCCCTCGCCTCCACGTTTCGGTGATTATATCAAGAGGGAAACGCCCGGCTCCATCCCGAACCCGGAAGCTAAGCCTCTTTG
>JBHWPN010000016.1:0-4372 GCA_043424895.1 Rothia sp. (in: high G+C Gram-positive bacteria) | reverse complement strand
AACGCCCGGCTCCATCCCGAACCCGGAAGCTAAGCCTCTTTGAGCCGATGGTACTGCACTCGGAAGGGTGTGGGAGAGTAGGTCATCGCCGAGCTAATTTTAGTGGAAGAAGCCCAGTTCTTTGGAACTGGGCTTCTTTTTGTTTAAGTTCTTTTCTCTTTCAGTGGTGTGTGTGGAGATTGTAATCTGGGCTAAGCTTTTCGGGTTGTTACGGTGGTCTCGGTTGCTGCTGTGTGACCGTGGTTTTCCCGCAGGTGACCATGAAACTCCCATTGGTGGGGTGAAAATGCCGGTTTTGTGGGAGTTTGGTGGTCACTGATGGTGAAAACGTGGTCACCTTTATAGCGTGGATGCGTGGATGCGTGGATGCGTGGATGCGGGGATGTGTGGATGCGTTTGGGGTCTACTGGCTAGCAATATAAGCAGGGCGGGTGCGTCGCCTTCTGATAGGTGATCATCTGGTGTTCATTGGCGGCTCTGCTCCGGGATGTGGTGAGTAGTGACTGTCCAGCCTTATGAGGTGATATCTGAGGTGGGTGGATGCTATGCGCTGAATCGAGCTAAATGCTTATTAATCTGCTCGAGCGGTTGGGAGAATTTTGGAACCTGTCACCTAGGTGGTGATATTCGTGGGCTACCCGGTGGACAGAGTAACAGGCGTCTCACTCCTTTTAAAGTGAACAGTAGGTTAACGGTGATTAACGTTGAGGTGCATCCGTGTGGGATTCTCTAAAACCCTGCAAAAAGCCAAAAGAAACCAACTTTGATAGGTGTTTTCAGTGTAAGCCTTTATACCGCTAAAAAATGCTGAAAAACCGAAAAATTAGTGGGGAATCCTTCAATAAAGAATAATTTACATATGGTTTTTACTGTGTGTTTGTGGGATTTTCACTTAAAAACCACGCAATTTTTACCTGTTTTTATATTGGGTGTGGTCATTACATAATCGATGTGTGACTACTGAACTCATCATTCTCGTAATCGTGGTGCTCACTGCACTGGCGTTCGACTTTACGAACGGCTTTCACGACACCGCGAATGCAATGGCAACGTCCATTGCAACTAAAGCTTTGAAACCACGCACCGCAGTTGCACTGTCAGCAGTGTTGAACTTGGTTGGTGCTTTTCTCTCTATTGAGGTTGCGAAGACCGTTGGTAAAGGTCTCGTAAACCTGGAGACCGCAGGCAGCAACTCAGATTTGATGTTGATTGTCTTTACAGGTCTTGTGGGTGCGATTCTCTGGAACGTATTCACATGGTTGCTGGGTCTTCCCTCATCTTCCTCCCACGCTCTGTTCGGTGGCCTTATCGGCGCTACTATGGCGTCATTGGGTACTGATGGCGTGCTGTGGGCGGGCGTCCTTTCTAAGGTTGTTGTTCCCGCTGTTGCCGCTCCCTTTATTGCGGCGATTGTTGCAACCGTAGGCACTTGGTTGGTTTACCGCCTTGCTCAGCCTGTCTCGGACGATAAAAAGCGTTCAGGTTTCCGCTACGGTCAGGTTGCAACCGCATCGCTCGTTTCTTTGGCGCACGGTACTAACGATGCGCAAAAGACCATGGGTGTTATCTTCTTGGCTCTTGTTGCGGCTAATGAAATTGATCCCAATGCCGATATTCCGTTCTGGGTGCGTTTGACTTGTGCGCTTGCTATTGCGCTCGGTACCTATATCGGCGGCTGGCGCATCATTCGTACCTTGGGTAAGGGTCTTGTTGAGATTGATTCCCCTCAGGGTATGGCTGCTGAAGGTTCCTCCGCAGCAATTATTTTGACCTCATCACACTTTGGTATGGCACTGTCCACCACTCACGTTGCGACCGGTTCAATCATCGGTTCAGGTCTAGGACGCAAGGGTGCAGAGGTGCGCTGGGGCGTTATGGGACGCATGGTGATCGCGTGGCTCATTACTTTGCCGGCTTCAGGCGCTGTGGGTGCTGCAACCTGGTTTGTTGGTCACTACCTCAATGCGTGGACCGGCAGCGAATGGCTCGGCGAGCTCGTTGTCTTCCTTGTTCTTGTAGGTTTCTGCACTTGGATGTTCCTGCACTCACGCAAGGAACCCATCGACCCATCGAACGTCAACGATGAATGGGATGCGACCGCTGGTTCTTCCATCGCTGGTGCTCACTCAGGCGTCGCTCCGGCAACTGCATCAGCTACAGGTTCCAAGAAAGCTGAGGTCTAAACCATGAACATCGTAGAGATTCTTGAAAAGATTGTTCCCGTTTTGTTGGCAGGTCTCTTCTTTGGTGCAGGCCTTCCTGCACTGTATGCCTTAGGGATGCGCATGATGTCAGGTACCACCGAGTACACCGCAGATGGACGTCTGGTAGAAGTTGAAGGCCCTTCTGGCATTGCAAAAGTTATCGGTTATATCATCTTTGCCGTAATTATCGCGGCGATTGTCATTGGCATTCTCTGGGTTGCTAAGGACTTCATCGAGCACACCACCGGCTTTAATCTTTTTGGTCTGGCTGGTAAGTAGGGTTAAATAAAACCTACGAGATGAAGGGGGCTAAGATGCCAGACAAGAACGTTGTGGTACGTGTGCTCGATTGGTTAAGCGCAGGCTACCCGCAGGATGTTCCACCGCAAGACCGCGCGGCAGTTATGGCAGTTTTGCGCCATAACCTAAACGATGCGCAACTTGAAGAAGTCGTTCGACGACTCATGAAATCGCGTGAGGCACGCGGCGAAGAGTATGTAAGCGACAACCGCATCAACGAATATATTCGTAAGGTTGTTGATCAGGTTCCGACTCCCGAAGATATTTCGCGAGTTGCCCAGATTCTCGGGGAAAACGGACTGAAAATTTCTTCGCACCACCTTACCGGTGAAGAACCGTCTGAGAATAGCGAATATATCGCTGTGAAAGACGCACAAGCTACCGGCGCTGACGCTGCAGAGCGCGTCGCCGGTGTTGAGGAAAAGTAGTCACGTACTTTCCTATCAAGGAGAAGCTGCCCGCCACATTATGTGGTGGGCAGCTTTTTATATGCGGAGTAAAACGTATTCGATACACTGAATTTAGAATGTAAGCGCGCTATTTCTTGAGGCAAAATGTCTGAAAATCTTGAAGTCTCTGACGACGCTCCGGTGCGAAAAACGTGGCGTTCGTGGTTTACGACTGGGCGTATTTTTGTACTCTCCCTGTGTTTAGTGGTGGCTGTTATTTTAGCGAGCTGTGCAGTGCAAGCAGCGCAAGAGGCACAGCGGGAAGCTGAGTATAAGGCTAGGTCTGAGCGTGAACAAGCTGCATACGCATCTGCGGTGGCAGCTGATCCCATTAACTTTTATGGGGCACCTGAAGGCTTTGAAAAACTGGTGGATCGCAAATTTTTCGATGAGCTTGCTGTTGAAAAAATGCGCGTGAGTCAACGCAGTAATGGTGATAGCTGGAAGGTTACGGCCATACCGAGTCAAGCGGCCATAGATGATTCCCAAGGATTCGCTGAACAGATGAAGAAGCTAGCAGAAGCGCAGGAGATTGAAGAAATCTTGCTGTATTCATCAAGCGGTAGCGAATTGACGTTGAATCCCACTCGCTTGATGGATCTGAGCCCTTCAACATGGAAACCTCTGGTGAGTGTATTGCGTTCAGAGCGCTCGTATGATTTGGAGCTTACTGAAGAAGGCGTCCTGACCGGTGTGGTCCATCGTGGAGGGAACCACGGTGAAAGTGATGTGGTGGGGCGTTCTGAGGTTTATGATGCTTTACGACAGCTTGCCCAAGTACCTCTTGGTCAAGGTGTTGCCAGCACCTCGATGAACGCAGCTTATGTTGTAGAACAACCTGATGGTGCTGTTATCTCAGTGGTTATGGATAGCATGGCGGCGGACCGCGCAGAAGATGTGAGGCGAGCGGAGGAAACCCTGACAGGTCGTGACTGGTCAGGTAGCGCTTATAACATCAACTTTTTTCTTCGGCAGCAGAGCTCACCTCGGGACTCTAGCTTGGATGAGTTTGAAGTAGGTATTTCCTTATATTCAGAGGGTCGCGATAGCGTACCTCAAGAGGAACTTGCTTCATTGGAAAGCCGGGTTAAGGCGGACTTGGGTGAGAACACCTCTTTTGATGTTTCTGCAGATAGCGACGGGACTGGTAACGCGACGGCTCAGGCGATTTACCCCAGTGAAGGGGCAGTCGACTCTTAAGCTGGTTAGTGTGTTGCGCATCATGCCTTGCAAATTTGCTGTTTTGAAAACGGGTGGTGTAAGCTGGTATTACACCACGGGGGCGTGGCGCAATTGGTAGCGCACCTGCTTTGCAAGCAGGGGGTTAGGGGTTCGAGTCCCCTCGCCTCCACGTTTCGGTGATTATATCAAGAGGGAAACGCCCGGCTCCATCCCGAACCCGGAAGCTAAGCCTCTTTG
>JBHWPN010000015.1:0-11707 GCA_043424895.1 Rothia sp. (in: high G+C Gram-positive bacteria) | reverse complement strand
GGAGTACGCTAGTTTTACCCACCGTAATACCCAACGCATCCGACCACATAATAGGCTCAGACCAGCGGGCAAAACTATCTTTCGCATTGCCATCCCACGTAGAAATGTAGTTGGTAAAACGCGAGAACTTAGAAATGCTGTTGATGTTCGTAGAGTTAATCCACGCACGCGGACTCAAGGGGTAACCGTCGGTCGCCGGTGCGGTGTAAGGCATACCTACCGAGTTGTAGTTCAGCATCATGAACATCTTGTACAGCGGCATGAAAACAAGGCTGAATTCCGAAGGATTATTAGTGCCCTTCAGCTTAATCTTGCCCGATGCCATGAGCGACGCCAACACATTGGCGGGGTGCTGAATAGTTTGCCCGCCAGAAGCACGAAATTCAGAAGACGCAAATAAGACCCGCAAAACCGCGCGAATATCGGTATCAGCTGCAAGGTAGGCATCAGCCATTTTCTGCTGAAGCCCCTGCCAATCCTGGTGCTCACCCACAAAGTACTGAATCAAACGACGCGAAATACGCATCGCAGTTTCGCGGTCATGGGTAAGGTAATCAATGAGCTCATGCAAAGTCGCGTACATATCTTGCGCCGTTGAGCCACCGTTCTCAATGGTGCGGCCGCACACGGTAATCGGCCCAAAGAAATGCAGGTCAGGGCGTGCTTCAGACAGCACACCATCGTAGTCACCCTTGAAACCTGTCAAAAGCTTAGCGACCGCAACAACATCGTCCTGCGAATAGCCCTTACCTGTGCCCCACGTATGAAGCTCCATGATTTCGCGTCCCATGTTCTCATTGAGCGCGAACTGAGTATTAGTGATGTTGTCGAGAAACAAGTTCATAGTGCGGGTATTAATCAGATCCCACAGCAGGTCACTGTACTTACCCAACGCACCGTCAAAAAGCACATTCACATAATCGTGAAAACCATCGGGAGACTTTTCAATACTCGCCGCCACAGTATCAGCCCAAAACTGAGCCATCTTAGCCTGCAGCTGCTTCTCAGAAGCCCAGCTACGATGGAAGGCGGCCTCCAACACATAGGTGGCTACATCATAAAAACGATTGCGATTACCACCGTGGTAAGTGTCGTAAAAATTCTTGTCGAGCGTCTTTCCCGCCGGTGCCTTGATAAAGCACGAAGGGAAAAGAGCCTTGCGCTCGCTGTTGTATTGGGCGCTTTCGGTAAGAGAATCAGGGTTAAGTTGCTTCTCGATCCACGCGTCCACGCCCATTGTTTCAATAGCGGATGCGCGTGCTGCGGTGGGTGCTGCGCACAGTTTGCGCGCGTAAAACCAGCCCTCACTGCTGGTCAGTTCAACACCGCTGAGGTATGGGGAGTTAAAGCTGATATTAGCCATATGTCTGGGATTTTCCTGGGATTGTCAATAAAGAAAAGACCGCGCCAATAACCCACGGGTGCGATGGTGCTGCATCGCAATAAGTCGTGGTTCTTATGCCTGCTGTAGCAATCTCAAACGGGGATTTCAGACCGTTACAGACAGTATGTATGCTTTGGCAGTTATCGATAAGTTGGGGACTTATCGCCACAAAGCACATAGTCAGTCGCCTTTACTTTATGCATAGCTGTTATGCCAGTTCAAGTTACAAAGTGCGGGCAACTTGTGGGCTATTTAGTGGCGATAAACAACCCCTCAGTGTTTCACTGACCAGTCAGTGACGGTTTTAAAACGCCAAAATCCCGATTGGTTGCTGGAATCCTGGTGCAAGTCAGGGCTTCGGCGACCAATCAGGATTTCGATGACACGAGGCTGGTTACTGTGACTCAGCTTGCTCGCTCACCCACTGGTCAATCGTGGGCGCAAGAATAATTGCGTCTTCCGGAGCATGAAGCGAACCATCACCCAGTCCCTCAAGAACGGGCTCAACAGTGACAACCTTACGTGAATCACCCTGAGCGCTCAGAACCTTTTCGGTGAGCTGAGGCAAAGTGATGCGCACAGCCCCAGCAACGGTAACAACACCTTCACCGTGCTGACCTTCTGCAGCTTCAACCAAGAAACGGGCAACACTTTGGGCAGCAACCGGCTGGATATCCCAGTCCTGCACGCGAACTTCATCACCGGCTTCTTCGGTACCGGCGGGGTTCAGCACAAACTCAAACCACTGGGCGCTACGCACGATAACCGGAGCTTTAGCGTTTTGTGTAATTACACCTTCTTGCTCAAAACGCGCCTTGTAGAACGGGAATTCCTGAAGGTTCTCTTTCTCAACACCGTTAATGGAGAGCATCACGACGCGGTCAACACCTTGTTCGTTAGCTACCTTAGTCAAGGTTTGAGCAGCTTCAACGATGGGCTGAACGGGGTCACCTTCATCAGGAGTTGCCACCTGGGAGGCGTCAATAACAGCGTCCGCGCCCTGAAGAACGTCAGCTAAACCTCACCGGTGCTCAGATCAATACCGTTGGAGCGGCAGACCTCAACAACTAATCTTTGCTTCTTCACTAATGAGCTTTCCCATGAACCCGGAAGCTCCTGCACTCGCGATAGTAGACATATTTTCAGCCTACACCCGGTGTTCGAAAGCCTTCACAAAAATTGTCACAAAAGCCAGAAAGAAGGAGGCGGCTAATCTAAAACGAGCCCACTCTTAGAACTCACCCGATTCTATGCAACTTACCCGAAAAATCGGGCGGAAAAGGGCAAATCAGGCAAATTGGCGCATCCGCCCTCTTGTTTTTAGGCAAAAGAAAAACCCCGTTTACCTATGTGACTAGGCTAAACAGGGATTTTACAGTAGCGGAGGATCGGGGATTTGAACCCCAGCGGGCGTGAACCCAACACGCGTTCCAGGCGTGCGCCATAGGCCGCTAGGCGAATCCTCCAGGTGTTGCTTCTGCGTATAAAACACAGTCACGAAAGCGAACAGATACGAGCTTACCTTATAAGGCACACGGTTCGCAATTAGAGCCGCGGCGGTGTGGACATCTTCAACAATGAGAGCCGATAAAACTCGGCAACTGCAGGGGTCACCCCACCCTGCCGCATCCTGCCCGACCTGGGTGTTTAGCTACAAATTGCCTCTACTACGTCTTTACTGTAGACTCTTACTTGCCTCTCACGTGGCGTTATCTTGGAGAACTCCCCCAGGACCGGAAGGTAGCAAGGGTATCTGAGCTCTGACGGGTGCGTGAGGGGTCTTTTTTGTTTAACTCCCTGTTGCAGGGGTGGCCATAAAACTCCCATTTGAGAGCGTTTTTAGGGTCATTTTTGAGAGTTTCGTGGTCACTAGCGGTAAAAACGTGGTCACCTAAGGTAGCCCAGGACGCGCGATCCCCTCCCGGTTGCACCCGGCACCTTCCCGCATCCAGTCCTGCGAAACCCCCGGTGAGGTAAATGTCTTAGCGCGCTCGTGGTGAACCACCCTTAAAATGTCAGTCCCCCTCGCTAAACTTGGTAAGAGTCGTTGATGCGAGGAGAAAAACCTCGCGCACCGCACCTGTAGGATTACCACGAAAATTGAGGGTTTAGCTGTGAGCACTGCTTTGTACCGCCGGTATCGTCCCGAAACTTTTGCCGATGTTATCGGTCAAGAGCACGTGACTGAGCCCCTTATGACTGCGCTTGAGAAAAACCGCGTCAACCATGCCTACCTGTTCTCTGGTCCGCGCGGCTGCGGCAAAACAACGTCGGCACGCATCCTGGCACGTTGCCTCAACTGTGTAGAGGGTCCTACTCCCACGCCCTGCGGTGTATGCGATTCGTGTCGAGAACTCTCCCGTGACGGCGGTGGCTCGCTGGACGTCATTGAGATGGACGCGGCGTCGCACGGCGGCGTTGATCACGCGCGCGATTTGCGAGAGCGTGCATCCTTCGCGCCAGTTCGTGACCGCTACAAGATCTTTATCATCGATGAGGCCCACATGGTGACGCGCGAAGGTTTCAACGCGTTGCTCAAGATTGTTGAAGAACCGCCGGAACACATCAAGTTTATTTTCGCGACCACCGAGCCCAATAAGGTGCTGGGCACTATCCGTTCGCGTACCCACCATTACCCGTTTAGACTTGTTCCGCCTGAAACTCTCACCGCTTATTTACAGAAACTTGCCGATGAAGAAGGCGTACAAATTGCTACCGGCGTTCTTCCGCTAGTGGTGCGCGCCGGTGGCGGTTCTGTCCGTGATTCGCTGTCCATTTTGGATCAGCTCATCGCTGGGGCATCGGATGCTGAGGGTGTTACTTACGATCTTTCTATAGCCCTTCTTGGCTTTACCCACGGGGAGCTGTTGGACGAGGTTATCGAAGCTTTCGCGTCCAACAATGCGGCCACTCTTTTTGGGACTGTCGACCGTGTAATCCAGACCGGTCAGGATCCTCGCCGCTTTATTGAAGACTTATTAGAGCGTCTGCGCGATTTGATTATCATCAAGGCAGTACCCGATGCTGCCGAGCAGATTTTGCACGGTGCATCAGCAGATCACATTGAGCGCTTGCGAGCGCAGGCAGATAAGTTGGGTGCTAGTGAGCTTTCACGGGCAGCCGATATCACCAACACTGCTTTGAATGAGATGAGCGGTGCCACCAACCCGCAGCTTCATTTGGAGCTTCTGTGCGCGCGCATTATGCTACCCACCGCCGAGCAAAGTACAGGTGGGTTCGGTGCGCGTCTAGATCGGATTGAACGACGCATCTCCGGCGGGGATATTACTCTTGCTGCGCCTTCATCTGGTGCTTCAGCTGCCCAGGGGTCAGATGCTAGCGAACAGGTCGTAGCACCTCAGGGTTCGGGACGCGCCGCCGTTCAGGCTGCTTTGAACGCGTCGCGTCAGGCGCAGGGCAAACAGAACAATCCGATTGCGGGCAACCGGGGTGAGCAACAGGCGCCGCCGCAACCACAGCAAAACGTTCAGCGACCAGTTCAGAACCAACCGCAGAGCGGTGCACCCTTAGCGAATAACGGCGCGCCCTTAGTTGCACAGAACCATGCTCCCCTAGCTGCGCAGAACAATGGGCAGTGGGACGCTCAACAACAGGCGCAGAACCCTGCCCAGCAACAGAGCTCGGCGCAGAATCAGGGTGCGGCTGGCAACCAACCCGCACACAAGACGTCTGTACAACAGCAACCACAAGAAGCATATCGAGCGCAGCCGTCTACTCAACCCGCTCAGCAGTCAGCGCCGCAGGGCGAGAACGTTGTGCAGATGGTTCTTACCTCGTGGCACGATGTTATTTCTCGCGTGCAGAGCCCCGTTGCCCAGCAATTCTTAGCGCGATGCACTCCGTCTAAATTCGAGAACGGTCAGCTCTTTATCCGCGCCACCATGCCGGTGCTGCGCCAGGTCAAAGACCATATTGGCGATCTTGAAAACGCTCTGAATGCTGTTTTACAGTTGCAGGTTCGAGTACGCGGTGAGGTAGATAAGGGTGAGGACGCTGCTCAGGCACAGCCGCGTCCATCTGCTCCGCAGAGCTCTCCCGCAGGTTCGCCGCAGGGTGCTCCCCTGCAGAACCAGCGTCCGCAACAGGCACAGAACCAACAATGGCAACAAGGACAGAACCAGCAGAACCAGCCCGCTCAAAACCCGATCCAGGCTCAGCCTGTCTCTTCGCATGCGCAGGGTGAACGTCCGCAGAATTTAGAGATTGCCGAAGGCCCTCGAAGCGGTGAAAAAGCGTGGGCAGCCCACGGGCAGCCGCGCACGGAATCCGAACCGCAGTGGAGCCAGGACGACTGGAACAACCCCGTCACTAGCTGGGACGTTGTATCCATTCCGCAAGAAGACACCAGTGGAAACGCTCAGGAGTCCTCACGCCCTGATACCGAGCCCACCGCATCCGAACCGGCTCCCACTCAGAATCAGCCGGGAGCAACAGAGTACCCGACCAACGGACAGCAGGCAGCCGCATCCGCTCAAAATAACGACCCCGAAGACCAGTTAGCGCAGGAAGCTACTACCGGTTTTGATGCTGCCGATGCTCGCGAGCAAGAGGCCTCAGAACCCGTTGATAGCTCAACGGCGCAGGCGAAAGTCGAAGCTCAACGTGAACAGGTAGAAAACTCTACCCAAGATACTGAGTACTTCCCGGATGCTGCTGATAATGCAACCGCTGATGACGATGAAGAAGACACCGAAGCTGACTCGCACCCGGCCGCGTCGCAGCCTGTAGACCCCGAGGGCGAACCAGTCGCCGATGGAACAACTGCTACGGACCTGCCCGATTCAGCAGCTAGTCAGAGTCATGACGGCGCGTCTTCGGAACCTCAGGTAGGGCAGAACCCAAAAGTAACTGAGCCGCAGGCTCCCACGCGCCCGGTCGCCGAAGAGTACGGGGATTATGAGGGTGGTTATTTCGATGAGGGTTCACCTGATGAGCCTGAATATATCGCAGGCGTAGGCTATGTCAACGACGCTACCCAGGCAGGCAACCAAGGAGCTTCTGCACCCGCACAGTCACCCGCGCCGGGGATAGCACCTCAGCCGGGTGCTCCGCTAGCAAGTGGCGCGCCATTAGCAGGGGCACCGCTAGCGGGTGGACGCCCGCCCCTAGCTGGCGAAGAGACACAGGGTTTTCAGGCACCGGCGCAAGCTCCTACCCTAGAAGAGTCGGCACCGGCATCTCTGGAGGTACCCGCGTCCGCTCCTCACCGACCGAGCGCCCTGGGCAAGAAGCTGTCTTTCCGCGAGCGTCACGCCGCGCAGTTTGAGGCAGGACGCCGCGCTGTTCAGCAAAACAGCGCCCCGGCGCCGGTGGCAGATGAGCCCGCTGAGTTTGTACCTTCGGATGAAGACACAGCTCTTGAAGAAACCGTACTCATGGGCCAAAAAGCAATCGAGCAGATCCTCGGCGGCAAGGTGATTGAAGAAACTAACAACTTCTAAAGCGCAAGAGGCAGAAGATAGGTAAGTCGCTAGCTGGCATCGGAACTGGTGTGAATCACGTGCGAGCGTCCGGCGCGAGTGCGTGAAAGAGACCGCTAGCGGCTCATCCAGCTTCTGCCTTAAGTACCCTGTAGGCTATCCAGACCCCGGAATTTTCTACCCTCTAGCAGGGTTTTACTAAACACAGTATTGAACGATTGTCAGGAGTGTACGTGTACGAAGGTGCCGTTCAAAATTTAATTGATGAGCTGGGCAGGCTCCCCGGTGTGGGGCCTAAGTCTGCGCAGCGTATTGCGTTCTATATTTTGAATGCGGATGCCTCCGAGATGCAAAAACTTTCCAGCGCAATTACGCAGGTCAAGCAGACCGTGAGTTTTTGCGAGGTCTGTGGCAATGTCTCTGAAACTAAGCTCTGTGTGATTTGCCGGGACGAGCGTCGTGACCCCTCTGCCCTGTGTGTAGTTGAAGAGTCCAAGGACGTTGTGGCGGTAGAGCGAACCCGCTCTTTCACCGGACGCTACCATGTACTCGGCGGGGCTATTAACCCGCTGGCAGGCATGGGGCCTGAGCAGCTGCGCATCCGCGAATTGGTCGCGCGTCTTTCTGATGAACGCATCCAAGAGATTATTTTGGCAATGGACCCTAACCTTGAGGGTGAGGCAACTGCGACGTATCTTTCGCGGATGCTCGCACCGCTGGGTATTCGTGTATCGCGCCTGGCATCGGGCCTGCCGGTGGGCGGTGATTTGGAGTACGCTGACGAGATTACGTTGGGACGCGCGCTCGAAGGCCGACGTATTATTTCCGAGGGTACGCGCTTTACCCAAGCAAATGCTGCTGAAGAATTTGAACAGGCTGTTGAAGAAGAGACCGCTGAGGTGCAAGCACAAAAGGCCGCTGAGCCTGCGGTGGCACGTCAGCGGTGGAGCGGTTCAATGTTTGATGACATTGACGATGCTGAACATGCTGATGGCACCGCTACCGAGGGTTCGGCGTCCGATCGCGCGGTTGAACAGGACGCAGGCGAGCAGGGCAGCTTGAATGAAGCCCTGTTGGAGCAAGAAATTCAGGCGTTACAGGTAGCCAGCGACCAGTTTGGTGGCTCCCGAGAGCCCTCCGACGATGAAGTGGTTCAGCAGGAATCTCGCCCTGTTCCGGGTGTAATGAGCGCTGAAGAACGCGCCGCAGCAGCTTTTGATGAGGAAGAAGCAGCTACCCAGAACGAAAGTGAAAACCAGGATGCTCGTCGCGCCGAGTACGAGCGTCAGTTAGCAGAACTTCGCAAGACACCCTTGCGTACTGCCAAGCCGGATGTGCCGCCTGTCCCGGGTAAGACCTACGTGAACCCGTGGGAATAAGTGCAACACCGCCCTCAATAGGCAGTAGACTGATAATAGTCTACTTATAAGGAGAATCATGGGCATCTTGCCAAAAAAGAAGCTGTTTACCCTGCTGTGGAAGTACCTTCCCGCGTCCGTACCGCTGAAGCTAGCTATCTTCCTTTTTAAGAACAAGACTGCGCGTAGCCTCGCTAAGAAGCTGGTTGGTCGTAAGGTGACGCGCTTCCTTCCCTTCCGCAAGCGTCGTTTCGGACGCTAGTCAGCACCTTCTGGACGCGGGCGTGGGCTAAACCGTCGAGCGTGGGCTGTTCCGCCCAGCGTTGAAAGGTTTAGCCCACGCTCGTTCTCTAGCTATGCTGGTCACATGGCACAGAAAACTCTTCCCACCTCCGTCCCCGTCACCGATTTTCTTGATCAGGCAGCAACAGAACGACGCGTCCGCGAAGGTCACGCTCTGAACGCGATTTTTCGTGAAGTAACCGGGATAGACGGTGTGATGTGGGGCTCGAGCATGGTCGGTTTTGGACAGTACAATTATCAGTCGCCTGCCAATCCGCGGACTAAAGGCATCTGGCCCAAAGTCGCCTTTTCTCCGCGTAAAGCAAAGATTTCTCTCTACGGACTCAAAGATCACGCAGATGCCTTAGACCTGTTACCCGCTCTGGGAAAGTTCACCGAAGGCGCAGGGTGCATCTACGTCAATAAGCTTGAAGACATTGAGCTTGGAGTACTCAAAAAACTTATCGCTATCGGTTTTGAACAAACAAAAGATCAATTCTAGTTACCGCAGGTCAGCCAAACATCAGCCCCACCCCTAGCTAACGTCTTCTGGACGCGAGCGTGGGCTAAACCTTCGAGCGTGAGATGCGCAACCCAACCTCGAAAGGTTTACCCCACGCTCATCCTCGAGATGTGAGTCTAAAGGCCAAACGTATGCGCCTTATAGCAGAGGTTTCATACAATCCCGCAACCGTCGGGGTAGCATCAAGACTTTCGGTTCCAACCTGGCCCCCGGGTAATCTGGATCAATGCACTCTCCCCAAAACTCAAGATGTTTACGATCGATCCAGTGCTCAGAGTCATAAACTGACTGTGGTTCATTACCTTGAACGCTGTACCAATACAAGTAATGGGTCCCGTCTAACTGTTCAGCAAAAATAGACTCCACATCCATCCGTTCAGGTTCAAGGGTTTCTTCTACCGCTGACATATTTGAGTTCAGAAACTTCATCCATTCCTGTACGCGGGACTCTTTCCCAGCAAGCACTCGAAACCGCATGAGCTCAAAATTCATTGCTTTCTCTCCTTCCGATTGTTTGCACTATCAGATGCACGCACGAGCACACCATCACTGATATACCCGCTACTGCCATCAATTGAAGGGCTAGCCCTTGACCGGCGAAAGCTGCCACAGCGTAACCGCTGAGCAAGCACACATACACCACCCAGCGAAAACTAGCCCATGCCCGTCCCTGAAATTCTTGGGTAATCGACCCAAGAATGATGCGGTTAACAACAGCATTAAACACACCATTGCCTATTCCGCCTGCCCAAAAGAGCAGAGCAATCACCGCAAATGAGGGGCGAAATAGTCCAACACTAGCAAGAGCAACTCCAATCGGCAGGGCTGTAAGTGGATGCTTTGCCACAGGACGCTTGTTCACAAACTTACCCAACCAGCCCCCACAAATAACGCCTATGCCCCAAGCAGCAGAAGTAATACCAAATTCTTGGGGTGTTAGTCCCAAAAAATGAGTGAGGGCGAAAACACCGGCAACATCATCTAGTGATGTGCTTGTGACGGTAGTAAGGATGAGTAGGAACCCTAATATTCCGAAGGTACGAGAGGAATATAGAAGCCGCACTCCGGTACTCCACGAGGTCTTTTCATCAGAGAGGTCTATGATGATGGCATCAGGTGTAGCAACGAGCAACCCCAATCCTGCTAAAAGAAACATGGCAAGCGCATCTGCCGCTAACATCCACTGGATAGTCCCAGCACCAAAACCCACCCCGCCCAAGGCAACCCCCGTAACACCTGCAAACCCTTGAACAGTTGCCATATGTGCACCGGTTCTTTTGGCATCAGGAGAATAGTGAGCCACAAGTTTCTGTGCTACAGGTCCGACCAGCGCAGTACACGAACTCATCAACAAGCACCCCACGATAATGATGCTCCATTGAAGGGACAGCGCAACGATAGTCATGAGGCAGGCGTTAATGACTAAGGCTCCTGGCCACCACCACCATTTCAGATGTTTATCAGCTAATTGACCACCTAACAGCCCTAATATAACGCCCGGTAGAAGATTGGCGGCCAAGACAGATGCCATCAGATATGACTTGCCAGATTGAGCGGCAAGCAATGAAAACCCTATGGAAGATAACCCTGCACCAAGAGAAGAAACAAAAATGCCTAACAGCAGTAGATTCAAGCAGGTCTGAGCTGAAAATCTGCGAATCATCAGCCCCGCCCCTACCCAGCAAGGTTGAACTTCTGTGCCTGCCCGCTCAGATAGGCAGGCAGCCACAGCGCTTCCCACTCCGGAGCCTCCGCGTGCAGTACGGTTTCCCACCGGTTGGGCGCAATATCCGTCAGCCAGTAAGAGCCTGCGTTATCTCGTTGCAAATACCCGTAATCGATAAGCTCACGTCGCAGGTAGGCAAAATCTGACCATAGCGCGCGTAGTTTTTCGTTGACGTCCTTCTCGCTGTAAGTCACGCCCACGTCAAAGAGATTAACGAGATACAGCAGCACGTGAGCCCGCGCCTTGCGTTTCGACGGGAAAGCTGTCAGCACACCGTCCTTGAAAAACCGAGAGACAACAGTGCGGTGCTCGTGTTCAGCGGCTAGCGCTTGCTGGGCGTATTCCTCAAGAAGTTGAGCCCTGGCGGCGGTATAGTTCTGACCAGTTTCAGCCGTTCGCTGCCGGACAAGAGCCTTAAAATCTTTGTGAGAAGTCACGAAAAACCTACCTTGCGCATCCCAGCTCTGCGTTTTAGGCACGGTCAACGCGCATCAAAAAATCAGTGAAACCAGCCGGAAGATTCTCTCTCCTTCGCGTAAACCGCACCGCGCTGGGTAGGTGAGGACGCTGGGCACCGGCTGTGTGCCTGCTCACCAGTGTAGCGGATGCGTGTGTATCTGGCGAGTGTTAGGGAAACCTTCGAACGTGGGCTATTGCATCCAACATTCGACGATTTAGCCAACGCTCACAATGCGGACGCTCCGCATTGCGTCCCCACCACTGGTGTCCACCATGTAATACAACAGCGAACTCACCTGCGGTGCTGTCACAGCGCGTCATAAAGTAGTAATCATTACACAATATGGTTTGTGCGCCTCAAAACCATAGGATGTAAGTGAGCCGGAAAACCGTACCGGCATGTAAAAAACGTTTTACTGGAGATAACGATGAGCCTAATTGTCCAAAAGTTCGGTGGGTCCTCTGTTGCTGATGCTGATGGCATCAAGCGCGTTGCCCATCGCATTGTGGACACCCAGAAGGCGGGTCATGACG
>JBHWPN010000014.1:0-15790 GCA_043424895.1 Rothia sp. (in: high G+C Gram-positive bacteria) | reverse complement strand
CTACTCCGAAGACAGCATAGCTTTACCTCGCTTAGAGCGATGGAAAGTAATAGCAAAACGGGGTGCCTCATCGCGAACCCGTTGACTAAGATAAAGCGCCGGAGAGGTACGCGGCAGGATCACCGGAAAATCTTCGTTTGGCAGCCACAGCTCTTCTAAACGTTTAGCAATACCTACCACGTAGACGTCCGTAATTCCCAAATCGGCTAGCGCTGCAGAAGCGGCATTAACCTGCGGCTGACCACCATCGACCACCACAAGGTTGGGAGGGTAAGCAAACTTAGCGGGTTCTTTATCGTGGGCACGATCAGCGCTTACCTCACCGCTAGTGCGAGGAGACTGCTCACGCTCCGCTTGATCTTGAAGGTAGCGTTTGAAGCGGCGATGGATGACATCGTACATACTGGCGGTATCATCGCGCGCTGCGCTGCCGGTAATGGAGAACTTTCTATAGTCACTCTTTTTAGGCAAGCCGTCTTCAAACACGACCATAGAGGCGACAACATGAGTACCTTGTACATGGGAGATGTCGTAGCATTCAATGCGCATCAGCGGATCGGGTAGCTCAAGATTCTCTTGTAGCTCCACCAAGGACGCACTGCGGGTGGTCAAATCTCCCGCCCGACGGCTCTTATGTAAGCTCAACGCGTGCTTAGCGTTTTCTTCTACCGTTTGCATGAGCGCCGCTTTATCACCGCGCTGAGACACAGCAATAGAAACCTTAGAACCTCGAATCCCGCTGAGCCACTCTTCGAGTTGCTCGTGATTTTGCGGGAGTGCCGGAACAATAATCTGTTTGGGAATCTCATGACGCTGGTGGGCAAGTTCTTCTTCAGAGTCCCCCACCGCTATGGACGCGGCAACTTCACCGTAGACCTGCTGAATCAGTTGCTCGATGAGCGCTGCGTCATCGGTATCGTCCATTTTTTCAACGATCCAGCCACGCTGACCACGAATTCTGCCACCGCGAACAAAAAATACCTGAACCGCTGCTTCAAGGTCGTCCTGATCAAAAGCAAACAAGTCAGCATCAACAGAGTCTGCAAGTACCACCGCGTTGCGTTCAAAAGCTTTTTCAAGCGCTGCAATGTCATCACGCAAACGCGCCGCTTTTTCAAAGTCAAACTCTGCAGCTGCGTCCTTCATCTGTTGCTTGAGCTCAGCAATAAACTTATCAGCCCCGCCTGCCATAAACTTAGCAAGGTCTTGAGCGAGTTGCTGATGATCTTCTACAGAAATCTCGCCCACGCACGGAGCGGAACATTTATCGATATACCCCAGTAAGCACGGCCGCCCACTCTTTTGCGCTCGGTTAAAGACCCCTGTAGTACAGGTGCGTACCGGAAAGACGCGAAGCAGCGCGTCTAACGTTTCACGAATTGCCCAAGCTTGAGAGTAAGGCCCAAAATAGCGCACGCCTTTCTTCTTTTCGCCGCGCATTACTTGGGCACGGGGATATTTATCTTTAAGCGTTACCGCCAGATAGGGGTATGACTTGTCATCGCGAAAAGCAATATTAAACCGGGGTTTGTACTCTTTGATCCATGTGTATTCAAGCTGCAGCGATTCAAGCTCGCTCCCCACCACCGTCCATTCAACGGAGGCAGCAGTATGAACCATGGCGTACGTTTTAGGGCTCAACCCGCTCACATGAGCGAAATACGAATTCAATCGGTTGCGAAGATTCTTAGCTTTACCGACATAAATAATGCGCCCGAACTCATCTCGAAAACGATAAACACCCGGATTGGTGGGGATTTCCCCGGATGCCGGGCGGTAGTCAGCGGGGTTAGCCACAAACGCTCCTTAGCGTGAGATTAATGTGATGCTCCACCGTCACGTGAAGCTGAAGGCGATACGTTGTATGTATCTTTGCGTGCTTGCCCAGAAAGCGCTGCGATCTCGTCCATAATCTTGGCGGTCGTTTCTTTGCGCTGTTTGCCAGTCATCGACTCCCCTGTTTTCTCAAAATACAGGGGTTTACCTACGCGAACCGTAAACCGCTTGGGGTACACCATATTAGAATCTGGTTTTTGCAGTTTGTCGGTACCGATGAGTCCCACCGGGACAACGGGCGCTCCTGTCATGTGAGCCAGCCAAGCCACACCAATTTTTCCGCGGTAGAGATAGCCATCTCGCGAGCGCGTGCCTTCGGGGTAAATGCCGAAAACCCTGCCTTCGTTGAGAACCTCTAGCGCCTTATCAAGTGCCTTCATCGACTCTTTGCGGTCGCTACGGTTGACGGGAATGATGTCGATAGCTTCAAAGATAGTTTTCATCATCTTGCCGCGAAGCCCGGGCGTATTGACGTACTGACTTTTAGCTAAAAAGGCCACGCGTCTAGGCATCAGTGCTGAGATGATAATCGAGTCGAGAAATGCGAGGTGGTTGGAGGCAACGATTACGGGACCGTCTGCGGGAAAGTTTTCTAGACCAGTCACGCGGGCGCGAAAACCGGTATGCAAAATTCCGCTCACTGACTTTTGGATCATCTTGTAATATTCCACGGTGATTCCTCATCAAGATTTTTAGGGCTGGGACACTGATGTTTCTATTCTCAAGGTACAACCATCAGCAGTAGATTACTGGTGTTTTCCCTCAATAAGAAACCAGGTAGCTAGTTTCCGAACAGATTTTTGACGCGCTGTTCAAGTTCTTCTGGGGTCTGTACGACCTCATCAAAATACTTGGTCTGTTCTTCTTCGTCGCCGAATCCCCAGCTCACGCCGATGGAAGGGATGCCGTGGGTGGCTGCGCCCACCGCATCGTACTGGCGATCGCCAATCATCACAGCCCGGAAATCTTTGCCATATTTTTCAGTGAACTGCTGCAAAACGTAGCCGATAATACCTGGTTTGTCGCTGGGCATATCCAGATTCTTCTGGCCGTGTTCATCGCGCGCGCCTCCGATTACATCGAAGAAAGAGGCTATTTCGAACATCTCAACGACTTCTTCAGCCAAATGCAAAGGCTTTTGCGTAGCAACGGCCTGCACGTACCCGAGGGACGCGAAATTTTCTAACGTCTGTCGCATCCCCGGGTAGAGCTTGGACTGAGGTAGTCCTTTGGATTTATAAGCGGCGCGATATGTGGCGACGATGTCCGAAAATTTTTCGCGTGGAACATCGGTAAAATGCTCTAGGCTATAGTTCACCGGCGGTCCGACGAAGGCGTTTAAGGTCTGATCGTCAGGACGCTCAAAGCCATTTTTTACAAGGGCTTCGGCAATGCCTTCGGTAATGGAGCCGGCGGGATCCAAAATAGTACCATCGACATCCCACAACACAATGTTCACCATAAAAATACCTAGCTTAAAATCTCGTGGAGGAACTTACCGGTGTGCGAGCCAGAAACCTTGGCGACCTCTTCTGGTGTACCTTCGGCAATAACGGTACCGCCACCCGCGCCACCTTCTGGACCCATATCGATAATCCAGTCGGCGCTCTTGATAACATCCAAGTTATGCTCAATGGTAATGACGCTGTTGCCCTTATCGACAAGCCCTTGAATAACCATGAGCAGTTTGCGGATATCTTCAAAATGCAAACCGGTTGTAGGTTCATCTAGCACATAGATGGATCGGCCGTTGCTACGCTTTTGCAGTTCGGATGCGAGTTTCACGCGTTGCGCTTCGCCGCCGGAGAGCGTAGTAGCGGGCTGACCTAAGCGGATATAACCCAATCCGACATCAACAAGAGTGTTGAGGTGACGGGCAATTGGGGTGAAAGCTGCAAAAAATTCTGCCGCTTCTGCAACCGGCATCTCCAGCACATCGGCAATGTTTTTACCCTTGTATTTCACTTCCAAGGTCTCACGATTGTAGCGCTTGCCGTGGCAGGTTTCGCAGGGCACATAGACATCCGGCAAGAAGTTCATCTCGATCTTCAGCGTGCCGTCACCGGCGCAGGCTTCGCAGCGTCCGCCTTTGACGTTGAACGAGAATCGGCCGGGCTGGTAGCCGCGTACCTTGGCATCGTTAGTCTCTGCAAAAAGCTTACGTACGTGGTCAAAGACGCCCGTATAAGTAGCGGGGTTTGAACGCGGGGTTCGACCGATGGGCGACTGATCAACGTGGATAATTTTATCCAGGTGTTCCAAGCCCTCAATCGACTTATGGCGACCGGGCACCTGCTTAGCTCCATTGAGCTTATTAGCCAAGGCTGTGTACAAAATATCGTTGACCAAGGTGGATTTACCCGAACCAGAGACACCGGTAACAGCAGTCAGCACGCCCAAGGGGAACTTTACATCGACATTCTTGAGGTTGTTCTCGCGAGCGCCTACTACCTTAATCATGCGTTTTTTGTCGATGTCACGACGGGTCTGGGGCACGTCAATGGTGCGACGACCAGCCATGTAGTCACCGGTTATCGAGCGCTTATTGGCAAGAAGCTCTTTGAAAGTACCTGAATGAACGACTTCGCCACCGTGCTCCCCGGCGCCGGGGCCAACGTCCACGATCCAATCGGCTTCTTTCATGGTGTCTTCATCGTGCTCGACCACGATCAGGGTGTTACCCATATCACGCAACTTGGTCAAGGTATCGATGAGGCGGCGGTTATCGCGCTGATGCAAACCGATGGAGGGTTCGTCAAGCACGTAGAGAACGCCAACCAGACCAGAACCAATCTGGGTAGCCAATCGAATGCGCTGAGCTTCCCCACCGGATAGGGTTCCGGCGGAGCGGGCAAGGTTGAGGTAGTCTAAACCAACGTCTAACAAGAACTGTAAACGAGCATCGATTTCACGCAGTACCTGTTCAGCGATTTTCTTTTCGCGATCGCTCAAATGAACCTGGCGCATGAAATCCAGAGCCTCGCGCATGGGCATCTCAGTGACATCGGCAATTGATTTGCCATCAATTTTTACCGAAAGAATGACGGGGTTCAGTCGAGCGCCGTTACACGCGGGGCAGGCAACCTCGCGCATGTATTGTTCGTATCGGTCCTTTGACCAATCTGATTCAGTTTCTTCATGCTTACGCTTGATGTACGCGAATACGCCCTCAAAGCCTGAAGTGTAGCGGCGTTCACGACCAAAACGGTTCTTATACGCAACTGTGACTTTGAAGTCTTTGCCGTGCAGAACTGCCTTCTGAGCCTTCTTTGACAGGTCTTTCCAGGGGGTATTGAGGTCGAAACCGACCTCTTTGCTCAGGCCAGAGAGCAGACGCAACCAATACTCGGTGCGCGATTTGCCCTGCGACCACGGAGCAATAGCGCCTTCTGCCAAAGATAAATCAGGGTTAGGGATGATCAGTTCTTCATCAACTTCAAGACGCGAGCCAATACCGTCACACTGGGAGCAGGCTCCGAAAGGCGAGTTGAAAGAGAAAGCGCGCGGCTCGATTTCCTCTAGCTGAATAGGGTGACCATTAGGGCACGCCAGGTTCTCACTAAAAATCTGGGTGCGGTCATCGCTGTCTTCTTCGCGGTCAACGAAGTCGATAACAACGCGTCCACCGGCTAAATTGAGGGCGGTTTCAACAGAATCTGTCAGGCGTTGCTGGATTCCGTCTTTCACCACGATGCGGTCAATGACAACATCAATGGTGTGCTTGTATTGCTTTTCAAGCTTTGGAGGGTCAGAGAGCTGAATCTGCTCGCCATCTACAATTGCACGCGAGTAGCCTTCGGCAGACAGCTCTTTGAAAAGATCAACGAATTCACCCTTACGAGCACTCACTACCGGAGCTAGAACCTGTAAACGGGTACGTTCTGGGTACGAAAGAATTTGATCAACAATTTGTTGAGGTGTCTGCTTTGAAATCTCAGCACCGCACTCAGGACAGTGCGGGTGACCGATGCGTGCCCACAGCAAACGCATGTAGTCATAAATTTCGGTGATAGTACCGACGGTTGAACGCGGGTTTTTAGAAGTGGACTTCTGATCAATGGAGACAGCGGGCGATAGACCTTCGATGAAATCTACATCGGGTTTATCAACCTGTCCCAAGAACATACGCGCATACGAAGAGAGAGACTCAACGTAGCGTCGCTGCCCCTCAGCAAAAATGGTGTCAAAAGCAAGTGAAGACTTACCTGATCCCGAAAGACCGGTGAAGACGACCATTGCATCGCGGGGAATCTCAAGGTTGACGTTCTTGAGGTTGTTTTCACGGGCACCCTGCACCATAATTCTGGTGAGATCGTTGGGCTTATGCGCGGTTTGTGACATGGCGTCCTACTCGTCTTGACGTGTGCTTCGAACATATATTCTATACGGCAACCGCCCTGCCGTGCGAGGGTTGTCAATGAATAATTGCTATCGGCGTATCCTCAGTTTTAAATACATCGTATTCTTACTTTTTCACCTCTATCTAGCCTAAAGTTGTGGGTATGACAACGACTCCTGCTGCAGACCTGATGATTGATAACGACGAGCTCACCATTCGAGTGGTTGCCGTCTCTGAAATGGAAAACAACGTCTATCTGATAACCTCCAAAACCTCGGGTGAGCAGGTTCTGATAGATGCCGCCGATAACTTTGACCGCATCAAGGAATTTGTAGACTCGGCGGCTCACGAAGATCTGAAAGATATCTCAGCTCACCTTTCAACCATTATCACCACACATTCGCACTGGGATCATATACGCGCGTTACCTGCTGCTGTTGAATATTTTGAGCCGCACACTATCGCGGGTAAAGATGATGTGCAGGCCATTGCTGAGCAAGAAAACGTGAGTATCGACCGGGCAGTTTCTGGTGGTGAGACACTGACCTTTGACGGTTTTGAGCTTGAGGTTATCAGCCTGGTGGGGCATACTCCGGGCTCTATTGCTCTGGTACTACGCGGCGATGGTGCGGATGCAACTCCCACCATTATCTTCACCGGTGACTCGCTTTTTCCCGGTGGCGTAGGCAAAACCAACTCGCCAGAAGATTTCCAACAGCTTTTGCACGATGTTCGCACCAAAATTTTTGAGGCTTTTGACGACAACACCATCGTGCTGCCCGGCCACGGTCAGCACACCACGCTAGGAGCCGACCGCGATAACCTCGATGAGTGGGAAGCTCGCGGCTGGTAAAAACGTACCAATACTTATCTGGCGTCTTGTGCACTGTTGCAGGACGCCAGATTTTTGTTTTAGCGCACACTGATGCCGAGTTCTTGGGCAAAGATCGGAGCTAGTTGTTGTAACTGAAAGTCGCTAATTTCAGCTCCCCGCAGCGATGAAACCCCGATAATCTTATGTAGCTGCGCACCGCTGAGGTTAACGCGGTGAAGACTTGCTTGGGACACCGCCAAGGTCTCAATACTGGTCTCAGAAAACTTTACGTGGCTGACTGTAGTGGCTGTAGAGTCCCACTCGCCTATTGCGCATCCTTCAATCAGTAGGTGGTCAACACGAGCCCCGCGCAGGGTGAGAGTATCAATCTTACAATCGCGCAGAACCAAGTGTTTGATGCGGGAATCTCTTAGCTCTAAAACTCCGATGCGGCTACCTTGAATAATTGAGCGCTCCCACGATGATGCTGGGGCTACGAGATGAGCTACGGATAGATGATCGAGCTCGCTGTTAACTACGCGCACGCTATCCCACACGCAATTATCAAGCGTAATTTTAGACAGAACACACGTATCAAAGGTAGCGGCGCTCTGGTCAATATCTGTCCAATCTAGCCCGCTAAAACGAGAATGCTCAACATAGTCTTCATCCAGCGGAGTATCGGTAGAAACACGCGCAGTAGTTGTATCGGGTAGCCACATATCCATACAAACCACCCTAAAGCAGACGCCGGTGCTTTTGCGTATACAAAAGCACCGGCATTTGTGAATGAGTCGGTTATAAACTAACCGTTCAATGTCTAGTTTTCTGCCTAGAACAGACCTACCATGCGACCTTCATCATCAAAACCGATGCGTTCTGCTGCCGGTGACTTAGAAAGACCCGGCATGGTGCGCATGGTACCGCAAATGGCGTACACGTAGCCTGCACCTGCAGCTAGACGCACCTCGCGAACAGGTAGCTTCCAGCCGGTGGGAGCACCCTTGAGCGAGGGGTCAGATGAGATGGACAGGTGAGTTTTTGCAATAACGATGGGAAGCTCACCGTAGCCCAGTTCTTCGTATAGCTTGAGCTGCTTACGAGCGGCAGGAGCAACCTCAATGCCATCGGCACCGTAGACACCGGTTGCTACCTTCTCCAACTTAGTTTCCAGGGAGTCGGTGAGGTCATAAGTAAAGTTCAACTCGCTGACATCATCGCAAGCCTCAGCCACAGCGTCCGCAAGCTCCATGGTGCCCTTACCGCCCTGTGCCACACCGCGGTGCACAGCAACTCGAGCACCAGCTTCTTCAGCAATACGGCGAATCTCTTCGTGCTCTGAATCAAAATCAGTGGGGAACGCGTTGATAGCCACTACCGGCTGAACACCGAATGAGCGAACGATCTCGATGTGCTTTTGCAAGTTGGATGCGCCAGCGCGAACGTCTGCAGGGTTTTCCTTGAGCATATCTTCAGGAAGGGGCTTACCGGGAACAATCTTGTAAAGGCCCGAGTGCGATTTGAGCGAGCGCACGGTCACAACCAAAACTGCTGCATCGGGCTTGAGACCAGATACACGGCACTTGACGTTGAAGAAACGTTCAGCACCCATATCGGCACCGAAGCCTGCCTCGGTAATAACGTAATCGGAGTGCTCAAGACCAACGTAGTCAGCCACAACAGAGGAGTTACCGGTTGCAATATTGCCGAAGGGACCGGCGTGAATCAAAGCGGGCGTGGTTTCTAAGGTTTGAAGAAGGTTGGGGTTAATGGCGTCCTGCAAAATAACAGACAGAGCACCATCGGCCTTCAAGTCGGCAGCGGTAACGGGCTGACCGTCGTAGTTGAAACCGATCACAATTTTTGCCAGGCGCTCGCGCAGGTTGTCAAAGCTGGTGGAGAGCGACAGAATGACCATAATCTCAGATGCGCTCGTGATATCGAAACCTGTTTCGCGCACTACGCCGTCCATACGTTCGCCCAGACCAATCACGATATTACGCAAAGAGCGGTCGTTAACATCTAGGACGCGGCGCCAGGTGATAGCGCGGGGATCGATGTTAAGCTCATTACCTTGGTGTAGGTGGTTATCAATCATTGCTGCGAGCAGGTTGTGCGCAGCTGTTACGGCATGGAAGTCACCGGTGAGGTGCAGGTTCAGCTTTTCCATGGGAATAATCTGGGAGTAACCGCCGCCTGCTGCGCCGCCCTTGATGCCGAAGGTCGGACCCATAGAGGGCTGGCGGAGAGTCAGCATAGCGTTGCGTCCGGTGGCTGCCATGCCTTGTGCTAGTGAAACCGAAGTAGCGGTCTTGCCCTCGCCCAAAGGGGTGGGTGTTACAGCGGTGACCACCACGTATTTTGCGCCTCGCTTACGCGCGTTTTCAGCGGTTGTGGTCTCGTCCAAAACTACTTTTGCAACGTACTTACCGTAAGGTTCAAGGCGATCTTCGTTGATGCCTGATTTCTCGGCAACCTCCACGATAGGGTGCAAGGTGGCTGCTTGAGCGATTTCAAGGTCTGAAGGAAAAGGTGCGCTCACAGTGGGCTCTTTCTCACGTGCTTATATATACAACCTTCATCTTAGTAATAGCCATCACAAATGTCACCACTAGGGGTCGGCATTTCAGTGCACATTTTTACCCCGCTCATGAGGAGAGAGCAAACATCTCCGCTGGCGTTCCCTGGGCTTCAATCACGCCGTCTTTGAGAAGCACTGCGCGAGTTGCGAGTGAAGCGATGCGGGCGTCATGGCTAATGATAATAACCGCGCGATTTTCCAAAATAGCGTTCAAAGAGGCACGAGCGTCCGCTGTCTCTAACTGAGTAGTAGATTCATCGAGAATCACTGCGTGCGGATTAGCAAGGACGATGCGGGCCAGTGAGAGTTGCTGTATCTGATCTCGTGTGAGTTCAGTGCCCCCGGTTCTCAGTTTGGTATTCAATCCATCAGGCAAAGAGAGTACCCAGTCAGCGCCTACAGCCTGTAGTGCAGCCAGCTGTTCTTCCGCACTCGTCCCAGAGGCAGCAACTGTCATGTTATCTGCTAACGTGCCCAAGAAAAGGTGGGCTTCTTGGGTGCAGATTAACAGGGCAGGGCGGCCGTTTTCATCAACCTGAGTGGGATATTGACCGTTGCCCACAGGCATACCGCCGACAGTAATAGTGCCCGAATTTGCGGTGAGCGATCCAGCGATCAAGCGGGCGAGAGTGGTTTTTCCAGAGCCTGATCGCCCGACCAATGCGATGCTCTCCCCTGCTCCTACCGAAAGGTCGATGCCTTTGATTACGGGAGAATCTGGGTTATAGCCGTAGAACACGTTCTCACAACTGATCACTGCACCATCGGGGACGGCCCCCGAAGCTGTACGCGATTCTTGCGCTTGCTGGCGACGTGCTTTTTGCTGATGCGATAAATCGATAACGCCGAAGACTCGCCCCATCGTCACTGACATCTCTCGCAGCTTATCTAACCAGTAGGTAAAAATATCGGCATTAATTCTCATACCAAAGAGCATGATGGACGCTGTGGCGGCGTCTCCCCAGCTAGCCCATCCGCGTTCCACGCAAAAAGCACCCCAGATGACAGACAGCAAAAGGGGCATATACGAGTTAAAGCCATCCACCGCCCAATAGGTAGCGCGCAAAGACACCAGCTTGTTAGCAATAGTAAAAATAGAATTGACGCGTTCTTCTTGGACTTTTTGACGCGCGTTTTTCACACCGAGTTCCCGCACTGTGCTGGCACCGCGAATGTTCTCGTTGGCAACCACGGTGAAATCTGACATCGCCTGCGCACGGCGAAGGGTAAGAGCACCAATGCGGGGCAGAAAAATAGAGAGCAGAATCGTCATGAGTACAAACATTGGCACTGTTACCAGCCCAATGTAAGGATTGACGAAAAACAAAGTCACGGCTGTGAGCACCATATACACCGTGATATACAAAAATTCCGGCAGTCCCTGGGCAAGCACCTGTCGAATAGAATCAACGTCGTCAGTCAACCGCGTCAGGAGGTCGCCAGAACCAGCGTCCTCAACGGTTTGCGCATCGAGTTCTAAAGAAGCGCCTACCATATCAATGCCAAGATCGCGGTTGAGACGCACTCCCACACGTTGTCCCTGAAATGTCCAAGCGCGCGTTAGCAGTGCGCCGATGATAACTGCTAGAGCAATCACCACTATAAAACCCCAGGGAAAACCTGTAAGAGTACGTGTGGATGCGGCATCCACCAAGCGTCCAATAGCAATAGGAATCGACAGAGTTGTCAGCGAGCTAAGAATAAAGAGCACCATGAGCCAGGCAAACTGGCCGGGGGTACGCATGACGCTACTGAGCAACATACGCCAGGTCTTACCTGCGGAGGTGATAGGTAAAAGATTAGCCACGGTTATGCTCCTTCTCACTTTCGCGAAGGCTTACCTGCGGGGTTTGTTCAATCTTCTGGAGCGAACTCGTGATTGCCTCTTCATAACTTTCAATAACAGTTTGCACAGACCGCGCAGCTACGGAGTTCTCCCCCGTTTCTTCTTGCAGGGCAATGCGTCGCTCCGCTTCCATCGTCGTGCTCACTACATAAATTTTTTCAATATGCTCAAGGGGGTACTCGCGTCCTACCTTTTGTTCTAACTGATCAAAAATATATTTCTGACTTGGTTCATCCACCGAGTTCAGCGGTTCGGTGAGCACCAAGGTTGCGGCGTTTTGTGCCAGCGCGCGAGCCAATGCTAGGCGTTGACGCTGACCACCCGACAGGTTGGCGCCCTCGGCACTAATGCTGGCGTTCAGGTACTTCTCTGGGCTCTTTCCGCCCAGACGATAGGCGATTTCTAGTGAATCTGTAAGATTCAACAGTTCTACAATCGTGGAGTCCTCTAAACCCGAGTTGCCCAGTTGTACGTGATCACGCAGTGTCCCTGCAAAAATCATAGGGTTTGGTTCAGAAAGCAGGACGCGTGAGCTGGACGCACCCGTTCCCTTGTGGTTTCTGAGTTGTTGTGCGAGCGCTTCTGCATAATCCTGTGCGGTGAGGTTGAAGTCGCGAGGATTGATAAACACCATAACACCAGCTGTTTCAGGTACTTTTACCGTGAGTCCTGGTGTTTGAGACTTCTCTTGGGTAGCTGCATTGTCGTGCACGAGCTGATCCACACGTTTAAAAGCTACTCGGGCATTGCGCCATGAAAAAAGAAGCATTTCAACGGACCAAATAGGGCCGGTCATAAAGTTAATCAAGCCCACCACAGTCACAAGCTGACCGGGAGGAACATCGGTCAGCCACGTTCCTTCAGCTAGTGTTCCCCGAAGGGCAAAAGCCACAGCTAGCAAGGTGACGGTTCCCACGAGAAAATTTCGGGCGGCAAAAGACCACGTCTGGGTTCTCTCTAACCGCAGCTGAGACTCGTAGAGGTCTTGGGCGCTGTCGGTGTAGCGCTTCATCATTTTGTCCTGAGCGCCCAGCCCCAAAATGGTGCGAATTGAGGACGCTATATCGCTGGCTTTGGAGGTGTTCACACCTACCTTGTCGCGAAATATATCTGAGTGTTGCTCAATGACCTTTGAAATTCGAGTGAGAGCAATTAACGTAAAAATGAGTCCCGCCAAAACAATGACTGCCACTAAGGGGCTGATAATCCACAGCTGGTAGGTACCCATCACGGTGGCACCCACCGATGATGAAGCAAGAATCATGGGCTGCCACATGGCTCCCATGGTGCGGCTGTCTTTGTTCATGAGGGCAATAAGGTTACCCGTGTCTTGGCCCGATGATTTGAACACCAGTCGTCCTACATAGAGACGCCATGCTTGCTCTAAAGCCGCGCAGACCTTGAACGTAACTCCCCACGAAAAGACTTCATTGAAGCAAAAATACAGCACTATCAGCACTGCCCACTTCATCTGCCCCCACGCTTCTTCGGTGTCACCTGCGGTGTGCAAATCGATGATATTACCAATAAGCACCGGCAGATAGGCGACCAACAATACCGCAATTAAGTCAGTAAAGAAGGGGATGATATGAATGGCTCGCCAACGCCACTGCGGTGGGGCAAGACGAAATTTAACCGGCGTCTCATCCGATGCCGGTTTTTTCTTCACTATCGCCATGTGCTCTCCTACTGCGGCACTTTGCCCTATTTAGTTCGCGTGAATATGTACAGTGTGCATTTATTCTAAAGGCAATACGTTCTCTATGTGTACCGGTTTTCATAGAAATTATATTTTCACCGGCTCTGCCTGAAGATATTGGTGGTGAGGCCGTCTCTACTGGCGAATCTTGGCGCAACCTATCGTGGAGTTTTTCGCAAACCGTTATCGGGCAGCTCGATCGCGCACAATACGACGGTTTACTTCATCAGTTGTACTCACAATAAAGATTTTGCTCTTTTCCGCCAGCATCGGATGTTTTTTGACCCGCTTTTCAAGCTGCGAAAAGATGAAGGCCTGTGTTTTCTCATCGACCGTGGCTAAGGGTTCTACCAGGATGAGGACATCTGTGTGACGAGCATAAGCCTGCGCCACTTGTAACTGCTGAGCAAGTGCCTGTGAGGAGGATGCAGCGTCCGCGCCTTTCCCTTCACCGCCTAACCCCACAAGGTGAGCCAATTCTGCTGCAGCATCCTTATCTAGATCCCAGTTAAGGCAAAATTCTTGCAGTCGGTTGTGAATATCGACGAGGCTGAGCTCCCCGTCTTCGAGACGTTCAACGATCGCAATTTTCAGCTGCGGATTCGCATCTTTGAGATAAGCGGCTAGCCCTCGCGCATAGTCGCTGGCATCCACTTTTTCTTCACGGGGATCTTGATAAACCACCCGGTGGTGGGTATCAAAGGGTTCATAACGGGGTGTGTGAGAAGTAGCAGACAAAGTTCTCTCCTTATAAGTGTGGTTGCAGGGGTTCTGAACGAGAAGGGCGATGCCCTTCCTTCAGCTTAATCTTGGCAGCTACGTGCGTGCGACCGGTAGAATTTGAAACATCATGAATATTCTTGAGCATCTCTCGCCCAAACTTGCACAGCCCGAAAACCATTACTTCCGCGGTGACTTCGCCTCAAATCCGCTGAGCCCCGACGAAATGTATGAGGGCTTTTTAGCCTGGATTTCATCGCGCGGCATGGAGCTTTATCCTGCTCAGGATGAGGCGGTGCTTGAGCTCGCTCAAGGCAACAACGTTATTTTGGCGACGCCCACTGGTTCAGGTAAATCTACCGTTGCAGTTGCAGCGCACTACGTGGGTTTGGCTACCGGTCAGAGATCTTATTACACCGCGCCCATCAAGGCGCTAGTGTCAGAAAAGTTCTTTGACTTGGTTGCGATTTTCGGTGCCGAAAATGTTGGCATGATTACCGGTGATTCATCGATCAACGCCGATGCGCCGATCATTTGTTGCACCGCCGAAATTCTAGCCAATGTGGTTCTGCGCGAAGGTGAGAATGCTGATCTGTGCCAGGTCATCATGGATGAATTTCACTTTTACTCAGATCCTCAGCGCGGATGGGCGTGGCAAGCTCCTCTGCTCGATTTACCGCAGGCACAGTTTTTGCTCATGAGCGCAACCTTAGGTGATACCACCCGCTTTGAACGCGAGATGACTGAGTTAACCGGACGCCCGTCGACCCTAGTCACCAACGCCGAGCGTCCTATCCCCCTGCACTTTTACTATTCAACTAACACTGTGCAAGAAACCGTTGAAGAGTTGGTCTCTACCCGCCAGACTCCGGTATACATCGTGCACTTTAGCCAGTTGCAAGCTATCGATGCGGCCCAAGCCCTGATGAGCGTCAATATCGCGTCCAAAGAGGATAAAGAACGCATCAGCGAGCTACTGGCTGATTTCCGCTTTATGCCCGGCTTCGGCAAAACTCTACAACGTCTTGTAAAAAACGGTATTGGCGTGCACCACGCAGGAATGCTACCCAAGTACCGCCGATTAGTGGAGCAACTGGCTCAAGCTGGTTTGCTCAAGGTTATTTGCGGTACAGATACGTTGGGTGTGGGCATTAACGTGCCTATTCGTACCGTTCTCATCACCGCTTTGTCTAAGTTCGATGGCGAGCGCACCCGTCGTCTTAAAGCGCGTGAGTTCCATCAGATTGCAGGACGCGCAGGACGCGCCGGTTTTGATACCGCCGGTACCGTGGTTGTTCAGGCTCCCGAACACGATATCGAAAACGCTCGTTTAGAAGCTAAGGTCCGCGAGAAGTTTGCCGGGGACGAAAAGAAGATGAGCCAATCGTTACGCGGTAAGAAGAAGAAACCGCCCCAGGGTTTTGTGGCGTGGAGCGAAAAAACTTTTGACCAGTTAGTGGAGGCATCTCCCGAACCGCTCACCAGTTCTTTCAATGTTACGCACTCCATGCTGTTGAACATTTTGCAGCGCGAAGGTGATCCCTTTACTGCCGCGCGTAAATTCTTAGAAAATAACCATGAGCCGCGCATTAAGCAGCGTCAGCTTTTGCGTAAGGCGCTCGGTATTTATCGCGAGCTCTTGGCTGGCGGTGTAGCGGAGCGTTTGGATGAGCCCGATGAGTATGGCGCTCGCGTGCGCTTAACGGTTGACCTACAAGAGAATTTTGCGCTCAATCAGCCGCTTTCTCCCTTCGCGCTCGCATCCTTGTCCCTGCTTGATCCTGAATCAGATACCTATGCGCTTGATGCTGTCTCTATCATCGAAGCAACGCTTGAAAAACCTCGCCAGGTTCTGATGATGCAGGAGAAAAAAGCGAAGTCAGAGGCTCTTGCAGAGTTCAAGGCCGAGGGTATGGACTACACCGAGCGTATGAACGAGCTGGATAAGATACATT
>JBHWPN010000013.1:0-9198 GCA_043424895.1 Rothia sp. (in: high G+C Gram-positive bacteria) | reverse complement strand
TATTGTGCTTCTGCTTTTCATTATCTTCCATATTCTCGATCTCACCGTAGGTGCGGGTGTGGCTCCCGAAAGCTTCCAGCACGGTTCAGAGGCAGGTAGCTTCGCCTACCAGAACCTGATTGCCAGCTTTCAGCGGCCGCTCGCGTCCTTGGTGTACATCGTTGCAATGGTCATTCTTTTCTTGCATCTGGCGCACGGTTTGTGGGCTGCCGTCTATGACTTCGGTGTGACGGTGAGCGAGAAAGTTCGCTCGTGGATCATCTTGTTTGCTGGTGTCTTTGCACTCATCGTGACGCTGGGCAATATCAGCATTCCTCTTGCCGTCCTCACCGGAATTATCTCCTAAGGAATCCGCCATGACAGACATCAAAATCACTTACGGTAACGACATCAGCGGCAATGTGCCTGAGGGCGATCCCGCAACCGCGTGGGAGCGTCGCCGCGACGATTACAAACTCGTTTCACCCCTGAACCGCCGCAAGTTCAAAGTTATTGTGGTGGGCACCGGTCTTGCCGGGGCAGGATGCGCCGCCGCACTTGGCGAGCTCGGCTACCAAGTTTCTAACTACACTTTCCATGACTCTTCGCGTCGTGCTCACTCGGTGGCAGCGCAGGGCGGTATCAACGCGGCGCGCGCTCGCAAGGTTGATAACGACTCGGTCCACCGTTTTGTGAAAGATACCGTTAAGGGTGGTGACTTTAGAGGACGCGAGGCGGACGCTTTCCGTCTGGCTGAGGAGTCGGTGCGCGTTATCGACCATATGAACGGCATTGGTGCTCCTTTTGCTCGAGAGTATGGCGGTGAGCTGACTACCCGTTCTTTCGGTGGTGTGCAGGTTTCGCGTACCTATTACACGCGCGGTCAGACTGGCCAGCAGTTGCAGGTTTCTGCACATCGTGCGTTGCAGCGTCAGGTGGCGGCAGGCACCGTCACTTTGCACACTTATTCTGAGATGTTGGATCTGATTGTGAAAGATGGCCGCGCGGTCGGCATTGTTTCACGCAACCTGCGTACCGGTGAGATTACTGCAGAAACCGCGCACGCGGTTGTGCTTGCTACTGGCGGTTACGGCAATGTTTTTCATAAGTCCACGTTGGCAAAGAATTCCAACTGCACTGCTGCCTGGCGTGCTCACCGACGCGGTGCGTATTTCGCGTCCCCGGCGTACATTCAGTTCCACCCGACAGCGCTGCCGATTAGCAATAAGTTCCAGTCAAAGACCACGCTAATGTCAGAGTCTTTGCGTAACGACGGCCGTATTTGGGTGCCCAAGAGGGCTGGCGATGACCGCCCGGCTAACGAGATTCCGGAGGATGAACGGGACTACTACCTGGAGCGCAAGTACCCGGCGTTCGCTAACTTGACTCCGCGCGATATCGCCTCGCGGGCGGCACGTGAGCAAATCGAATCCGGGCACGGCGTTGGCCCGCTTAAAAATTCGGTGTACTTGGACTTCCGCGACGCAAAAAACCGCTTAGGCGTGAAGGTACTAGATGAGCGCTACGGCAACCTCTTTGAGATGTATCGGGATGCCACAGGCGAAGACCCACATGAGGTTCCCATGCGTATTGCCCCGGGTGCTCACTTTGCGATGGGTGGCCTGTGGAGCGACTACGACCAGATGACCAGCATCCCCGGTCTTTTCGTGGGTGGTGAGGCCGGGTGGGGCTATCACGGCGCTAACCGTCTGGGCGCTAACTCGCTACTTTCTGCCTGCGTGGATGGCTGGTTTACCCTGCCCTACTCGGTGCCTAACTACCTGGCGGATCACCTCGGTACCGCACCGGTCGATGTGCAGGATGCCGTCGTGCAAGACACGTTGCGCGAGGTACGCGACCGCGTCCAACGCCTGGTGAACATCAAGGGTAAGACGCCCACGGATCACTTCCACGCTCGTCTGGGCGAGATTTTGTATGAAGGATGCGGTGTCTCACGTAACGAGGCAAAGCTGACGCGCGCGATTGAGCAGATCCGCGAGCTACGCGAAGAGTTCTACCGCGACCTCTTTGTACCCGGCACCGGCGAAACCTACAACCAGGAGCTAGAACGCGCAGGACGCGTGGAGGACTATCTCTACCTAGCTGAACTCATGTGCATAGACGCCTTGGATCGCAAGGAATCAGCAGGCGCGCACTTCCGCGAAGAATACCAAACCGAAGAAGGCGAAGCTGCGCGTAATGACGACGACTGGTGCTTTGTCTCAGCCTGGGAAGAAGGCGCTCACGGCGAGCACATTCGCCACGCCGAACCGCTGAACTTCGAGATCATCAAGCTACAGACAAGGAACTACAAGTAATGCGTTTAACCATTGAAGTATGGCGCCAAGACAACCCCGAGGTCGAGGGGCATTTTGAGACTCACCTGGTGGAGGGCGCCCAAGAAGAAATGTCGTTGCTAGAGCTCATTGACTACCTCAACGACCAGCTAGTGTCTGAAGGACGTGAACCCATCGCCTATGATTCCGACTGCCGCGAGGGCATCTGCGGTACCTGCGGCATCACCGTGAATGACAACCCCCACGGCCCGGTTAAAAACACCCCGTCGTGCCGTCAGCACCTGCGCTCTTTCAAGGATGGTGCGGTGTTGCGCTTGGAGCCCTTCCGCTCCGGTGCTTTCCCCGTCATCCGTGACCTCGTCGTTGACCGCTCCGGTATGGACCGCGTCCTCCAAGCCGGCGGTTATATCTCGATGGACGCGGGTACCGCCGCAGACGCCGACTCCATGCAGATTGGACACGGAAGAGCAGAAAAAGCCCTGGACTTCGCCGCCTGCATCGGCTGCGGTGCCTGCATCTCAGCATGCCCCAACGGTGCAGCAAACCTGTTCGCGGGTTCTCTGCTTAACCACCTTTCCACCTTGCCGCAGGGATTAGCCGAACGCTCCAAACGCGCCCGCGCCGTTATCGCTGAGCTCGATGAATCCTTTGGCCCCTGCTCCGTCTACGGCGAGTGCGCGAAAGTCTGCCCCGCAGGCATCCCGCTCTCAGCCATCGCGGCGGTCAACCGCGAACGCGCTCGCGCGCTCATTCGCACCGGCAAGGACGACTAAAATCTAGCTCTACATCACGTCACCTACGCCCGGTTCCTCGGCTGTGCGAGGCGTAGGATTAAAAGTGAAAACACCACATACCCACGAGCGCCTTTGTTCGTTGTAGCGGGGGCAAAGAAAGCAATCATGGCTTCGACAACTCAACCGGCACAAGCGTCTGAGACCGCTCAAAAAACAGCGCCGGCTTCTTCAAAGCAACGGAACATGATGATCGCAAAGGTCGTTGCGATTCTCGCCGTTACGCTTATTCTCTATTTCATGCCTGTTCCTGAGGGTGTAGATCCGCGCGGTATGCACATGGCGGGTATCTTTGCGGGCACTATTCTCGGCCTCATTCTGCAACCGCTGCCCACCGCATCCGTCGCGCTCATTGGTTTGGCTGCCGCAATGATGACGGGCACTATGACAGCTAAAAACGAGGCGCTAACCGGTTTTGGTAGCTCCACCATCTGGCTGATTGTGGCTGCGTTCTTTATCGCTGACGGCTTCTTGCTCACTGGTCTAGGACGCCGCATCGCGCTTTTGTTTGTGTCTAAGCTCGGTAAGTCCTCCCTTGGTCTTGCCTACGGTATGGCACTGACTGACTTGGTGCTCTCACCTGCGACCCCGTCGAATACTGCTCGCGCCGGTGGCGTGGTGTACCCCATCGTGAAGTCGCTGGCTGTGGTGAATAATTCTGAACCCACCAGTGATGAGTCCCGCAAGCGTCTTGGCTCTTACCTGTCATTGACTGCGGTGCAGGTTAACACCATCACGGCTGCTATGTTTGTGACCGCTATGGCGGGTAATCCTTTGGCTGTGGGGTTTGCTGAGAAGCAAGGCGTGCATATCACCTGGGGAACCTGGGCTTTGGGTGCTATTGTTCCCGGTCTTATTGCGCTGATCGCTATGCCGTGGGTCATGATGAAGCTCTACCCACCCACACTGCGCGAAACTCCTGATGCTCCTGCGCAGGCGCGTCAGCAGCTCAAAGAATCGGGCCCTATGTCCCGCGGCGAGTGGGTTATGCTCTGCACCTTTATTCTGCTGCTTGCCCTATGGATTTTGGGTTCTACCCTTAAGATTGATGCAACCTCTGCAGCCTTCTTCGGCATCGCTATTTTGCTGGTCACTAAGGTTCTTACCTGGAGCGACATGGCTAAAAACTCCGGTGCGTGGTCAACCCTCATCTTCTTCTCTGTGCTCGTTGCAATGGCAGAACACTTGAACACCCTCGGTGTTATTGGCTGGATCGGTAACTCAGTGAGTAACCTGGTGGGCGGTCTGCCGTGGGCTGTCGCTTTTGCGATTCTGTTTCTGGTTTACTTCTACATCCACTATCTCTTTGCATCTAACACCGCGCAGATTGTGGCTATGTATGCGGTCTTCTTGGCAGCGGCTATCGCAGCCGGTGTGCCTGCCATGTTCGCAGCGCTCATGCTGGGTTTTGCGGGCAACCTGATCGGTGGTCTAACCCACTACGCCTCTGGTCCTGCAGGTGTTGTCTTTGGTTCGGGCTATGTACCCACCAATGAATGGTTTAAGACCAGCTTCTTGGCATCGTTGGTCAACGTGCTCATCTTCGGTGTTATTGGTACGGGCTGGTTGATGCTGATTGGCTTGTGGAACTAAGTAAGCGTGTAGCTTCTTAGCTGCACATTCAATAGCCAGGACGCGCCGTCCCTTTTCTCCCTTACTGGGGAAGGTGGGGCGGCGCGTCCTTTTGTGTGGACCTTTAAAGGTAACGGGCTACTCACTGTACAACCTGTCGATTTTGCCTGTTACGAGTGGCATCTGTGCATACCCTGCGGGAACTTCAGCAGACCTAGCTCACCTGCATCCTTACTGGTTGTCTAGTCGTTCAAAATCTTCGGGAGCATGCCCAAATCATCAAGCTGACGCACCACATACATCGCAACCGGGCTGCCCACAACTGACACCCGGTACCTGCGCCCGCCTTCTTCACGGTTTAGTAAATTCTCTGTCACCAACTTCGACAGGAACTGGCTACGCGATGCAGCAGAACCGGGAGTAAGGTCAGCAACATCCCCAGCTTTCGCAACTCCCAACTCTGCAATGCGAAGTAGAACAGCCACCTGATTGCTCGTGAGAAAACCAGACCGGTAAGCACGTTCCACCGCTGGGGCATAAATTTCATCAAGCACCTTAGACTCATCGCTCAGATGGATAATATGCTCGAGATCCTGCTCCACACCCTGCAGAACATAGAGGCACCAGGCGATAACAGCATCGTTTTTAAGGGAATCCGCCTCGCTGAGCTTCTCGTAGTACAGGTTTCTATCTGCACCAAACACAATTGTTGGGTTGAGCGCGCGATAGCCACTCACAGAGGTAAACCCTTGCTTCACCAACATGGCGTAGGTTAAGAGCCTTGCTACACGCCCGTTACCGTTACTAAACGGGTGAATCCACACAAAACGATGGTGCGCAATAGCAGTCTGCAATAACTGGTGCTGCGGTAAAACATCCTGATTGATGAACTTAACCAGCTCTCTCATATCAGCGCTGACAGACTCCGGACCGGGCGGAATATGCTGTGCCTGCGAAATAACAACCTGCGTAGAGCGGTAGCCACCTGGCGTCTTATCACCCTCTCGCTGAAGCCCATCGACTGCCTTGCTGTGCAAAGACCGAATAAAGTACTCGGTAAAAACAAAATCCTGACTGACGGTTTCATCAATGAACCGACTTGCTTCCTCAAGATTCAAAATCTCCTGAACACCATCATCAGCCGAAAGGTTTCCTCTGGCAGCAGCGGCGAGTGAGTCCGCAACAGTGGTGCGGTTACCTTCAATGCGCGCGGACAATAAGCTGGAGAGATGTCCAAAGAGTCTGCGCATCTCGTCCAACAAAGGGTGCTCATCGCCCGCAGCAGTTTTTAGTTGCGTGCGTACACGCTCTAACTTGATGACTGACTCTGCAAGTGGTGATGTGAACGAAAAATCTGGGATGGTGATAGTTTCCATGCCATTATTTTACAGACCTACAACCATTATTTAAGTCAGCACTCCGTTTTACCCCGGAAAATCAGGGTTCTTGAAGATCCCTCAAAAATCATTATTTAAGTTGGTGCGGTTTCGTATTTAAATTTTCTGCTCCTCAAACAGTGACACCTAGGGCAGTATCCGGTTGCAAAACGTACGCCCGGATGGGGTGCGTTTTCCATACAGGTGTAAGTTTTGTTAAGTGAAAGACGTTTTATCAGGAAAGTGATATTTTCAACTCCAAAACACTTTTTATTATGAGTAATTCATAATAAGATAGATAGTGAAGATGCTTCTTCAGCATCACGTAAACATTTACACAGAAGGAGAACCATGCCCGTTCTTACCATTGGCGACGAATTCCCCGAGTACGAGATGACAGGCGTCATCCCCGGCGATCTCTCAAAGGTAGACGCCCAGCAGCCCGAGGATTACTTCACCACCATCTCATCCAAGAACCGCGATGAAGATCAGTGGCGCGTTGTCTTCTTCTGGCCCAAGGACTTCACCTTCGTATGCCCCACCGAGATCGCAGCATTCGGTAAGCTCGCAGACGAATTCGAAGCACGCGACTGCCAGGTTATCGGTGCATCAGTTGACAACGAATACACCCACTACGCATGGCGTCGTTCACACGAAGAACTTCAGGATCTGCCCATCGTTATGGCATCCGACCTCAACCGCGAACTCGTTACCGCCCTCGGCATCAAGAACGCTGACGGCGTAGCAGACCGCGCAACCTTCATCATCGACCCCAACAACGTTATCCAGTCAGTTTCCATTACCGCTGACTCCGTTGGACGCAACACTGATGAAATCCTGCGCCAGCTCGACGCACTGCAGTCAGACGAACTCTGCGCATGCAACTGGAAGAAGGGCGCAGCAACCATCGACGCATTCAAAGAAATGGGTGGCAACAAGTAATGAGCATTGAAAACCTGCGCGGCGCGCTGCCGTCTTACGCAAAAGACCTGAACCTCAACCTGTCATCGCTGACTCGCATCAACAACCTGACCGAGCAGCAGCTGTGGGGCACTATTTTGGCAACCGCAGCGGCAACCAAGGTTGACTCCGTTGTTGTAGAAATCGCTGAAGAAGCTAAGCAGCACCTGTCTGACGAGGCATTCAACGCAGCTCTTGGTGCGGCAACCATCATGGGCATGAACAATGTTCTCTACCGCACCCGCGGTTACCTGGACGGTGCTTACGATGATCAGCGCGCTAACTTGCGTATGCAGATCATCGGCAAGTCCGGTGGAATCGACAAGGTTGATTTCGAGTTCTTCTCACTTGCAGTATCAGCAGTCAATGGATGTTCACACTGCCTCTCAGCTCACGAACATGAAGTTCGCGAGGGTGGCATGAGCAAAGATCAGGTCAACGAGGCAATCCGCATTGCTTCAACTATGGCCGGTGTCGCTCAGGGCATCCAGCTTGCTGAGGCACTCGGTGAGTAAATAAAAACTTTGCGGGCGGAAGCACACTCTGCACGCAAACCTTAGAGGGCTACTTCACGGGCGTACACGTCCATTACCCCAAAACATGTATGTGGGCTTGTGAAGTAGCCCTTTTTCATGCGCTTTTTCTTGTGCTGAGATCCTGATTCATCTCCGAGTTCCTGTTTTAAATTAGGATTTCGACGATTAATTAGGATCCCGGCGAAAGGAAAACTCGGTAGGCTAAAGAGCATGAGCACTTACCCCCGCGAACCTCACCAACAAGACCGCCCGCCACAGGCATCCGCCGCTGAAGGTAGGATACCGGCGCCCGTTCGTATTCCGTGGCAACAGCCACCCGTGAACCTTCAAGGAAACTACGGGATAACGGAGGACGCGGGAAGCGCTTATTCTCCCGTTCCACCAGGGCATCCTCCGTACGGGCAAGCAGCCCCAACCGCCTACTTGCCGGCGCCTGCCCGCCAGCCGATTACACGCGTCCTTGCCTATCACCGCTTATCGCATGCGGATGCGAAAACCCGCTGGTGGTCGCCGCTCGTTGAGGGTCTGATTGGGCTGGGAGTTTTTGTAGCACTGTCATTTATCGTTACGATTCCTCTGCTCGTTGCAACGTTTACCGACCCCTATTTTCAGGGGGTAATGACAGCTGCTGACCCCATGAAATCGATGACGGATGCGGCGTTTGAGAACCCGTGGATGTTTGCCTATCTCTTTGGGTCTATTGCCATCATGTTCCCTGCCTTGTGGGTGGCGCGTCTTTGCATGGGGCCTAAACCCTGGGGTCTTGTTCATTCGGTGGCAGGACGCATGCGCTGGGGCTGGCTACTGATATGTGCGGGTATTGCGGCTGTAGTTTTTGTGCTTCTTCCAATGATTATCAATGCGGTGCTGGGTGCAGGCGATGCCCCGCTTTTGCGTCAGCCACCGCAGCACCTATGGATTTTTATTGTCTTGCTACTGACGCTCGTTCCTGTGCAGTGTTATGCCGAAGAGCTCGTCTTCCGCGGCTACTTGATGCAAACTATCGGGCGGTGGCTCAAGCATCCGGCTTTTGCGATTATTTTGCCTGCACCACTGTTTATGATCGGGCATACGTATGATCTGTGGGGTCAGGCATCGGTGTTGTGCATGGGCGTTGCCGCCGGTTTTTTGGCGTGGCGCACCGGCGGGCTGGAATCAGGAATTGCCCTGCACGCGGTTAATAACATCATCGCTATGTTTGGCGGGCTGATGGGAACGGGCGATCCTTTCGTGCAACAGGGCTCTACTTTTACCGACTTCGCCGTAGTGTTTGCCATTGAGCTCATCTATGTGCTGGCGGTGCTGTGGGTAGCCAAGCGTCGTAAAATTCAGCGTACGCGTGAGGTAACCCGATAGGCGCAAGAAATGGCGCCCCGTAGTAACCTAGACCCATGAGCATTGACCCCCAGCAGAATATTGAAGACCTCGGCGCTTTTGTGCAGGCGTCACCCACCTCTTTTCATGCTGCCGCTGAGGTTGCGGCGCGGCTTGAGCGCTCTGGTTTCACGGCTCTGAATGAGCAAGAGGAATGGAGCTCTAAAGCTGCGACCGGTAAACATTTTGTGGTGCGAGATGGCGCAGTCATTGCCTGGGCCGGGGCTGCCCGCGCGAGCAAGGCGTCGGGGTATCGCATCCTGGGCGCACACACCGATTCACCGTCGTTCAAACTCAAGCCCAACTCATCGGT
>JBHWPN010000012.1:0-11004 GCA_043424895.1 Rothia sp. (in: high G+C Gram-positive bacteria) | reverse complement strand
CCTGTCCCAAGACGATGTACGATATCCGCCGCCTTAACATGCTGTTAGAAGTGCACGAACGGGGCACTGTTGCCGCTGCCGCCAAAACTCTTCATCTCACATCCTCAGCGGTGTCTCAGCAACTTTCACAGCTTGAAAAAGAAGTCGGAGCTCCCCTGCTCACCCACGTAGGACGCCGGGTTCAACTCACAGCAGCCGGGCAGGTGCTCGTGACAGGCACTCGCTCAGTCCTCAAAGAGTTTGATGCCATGAAAACAAAAATGGAACGCCTCAGCGGCGAGCCAGCTGGCGTCGTGCGTATCGCAATCTTTCAATCAGCTGCACTGGCGCTTCTGCCCCTTACCCTTGCTTATCTTCAGAAGCACGCCCCAGAGGTTACCCTGCACGCTGTGCAAATTGAACCAGAACTCGGACTAACGCTCACAAAAAGCCGAGAATTCGACCTCACTATCGCTGAGACATACCCGAGTTACTACATCCCAGAGATTCCAGATTTGAAGTACGAACTCATTGCAGAAGACCCCTTGCATGCCATCGTCTCGGAATCAGCAGGCATCACAAAGCTTGAACAAGCCGCCACACTACCCTGGGTGCTAGAGAACAAAGGAAATACCAGCCGCGAATGGGCAATTAACCTCTGTCGATCAGAAGGTTTTGACCCACATATCCAGTATGAAATTGATGATGTCATGACGCATGTTCATCTGGTTCAGGCAGGGTGCGCAGCCGCTGTAATACCCGGCTTTATTGCTCGCACGGCGCAGAACCTCGACAACATCCAGTTACTTACAACTGAACACAGCCACCATCGCAAAATCTACGCTGTTTCACGAGAAGAAAGTAGCGACCAACTCTCTATTACAGCAGTGAGGACCGCCCTTAAGTGGGCGGCACAGCACAACTAGCTATGCTTTTATATGCCTGCCAAGTTTTAGTCCTCTAACAACAACTTTGCCAGCTGAGCATCAAGCACCACATCAGTAATAGCCCCGGTGTTTAGTGCTCCCCGCAAAGCTTTCACTCTGTGATTACCCGACACCGCACACACACGCCTGGGAATCTTAACTAGCTCAGCTGGAGTAGGCCCGGTAGCTCTTGCGTTGATTTCCAAATCTGCATAGCTACCGTCTTCACGCAATAATAAGGTGCACATATCCCCCACTACTCCCTGCGCACGAATATTAGCTAACTCTTCAGCATCAAAATAACCACCGCTGTAGACATGAGATGGGATGGCGCCGCCGAAAGCTCCGATACCAAACAGGGCAACGTCAGCCTTTCTTTGCACCGAAAGAACACCGGCTACGCTGCGTTCTTGCCACATCGCGTCCTTGGTAGCCGCAAAATCAAAAAAAGCAGGAACAGGAAAGTGCACCATTTTCGCACCGTAAGCCTCTGCAACCGAACCCAAGATCGTACCGGAATAAGGAATACCCGTATGTCGCGCGTTACCAGCCCCATTGAGCTGCACAACGGTGACATCAGCAACGGGACGTTTATGAAGATACTTAGCCACCTCACTCACCGTTGAACCCCACGCAATACCAGCCACAGTGCCGTCACTGATGTACCCGTCAAATACTTCTGCAGCCACTCGCGCCACCTTATCCATGCGGGTCAGGGCAGTCATCCGACCGGTAGTTTGCACCACCCGAGCCCGCACGCGGTACTGATCCGAGATACGCTGTGCCAAGCTGTCCTGAGCGCGATATTCATCGTTGAGGCTGATGCGCACAATCCCCTCATCGCGCGCCGTTTTTAAAAGCCGCGAGACGCTAGGACGCGAGATACCCAGATGCTCGGCAATAGCATCCATTGTCTGCCCCTGCATGTAGTAAAGCTCGGCGGCAACATAAGCCTGATGTGAACGTTCGTACATAAAAATAATTCTACAGCGCACGTTCGTTCATTTCTTTTGCTCTTACTTACCCTTTTAAGGTCGAATAACATTACATAAAAAGTGCCCCTTCTACCCAGGAGAAATCATGCGCAGTACGCATTTCACCCAAGCAAGTCATCTCAACAAAGACTCCCGTGACCGCGCGTTTAGCGCAATGACCGATGAAGAGGGCGTAGATATCCTCATCATCGGTGGCGGCGTGACCGGCGCCGGTATCGCATTAGACGCGGCAACTCGCGGACTTCGCACCGCAATCATTGAAAAAGGTGACTGGGCGAACGGCACCAGCTCTTGGTCATCCAAACTCGTACACGGCGGTCTGCGCTACCTCTACAACCTCGACTTCAAACTCGTAGCTGAGGCTCTCAAAGAACGCAGCCTCCTTCTCGAGAAGACCGCACCGCACCTCGTTAAAGCCCAGCCCTTCCTGTGGCCCCTCAAGATGCCCGTTATTGAGCGTGCATACTCAGCAGTTGGTATTGGTATGTACGACACCATGGCATTTGCCGGCGCTCGCGGTCACCGCACCGTTCCCGCTCAAAAGCACTTCACTAAAAAGGGTGCTAAGAAAATCTTCCCGGATATCAAAAACGATGTTTTTACCGGCGCTATTCAGTTCTACGATGCTCGTGTAGATGACGCCCGCCTAGTCGTTGACTTGGTCCGTACCGCTGCCGGTTACGGTGCACTTGCTGCCTCGCGCGTCGAGCTGACCAATGTTCTCAAGAACAACCTGGGCACCGTGGTCGGTGCTGAAGTTCGCAACCTTGAAAACGGCGAGAGCGCAACAATCAAGGCAAAGCACATCATCAACGCAACCGGCGTGTGGACCGAAGAAACCGAATCCCTCGCCCACGAGGATGCAGGTCTTGAGGTGCTCGCATCCAAGGGCATTCACATTCTTGTACCCCGCGACCGCATCAAGGCAACCAGCGGTATCTTCACCATGACCGAAAAGTCAGTGCTCTTTGTCATCCCCTGGCAGCGTTACTGGATTATCGGCACCACCGATACCCCTTACACCGAAGACATTAACAACCCTGTCGCTACCGCTGACGATATTCAGTACGTTCTGGATGAAGCTAACCGCCTGCTTGCCAACGAGCTGACCAAGGACGACATCATCGGCACTTATGCCGGCTTGCGTCCGCTACTTCAGCCCAAGTTGAAGGAAGGTTCAGAGGCTTCTTCCACCAAGGTTTCTCGCGAGCACACTGTCACCCAGATTGCACCGGGCATGAGCGCTATTGCCGGTGGCAAGCTCACCACTTACCGCGTGATGGCTGAGGATGCGGTTGACTTCGCACTGGGCAGCTTGGCGAAGGCCCGCCCTTCAGTCACCGAATCCATCGAGCTAGTGGGCGCTGCCGGTTACAGCGCAGCTGAGGCCCAGCGAGCAAACATTGCCCAGATTCACGGCTGGAACGATGAGCGCATGACTCACCTGCTTGAGCGCTACGGTTCGGATATCCACGAGCTTCTTGCACTGATTGAAGAAGATGCATCCCTTGCTACTCCGCTCACTCACGCACCACAGTTCTTGCGCGCTGATGTTTTGTTCGGTGTTCGTTTTGAAGGTGCGCTGCACCTTGAAGATATCTTGATCCGTCGCGTCCGCTTGGATCTTGAACAGCGCGATCGCGGTCTTTCAAGCGCTGAGGAAATCATCGAGATTATGAGCGATGAACTCGGCTGGGATGCAGCTACTGAGCAGCACGAACTTGATACCTACAAGGCTCGTGTTGACGCTATTGCAGCTGCGGAAAATGAAACCACCGATGCAGCCGCTACCGGTCACTTGAGCAACGCGCAGAGCGTAGTTTCACACTCCTAAGCTATATAGGTTGTAGCGATTCTTTAGCGAAGGCGGCGCAAACATATTGATGTAGACCACTCGATTATGTTTGCGTCGCCTTACCCCTTAAAATTTTCGAATCTGCACCAAACGGTCAGATTCGCACACGGGCTCTGGCGTAGTGTCAGTAGCCCTCGCACCGGCACAGTGCCGTGCTGTGCGAAACACACATCACTGTTCAAGGACGAACTCATGTCGCAGAATAAATCCTCTCTCGGATTTCTTGCAGCTCCACCGGCTGCACCGCGTGTTCCAGAATCAAAGGTAGCCTCGCTCTATAAAAAGTATCGTGCGAGCGCTTTTTTGGGCATCTTTATTGGTTACGCAGGTTTTTACCTCATCCGCAATAACGTCTCGCTCGTTTCAGCGGTTCTCAAAGAACACGAGATCCTTACTCCCGTTGGCATTGGCATCGTAGCGAACGCTGTTTTGTTCTCTTACGGTCTTTCCAAGTTTTTTATGGCGATGCTCTCGGACCGTTCAAATGCGCGGTATTTCATGCCGCTGGGTCTGGCTCTTTCAGCCCTCGTTAACCTGTTGATTGCTTTCGTTCCGGCACTTTCAGCAACTGTCACCCTCTTTGCCATCATGATGTTTATCAACGGCTGGGTTCAGGGCATGGGCTGGCCCCCGTCAGGACGCGTGTTGGTTCACTGGTTCTCTACTAAAGAACGCGGTTGGATGACCTCTATCTGGAACTGCGCTCACAATGTTGGCGGTGCAGCGGTCGGCATTATTGCAGCGTGGGCTCTTCAGAACTTTGCTACCAGCGAGGCTGACTGGCGTCCGGCTTTTTGGGCTCCGGCATTCGTCGCTCTAGTTGTGGCTCTGGTTGCATTCTTGTTAATTCGCGACCGCCCCGAGGCAATGGGTCTGCCCACCATCGAAGAATACCGTCACGATCCTGCAAAGATTGAGGTCGCTGAGAATGACACTAACTGGAAAGACATGCTGTTCAAGCATGTGCTGACCAACCGCGTCATTTTGCTTCTTGCCATCACCAATGTTTTTGTTTATACCCTGCGTTACGGTGTTCTCAACTGGATCCCGATTTACCTCACTGATCAGATTCACGGCACAAACGTCAAGGACGGCATTCTAGGTTTCGCTATTTATGAGCTTGCCGGCATTGTGGGTACTTTGTTGTGCGGTTGGCTTTCTGACAAGGTCTTTAAGGGCTGGCGTTCAGGTGCCGGTCTGGTCTTTTTGGCAGGCGTTGGCATTGCTTTGGCTATTTACTGGTGGCTGCCGTCAACTGCGCATATCGGTTGGTTCTACTTGCTGATTGCTATTATTGGCGGTCTTATTTACGGCCCTGTCATGCTCATTGGTTTGCAAGCTATTGACCTTTCCCCGCGCAATGTTGCGGGTACCGCCGCTGGTTTTACCGGCTTGTTCGGTTATCTCTTGGGTGCGTCTTTGGCATCAACCGGTGTTGGTCTGTTGATTCAGTACTTTGGGTGGAATGTGGCTTACGCCTGCTTGCTCGGCGTTGTCATTCTTGCCTTGATTCTCATGATGATTATCGGTAAAGAAGAGCGAAAGCTGCTAGTAGCCACCCGCTCACGCGATATCTAAGGATGCGTGCACACCGGTGGCAAGCCTAGCCTGCTTGTCACCGGTTACATGTTTTGGAAATATTTTCGTTGATTTCGATGCGTGAGTACATCAATTCACCCCATAAACTACTCATCAGTAGCGAATTAAGAATAGCGATAGAAGACGCGGCGAAACGTCATCGTTTCAGTGGGTGTCTTCTTCCACCTGGGAACTCACACTCGAGGCGTTTTCTCATTCACTTGATGCACAAGATTGTGCAGAAAGGATATCTTACATATGTCACTTAAGGCTCAAGCGCCGTCTCTTCTTGCTGACGGGGCAACCGCTTTGAAAACCGCGGAGGGCACTGCCACTACTCTAGGAGTTTTCTCTTCAGAGGTGTTAGGTACCGCCGTTCTCATTCTTTTGGGTGCTGGCGTATGCGCTGCAGTCACTTTGCCCAAATCAGCAGCTCGCAACAACGAATGGTTGCTCATTGCTTTTGGTTGGGCGATGGCAGTGTTCGCCGCTGTCTATGTTTCTGCACCTTCTGGTGCGCACCTTAACCCCGCCGTTACCATCGGGTTGTTCGTAGCGGGTAATGATTTTGCTCCCGGTGTAGCCCCGACTGTTGGCAACATGTTCGTATATTTCGCCGGTGAATTCTTAGGCGCATTTATTGGTGCATGGTTAGCGTTCTTGGCGTACAAGAAGCTCTTTGACGAGGCAGAACCCAATACCACTCTCGGTGTTTTCTCCACAGGTCCTGCAGTACGCTCATATGGCTGGAATGTTGTAACCGAAATTATCGCAACCTTTGTTCTCGTAGGCTTTGTCGTCGCATCCGGTCTTACCCCATCAGGTCTTGGCCCGCTGGGTGTTTCTCTGGTCGTTCTTGCAATCGGTATTTCACTGGGTACCCCCACTGGTTACGCGATTAACCCAGCCCGCGACCTCGCACCCCGCATCGCTCATGCTCTGATGCCGATTAAGGGTAAAGGCTCATCGAACTGGGCCTACGCATGGGTTCCCGTTGTTGGCCCTATTATCGGCGGCATCCTAGCTGCGTTGATCGTACCGGCAATGCTCGCTATCTAACCTAGATTCTCGCGGACGCGAGTAAGCGATAACCAGCTAATGTCCAGCGTCCGTATCTACACTTTTAAACACCACCGGTTGTACTGAGACATATTTTCAGCTCAACCACACAACGATGTGAGGAGTCATCTCATGGCTGAGAAACTACCCGAACGCAAGAAGTACATTCTTTCCATCGACCAGGGCACAACAAGCTCTCGCGCAATTTTGTTCAATAAAAAGGGCGAAATTTGCTCTGTCGGTCAGATGGAACACGAGCAGATCTTCCCCAAGGCTGGCTGGGTTGAACACGACCCCATGGAAATCTGGCGCAATATCCGCAAGGTTGTGGGCGAAGCTATGACCGAGCACGAGGTCAACCACCATGAAATTGCCGCAGTAGGTATCACCAACCAGCGCGAGACCGCAGTCGTCTGGGACAAAACCACAGGTAAGCCCATCTACAACGCTATCGTGTGGCAAGACACCCGCACCCAGAAGATCTGTAAGGAACTCGGTGGTGAAGAAGGCGAAGGCAAATACCACGACATCACAGGTCTGAACCTTGCAACCTACTTCTCGGGCCCCAAAATCAAGTGGATTCTCGATAACGTTGAAGGTGCTCGTGAAAAGGCAGAAGCAGGCGATCTTCTGTTCGGCAACACCGATACCTGGGTGGTCTGGAATCTGACCGGCGGTACAGAAGGCGGCGTTCACGTCACCGACGTTACTAACGCATCGCGCACCATGCTCATGAATATCCGCACTCTGCAGTGGGATGAAAATATTGCAGCTGATATGGGCATTCCTATGAGCATGCTGCCTAAAATCAAGTCTTCCTCAGAGATCTACGGTCACGGCCGCCAGAAAGGTCTGCTACCCGGCGTACCTGTATCGGGCATCCTCGGCGATCAGCACGCAGCTACTTTTGGTCAGGCATGTTTTGAAAAAGGCATGGCTAAGAACACCTACGGCACCGGTAACTTCATGCTGATGAACACCGGTAACAAGCCCGTCATGTCTGAAAACGGCTTGCTGACCACTGTGGCTTACAAGATTGGCGATGCTGATCCTGTATACGCTTTGGAAGGTTCAGTTGCTGTTTCGGGTTCTTTGATTCAGTGGTTGCGCGATAACTTGGGCATGCTCAAGGACGCAGCTGAGTCAGAAAAACTTGCAACCAGCGTTGAAGATTCCGGTGGAGCATACGTCGTTCCCGCGTTCTCAGGTTTGTTTGCACCGCACTGGCGTTCCGATGCTCGCGGCGTCATTGTTGGTCTAACCCGCTACGTCAACCGCGCTCACATTGTGCGCGCTGCCCTGGAGTCGGTGGCTTGGCAGAGCCGCGAGGTTCTCGATGCTATGAATGCTGACGCTGAAGCCGCCGGTGTAGGCGTGCATCTGGGCGAGCTTCGTGTGGACGGTGGCATGACCGCTAACGAGTTCCTCATGCAGTTCCAGGCTGACATTCTCGGTGTTGAGGTTGTGAGCCCCAAGGTTATCGAGACCACCGCTCTTGGTGCTGCATACGCAGCGGGTATTGCGGTTGGTTTCTGGGATGGCGAGCAGGACGTCACCGACAACTGGGTTGAAGACAAGCGTTGGAAGCCACAGATGGATAAAGAAGAAGTCGAGCGCCAGTACCGTAACTGGAAGAAGGCAGTTTCAAAGACCCTTGACTGGGTTGATGATGATGTTGAACAGCAATAAGTTGTATAGCTAGTCTCAAGAGTTCTCGCCGGGTGAAAACCGGCGGGAACTCTTTTCTTTTACCCTGTAGGGTGAAGGTATGGCTACTTCATCTTCACTAGCTCAGCGGTTGCGTTCTTTGGATGGCAAATCCTACGGTGCTCTCAAGTCTTTGACAGGTACCTATGATTTCGAAGGGTTTTCCCTACATATCGATAGGGTGCAGTCTGATCCCTACGCTCCTCCTTCGCGCATCCGCATTAGTGTGCCGCTGAATAACACAAACCTGCCCGATGAGTTGCTGGTATCTAATGAGCAAAGAGTGGCTGTCCGCGACTTTATCGCCCGCGATATTGCCGATGCTGTTGCTCAAGGACCACGCGAATTTCGGTTTGTTACCCCGGGGCAAGAGATTTTAGAACGCTCGTCTGTAGTAATCACCGGTGATGAAGTTGAAATTCGGCTGACCTTTGGTTTTCCCGCTGCTGGAAGACGCGTCAAAGGCTCACTTGCTGCCGGGTTATTAGTGAATGATTTACCTGACCTTGTGCGTTTTAGTGCTCTCGGTGATGATCTTGATAAAAAGGCGCTACAGGCCCACATTGCTACCTATACCGATTTCTTGTGGTTGCAAGACAACCTTACGCACGAAGGTCTTATAGGTTTTGTTGCTGATGGATCGGTGCTAGCCCGCGCCAGCGGTGATTCTGATCGACCGTTAGATCAGGCTATACCCTTTGAATCTCCAGAAGCTGTGCGGGTGAAGTTCACTGCCCCTAGCGGACGCGTGCTCACGGGTATGGGTGTACGCAAGGGTATTACGCTAATTGTGGGCGGTGGCTATCACGGTAAATCTACCGTTCTCAAAGCCTTAGAACGCGGTGTCTACGCCCACGTTCCAGGGGACGGACGCGAGTTCGTAGTCACCGTCGCCGATGCTATGGCGGTACGTGCCGAAGACGGTCGAGCTGTCACGGGCGTCAATATCGACCCCTTTATTTCGAATCTGCTCGGTGGTGTGAACACGCATCGCTTCTCCACCACTAATGCCTCGGGGTCAACGTCACAAGCATCAAATATGGCAGAAGCGTTAGAAATTGGCGCGACCGCCTTGCTCTTGGATGAAGACACATCAGCTACTAACTTCATGATTCGCGATGCGGCGATGAAAGAGCTGGTGGAGCCTAGATTTGAACCGATAACCCCGTTTGTGGATCGTGTTAAGACACTGTATGAAGAGCTGGGGGTCTCAACCGTGATTGTGATGGGTGGTTCGGGCGCATTTTTCTCTGAAGCTCACTGCGTTATTTCCATGAACGAGTACGTTCCCCACGACGTGACTGCCAGAGCTCATGAAATAGCTGTGAGTCTAGCGCCTTCTCGTCCTGTCAGCGATATCCACTCTGATGCCGAAAAAGTGTTCACGGATTTTATGAGCACCTCGGAGCAAAAATTGTTGAAGCAAGACGCCCGTCCCTACCGGATTGCCCGCCCCGGTGCCTTGGGAACTCAGCAGGCTCGCAAAGCCCCGCGAGCGCGCGGGTTACACGAAGTTGAGGTGGATAAACAAACTACTGAGCTACGTTATGTCTCTCAGCTTGTCGATTCTTCACAGACCCAAGCTATCGCTTTGGCTCTCAAACAGGTTGACCAGCAGGTGACGTCAACAACCAGCCTTGCAAGCACGGTTCGATTAGTGATTTCGCAGTTGCGTGCTAACGGGTTAGATGAGCTTACAGGCGGAGGCAAGAATGCCCGCGGTGATCTTGCGATGCCACGTGCATCTGAGCTCATGGCAACTATCAATAGGATGCGGACCTTACGTTTGTAGAAATAGTTAAGAGTCTGAAGAAAGGCAGGGCTACCCAGAGGTTTAAGGTCAGCAAAGACCAAGGGCAAGCCCTACTAGCCGGGCTTTTATACACCCCTCAGTTCCCAGGAAACTCATAACTCCCACATAAAACGCATAAGTACTCTCAATACATAACACAGCGAAATAGACCTATTTTTTCATCGAGGTCTTTGTTTTCAAGGAGAGTTTCATGCAGGTTTTGGGTTTACCGGCGCACCCGTTAGTCGTTCATTTCGGAGTCGTGCTCATGGTGGTGCTGGCTTTTGTGGGTATTGCGGTGGCAGTATCACCGCGCTTTAGCCGCTGGCTAGGCTGGGGTCTGCCGCTTCTGGCAGTGATCACCGGTATCGCGGCTTTACTCACCAAAGAAACTGGTGAGATGCTGGGCAAGACAATCACCGATGTAAATTTTGATCAGCACGAAAAATATGCAGACGCGGCAGTGGCGAGCACGGGCGTCCTCGTAGTTGCCTGCTTACTGTGGTGGATTCTGCGAACCCAGGCTCATCGTATCGGCGCCATCGAATCTCTTGCTGCTAGGCCGTGGGTCTTTGTGGTTTTGCGGATAGTGTTGGTAATCAGCGCTCTAGCTGTATTAATTGCAGGAGCATTAACCGGGCACAGTGGTGCCGCCCTCACCTGGCAACAGTAGTCGTTGAGCAGTGAAACCTGAAACCAGCAAAAAGGTGCAGATACTTCCTTGTATCTGCACCTTTTTGCTGGTGTCTTTATTTTTTCAGCTCTTCAAAACGTTCTAGAGCATAGTCATAAGCTGCCACAACATCAGCTATTTCAATGATGGGCGGGAGCAACCCGGCTTCTTGATGCTCAAGTAAAAACTCAGCCAAGATGTATGCTGAATCCTTGTCTTCACCGAGCAACCCTTCGGTCACATCCTCAGCACCGTTCAAATCCAAGATGGGTTTCGCAACACCGTAGTGCCCCATTAGCTCAGCTTGATAGGTACCTTCGTCTTCTTCGATGATACCGATAATTAGGTCTGACATTTTCAACTCCTCACGGGATTTTTGCCTCTTTTTTCACCTTACACCCGCAAAGGTATTGCTCTTTATAATCTGCTTAATAGAAGAG
>JBHWPN010000011.1:0-4437 GCA_043424895.1 Rothia sp. (in: high G+C Gram-positive bacteria) | reverse complement strand
CCGTGCGGTCAATCTTCCAGATACATATTTTTACTCTTCTTGCTACGCAGAAAAACCACCAATTTTATGACTACCGTTGCCCGCGCGTCCTCAGACATCCAAAAAACCCCGCCATGGAGCGGGGCTTTTCACAGTTATTCGCTGTAAAGCGGGCAAGGATTGCTTACCCACCGCAGAAATTATGCGATTTCTTGCTCGTAAGCTTCAGCAGTCAGCAGGTTATCAAGGTCGCCTTCACCGTTAGGACGGATCTCAATGAGCCAACCCTCACCATAGGGATCGGAGTTTACCAGGGAAGGATCAGCGTCGAGAGCCTCATTCACGGTTACAACCTCGCCTGAGACGGGGCAGAACAAATCTGAAACGCTCTTGGTTGATTCAATTTCACCAAAAGTTGCTTCTGCATCAAATGATTCGCCAACTTCAGGAAGGTCAACGTACACAACGTCGCCCAAAGCGTCCTGAGCGTGGTCGGTGATGCCAATACGAACGGTGCCCTCAGCAGTAACAGCTGCTACCCATTCGTGCTCAGCGGTGTACTTGAGTTCTGCGGGAATGTTGCTCATGATCTATGAGTCCTTTCGCTAAATGGTGCGATATGCCCCGTGCGTGAAGGGCAAGATAAGTGGTTGTGCAGGTGAGGGAACCTACATGAAAACACAAGTAAAAGTATGTCATAGACAACACCTATTTGTGATGCGCAATGCAGGTGCGCCGAGCAATTTTTCCATAGATTTCACCCGGGTCTTTTCTAATGAAAACTACCCCGATGAGAACCTGCCAGGCTCCTTTCACAAGAAAAGGCGTAATAGACACTGTGCCTATTACGCCTTTTCTTGAAAGCGGGTTTCTCCCCAGCTATCAGCCTGATAAGGCTGAAAGATCTTTTGTTAGATCACAGCTTCTGAGAAACGATCGGGGTTGCCGAAACGATGCGCGGTAATTGATACTGCCTGCTCCTTGACGAAGGGCAGCATCTCTACACGGCCTGATTCAGTGACAGGCTGGAAGTAAACCGCGATATCGGGTCGACCGTTCAATGCTTCGTAGATACCGAGTTCGTCATCACCGATGTAGCGGATGCGTGAGCCACCCAGCGGGGTGTTCTCGAGTTCGCGCATTGACTTATCGGCCAGCTTGCGCAGACCCTCACGGTATTCGGCATCGCTTTCTACGACGATGTCAACCCCAGCGTTCTCCAGAGCACCACGGGCAGCCACGGGAACGTCAATAGCAGTTGAGAACTGCAAGGGAGCACCGGCTGCTACACCTGCTAGGACAACACGAAGAGCCTGAGCAAGATCTGCACTTGAATCAGCGCGAACCTGAACCTTCTGAGGAACGTAGCGCAGGATATTGCGCTCCACGCCCAGCTGTGAAGGATCGTGCTTAGCACCGAACTCCAATGACCAAGCCTCAGCATCCGATGACGTTGCGCGCGAGAGGTAATCAAGCTGTTCAGCGTTCACTGCGGTAGGTTCACGCAACGCTGCCAAAGTCTCACGAACACCAACAGATGAAGGTGCCTGTGATGCCTGAGATTCGGTTGACTTCCAGTCGCTCAAAGCTACCAAGTAGTTGGGGCCGCCAGCCTTGGTACCTGAACCAACGGTTGACTTCTTCCAACCACCGAAGGGCTGACGACGAACAATTGCACCGGTAATACCGCGGTTTACGTAGAGGTTACCTGCCTGAACCTTGCTGAGCCACAGATCCAGCTCATCAGCATCCAGTGAGTGCAAGCCAGCGGTCAAACCGTAATCGGGCGCATTCTGCAACTCGATAGCTTCTTCAAGGGTCTTAGCAGTCATCACGCCAAGAATCGGGCCGAAGTACTCGGTCATGTGATATTCGCTACCGGGCTTAACACCGCTGCGAACACCGGGTGACCATAGGCGTCCGGTCTCATCGAGCTGCTTGGGCTCAATAGCCCACTGCTCACCCTCACCGAGAGTAGTCAGACCACGCAAAAGCTTGCCCTCGGGCTCAGCAATAACCGGGCCCATTTCTGACATGATGTCCTGCGGGTGCGCAACGTGCAATGACGATACAGCGTCAATCAGCTGGTTACGGAAGCGCTTTGAGGTAGCAACTGATCCCACCAAAATGACGGTTGATGCAGCCGAGCACTTCTGACCTGCGTGACCGAACGCTGAGTAAACAACGTCCTTCACAGCCAAATCAAGGTCAGCGTTCGGAGTAACAATAATCGAGTTCTTACCCGAAGTCTCACCGAACAGCGGAAGATCCTTACGCCATGAACGGAAGGTCTCTGCAGTCTCGTAGCCACCGGTCAAAATCAGACGATCAACGGCAGGGTGTGAAACAGCGTACTTGCCAGCCTCGCGGTCAGTGAACTTAACAAGCTTCATGATGTCCTTGGGAACGCCAGCGTCCCACAGGATATCTGCAATCACGGCACCGGTACGAGCGGTGTTGGATGCGGGCTTGAAGATAACGCCTGAACCTGCAGCAAGCGCTGCCAGTACACCGCCGGTAGGAATAGCGGTCGGGAAGTTCCACGGGGGTACAACCATGGTGAGGTGAACCGGGATTGCTTCAGCGCCGTCGACTTCTTCAAGCTGTTCAGCGAGCATTGCGTAGTAGTACGCAAAGTCGATTGCCTCTGAAACTTCGGTATCACCCTGGTCAAGGGTCTTACCAGCCTCAGCTGCCATTACTTCAAGCAGTTCGCCGCGGCGTGCTGCTAGCTCTACACCAACCTGACGCAAAATATCAGCGCGTTCCTTACCGGAAAGTGCGCCCCAGCTCTTGGAGGCTTCAACGACTTCAAGAATAAGTTCTTCAACCTGCTCGTTTGAGCTGATTTCATTTGCCTTCAGCGTTGCGATACCGAGATCGGTATTTTCTGAACGCTTGAGAATCTCGCGACCCCATACACGGTTTGCTTCAAGAGATGAATCGGTATCGGGGGTGTTTTCAAACTTGCCGCGCGGTACGAAGACGTTCTCGCGAGTTTCGGTGAGGCGGTTCTGGACGCGCTTAGGGCCGGGCACCTCGTCGGTCACTGAGTTCAGTGAGCGCAAGAAACGGTTCTTTTCGCGGTTGAAGAGTTCTTCAGAATCGTTGAGATCAAATACAGCGCTCATGAAGTTTTCGCTTGATGCGTTTTCTTCAAGTCGACGAACGAGGTATGAGATTGCAACGTCGAATTCTTCGGGGCGTACAACGGGTGTGTAAAGCAGAAGGTGGCCTACGCGTCGGCGGATAATCTCTGCCTGCTGCGATGCCATACCAATCAACATTTCGAATTCGATATCTTTTTCAACGCCGCGGTCTTCTGCAAGCAAAAGCGCGAAGGCTACGTCAAAGAGGTTCTGACCAGCTACACCAATGCGGATGTTCTTGGTGTGTTCCGGACGCAAAGCGTAATCGAGAATGCGCTTGTAGTTGGTATCGGTGAGCTGCTTGGAATCCCAGGTGGTCAAAGCCCAGCCGTGGATAACGCTTTCAACGACCTCCATTGAAAGGTTTGCACCTTTAACCAGGCGAACCTTAATGCGTGAACCACCATTAGCTACGCGGTCAGCTGCCCATGCCTGCAGACGCTGCATTGCCTCGAGGGTGTCGGGCAGGTATGCCTGAAGCACGATGCCGGCTTCAAGGTTCTTGAGGTGGGGCTGGTCGAGAATCTTGGTAAAGACGTCGATGGTCATGTCGAGGTCTTTGTACTCCTCCATGTCCAAGTTGATGAACTTCTTGGTGGGAGCATTTGCTGCCAGCTCGTAGAGAGGGGTAAGGCTCTTGACCGCGTAGTCCACTGCTTCATCAAATGCCCAGTGTGAGTGCGGGCCCAGAACTGATGAAACCTTGATGGAGACATAGTCAATGTCATCGCGTGAGAGAAGACGCTTAGTTTCGCTCAAGCGGCGTGCGGCTTCTTTATCACCAAGAACAGCTTCACCCAACAGGTTCACATTGAGCTTGTTACCGCTGGCGGTGAGGTGTTCGATGGCAGGACCGAGCTTCTCATCGCGCGCATCCACAATCAGGTGGCCGACCATCTGACGCAGTACGGCACGAGCAATATCAACGGTGGGCCACTGCGCCTGGGCAGCCAGCTTGCCGCCAAGTCCTACTGCGGACTTCATGTACCAGGGCAAGAAGGAGGGAACGATAGGCGCAATGCGACCGAGATTCTTACCTGCTACTACCTTGTCTTCGGGGCGGACAACGTTATCAACAAATCCAACGGTGAATTCAAGGCCGTGGGGGTCTTTCAATACACCGGCAAGCTTTTCAGCTGCGGGATCGCTGGGGACGCTTTGGGATTCTTTCACCCATTCTTCTGCCAGAGCTACGGCTTCGTGAGCCAGCTTCTGGTGGTGCTCATCGGCGAATACTTTCTCGCTCATAGTCAGAGCCTTTCATTTACCTCGTTGTAAAAACAGTTTTCTAGGCAATTATGCTCAGTCA
>JBHWPN010000010.1:0-3517 GCA_043424895.1 Rothia sp. (in: high G+C Gram-positive bacteria) | reverse complement strand
ACCGGCATGTAAAAAACGTTTTACTGGAGATAACGATGAGCCTAATTGTCCAAAAGTTCGGTGGGTCCTCTGTTGCTGATGCTGATGGCATCAAGCGCGTTGCCCATCGCATTGTGGACACCCAGAAGGCGGGTCATGACGTCGTGGTTGTTGTCTCAGCAATGGGCGACACCACCGACGAGTTACTCGATCTTGCTGAGGAAGCCACTAACGCCGTGCCCGGACCGTCACGCGAGTTAGACATGCTTCTGACCGCGGGTGAGCGCATTTCGATGGCTGTTCTTGCGATGACAGTCAATTCTCTTGGTGCTAAGGCGCAGTCTTTCACAGGCTCGCAAGCCGGCATGATTACCGACGGTGTTCATGGCGCGGCTCGCCTGGTAGAGGTTAACCCGGACCGCATTCAAAAGTCCGTGGACGAAGGCCACGTTGCGATTGTTGCGGGTTTCCAGGGCATGAACCGTCAAACCGGTGATATCACAACCCTTGGACGCGGCGGTTCTGACACCACCGCTGTCGCTTTAGCTGCAGCAATGGATGCTGATGTGTGTGAAATTTACTCGGATGTCGATGGCGTGTTCACCGCAGATCCCCGCATCGTGCCCTCTGCGCGTAAGCTAGATACTGTTACCAGTGAAGAAATGCTTGAGTTAGCTGCTAACGGTGCCAAGATTCTGCACCTGCGCAGTGTTGAATACGCTCGCCGTTTTGGGCTGAAATTGCATGTGCGTTCGTCGTTCTCGCAGCTTGATGGCACCATTGTGCTTCCTGATAACCCCGAAGATTTTAAGTTTGAGAACCTGAAGGAGATCCCCTTGGAGCAGCCTCTGATTTCTGGTGTTGCACACGACCGTAGCCAGGCGAAGGTGACCGTTGTGGGTGTGCCTGACGTTCCCGGTTCTGCGGCGAAGGTATTTGGTCTGTTGAATGAGGCTGCCGTGAACCTCGATATGATTGTGCAGAACGTTCCTACCGACCGTCCGAACGTCACCGATATTACGTTCACCTTGGACCAGGCTCAGGGCGGTAAAGCTGTTGAGGTTTTGACTAACCACAAGGCTGAGCTCGGTTTTGCGGAGGTTCAGTACAACGATTCCATCGGTAAACTCTCACTCGTGGGCGCGGGCATGAAGGCTAATCCCGGTATCTCATTCAAGTTCTTTGATGCCTTGCGCGCCGCCGGTGTGAACATCGAAATGATTTCAACCTCTGAAATCCGAATTTCGGTTATTACCGATATTGAAAAGCTAGATGAGGCCGTTCAGGCAGTTCACACCGCTTTCGATTTGGACGCTGACGGCGAGGCTACAGTCTACGGCGGTACGGGCCGCTAAAACCGATAGGTTTTGACAGGACGTTGGTCATCAACTGGCTCGGGGCTGGCATTTAAGGGAGGTTGATGACCAACGTCCTACAAAACCAGGTGGCTGCAATGCTCACCCGAAGCCGGTGATGCTTTCTCTAAAGGACGCCCGCTCTCCCCTACTGCATCAGGCAGGAAAGGAGGGCGGGCGTCCTTTTGTCTCAGTTGCACTCCGTGACCACAGTTAAAACGTGCTCAGCCCCGTTGTTTCTTGCATGCGGTAGACAAGGTGTTGCCATGCCTTGGGTTTCTTGTATTCTTCGAGACTCTGCGTAAAAATTGCGTCGCGGTTGTCCCATTGACGGCTCCAATAGCCGGTAAATTCTGCCATAAATTCCGGGCGGGTTGAACGTACTCGTAGCGAGGTTTCAAGGTTGAAGTCCCCCACGTTACGGCGCGTAAAGTTGCCCGAGCCAGCAATGATTTCAACGGTTTTTGCCGTCAATCGTGCGATGAACTTAGGGTGGTACTGTTCGCCACTGGTCGCTGCCCAGCGAACCTGCACTCCAGCGTCCGCCAGCTCTGCTGACACCGGCAGGTTGGGCAGTCCGGTTTTACTGCGACCAAAAGCGTCCTTGTTTTTATCAAGGATGGCCTGCACTAATACCCCTTTACGCGCGCTGTCTTTGAGGGTATCGATGATGTTGCGCTCTGAGAAATAGAACATGCCGATCGCCAGCGAATCACCCGGGCGAGCTGAACGGATGAGGTCAAGCACCCCGGTGCGGATTGCGCCTTCGGTCAGTAGCGCGGCGGTGTCTTCACCGGTCTGAACCTCGGTATCAGTAGGCACACTGAGACCGTTAAAGAAAGTACCGTTTGGTGCCGAGAAGGCATAGACGGCGCGTTCGCTTTCAAACAGGTCTGTAACTACGGCGCCGCTGACGCGAAAACCAAAGTTAGCGTTGGGCGCGGATGCGTCGTGCGGGTTGGCAGAGGACACCACCGCTTGGCTCTCGTTGAGAGCTACTTTGCGATGGTTCGCTTTGAAGTTCAACAGTTGGGCATAAGCGTGTGCGCTTACTTTAGGACCTTGCGGATCCAAGACATTCGGTAGCACCTGAGCTCGGGCTGGCACCTTGGCTAGCGCTGAGCGATAGAGCAAAGAATAGGCAGGATTAGAGTCGGGCAGGGCATCTAGGTTAGTCTCAACGACCTCGATACCGACCCCGCGCATCCGCTCAAAATAATCGCGAGAATAAGCACCGTAAAAGGTGTTCATAGGGTCTGTAATCAGCAAGATAGGTAATTGCGGGCTAGCTTGCTTGCGCTCAATCAGAAGCTGAGTGATGCGCGCTGAGAGTTTTGGATAATCACGTTCTTGAGGATGATCCGGGTTGAACAAAAACATATCCAGGACGAGAAATTCTTGTGCATCGGCAATGATCTGCTCAATCGCATCGAAAATCATCTGCTCGCTCACCTGTTTGCCCTCATGCATGAAAGTGAGGTCAGCAAGCATCTGCACCCGAGCCTGATGGGCAGCCCCAGAGACAGAAAGCCCGGCTGGTAAAGCGGGCGAGAAAACACTGCGAACGCGCGATGAAATAGACATGTATCTATCTTGTCACGAGTAGAGAAAACTCACGCGGGATCCCACCGCCAGCCCGAGTACACTGGAAATTATGCAGTTTTCACCGGAAACCAAGGTTTTAGAGCGCACTCAATGGCAGCAACTAACGCAGGCTCATCACCAGCGCGCAGGTAAGTACGCTACCCCCTACGTTGAGCGTCGCAACCGCGGTGAAAAGCACCCCGTCGAAGATTTTTTGTTCACCTATTACACCCTCAAACCCGGGCAGATGCTCAAGTGGCATCCGGGTGCCGGTGTTATTTTGTTGGATGCACCCGAGTACGCCTCGCAGAAGTTTTACCGCGCGCTGACCGTCCAAGAACTACAGGACGCAGGTGTTGCGGCGGAACGCGCAGACCAGCTGGCGCGCGATAAAGCAGCTGTAACCGTCGATGTTGAAGGCTTTTTAGAAAAACGTGGAACAGCAGTTAGCTTTACCCGCGAAATTCTCAGCAACACCGCCGCAAAACCCGGTTATTTCGGGTGCTTTGGTATGCACGAGTGGGCAATGGCGTATAAGTCGGTTGAGAACCATATCCGCCATGACTACCTTGATCTTAGACTCGGTGCCGAAGGCACAT
>JBHWPN010000009.1:0-15595 GCA_043424895.1 Rothia sp. (in: high G+C Gram-positive bacteria) | reverse complement strand
CCGTTTCTGGATATTAAACCCGGACCTGTCGTGGTTAAAGCGTATAAGTATCTGTTAGAGATGCGCCTGGATGAAGGTTCGTTGGGTGAAGAAGAAGCCACCCGCCGTCTATTGCAGTGGTGGCAGGGTCAGTAATAAAACGTCTTAAGGCGAATAGGGAAGACTTTTGGGAAGGGCTCTCTAAATATTCTAGACAGGTTATATAAGATTCCGTCGGTGTGCTCGAAGTACAACTCACCGACGGAACCTTATTTTTTGGACGCATTCCCTTAGGGGAAATCTGTTGCAAAACCAATCCTGACTAGTGGATTTTCTGAATATTTCTCATGTGATAATTTTCGTAGGCTGCTCGCTTGATTATTTGCACTAAAAATGCAAATTATTAATAGACACACAAAATTCTTTATCACACACTAGAGAGCCTTCCATGAGGAAACCATCAACCAGCACACGGCTCACCATCGAGAAAAATGTTGACGCTGTCTCTGCTCACGCCGGAAAAGGCTGGGTGCAGGGGCTCGCCATTGTTCTATTGTTGAGCTTTACCATCATGGCGATTTTGGCAATGCGAACCTACACCTTGTCAATGCCGCTACCCGACAAAATTGTCGACGAAAATGGCAATACCATTGCCACCTCAGAACAGCTAACTCACGGCCAGGAACTTTTTCAAAGTCGAGGTCTTCAACAAAACGGATCAGTCCTTGGTCACGGCGGCTACATGGGGCCTGACTTTACCGCTGAATATCTGCATCTAACCACTGAGCACGCCATCGAAGAATATCGCGCTGCAGGTATTCAAGAGCCACAGCAAAAAATCGAAGACGAGTGGCGCACCAACCGCTACGACGAAAACACCAAAACCCTGGTGTGGACAGATCAGCAGGTTAAAGAATTTCACCGCATGGTAGAGCACTACACGCACTACCTCGGTGACGAATCTCAGAACCACGGTTTGTTCCCCAACGCTCTTCACAACGAGCAAGAGTTCTACGACACCACCGCCTTCTTCGGTTGGACTGCCTGGGCGTCGGCAGCCGAGCGTCCTGACCAAGATTACTCTTACACCAACAACTGGCCCGGTGAAGAAAACGTAGGTAACAAACCCACCGCTGAGCTGATGGTGTGGTCAGTTCTCTCGCTCATCGCCCTCATCGGTGGTATCGGTATTATCTTCTTGATTTACGGACGCTGGTCGCGCACCATCGGCTGGCACGGCGAAGAAGCGCCGGTCTTGGATTTCCGTCAGCCTGATTCTGTGCGTCTTACCCCGTCGCAGAAGGCTGCCGGTCTTTTCTTTATCGTTATTACCGTTCTGTTCTTTATGCAGGCGATGCTTGGCGCACTCACCGAGCACTACCGCGTAGAGCCAGATGCCTTCTACGGCATACGTTGGATCGCTGAACTGATGCCCTATACTGTCTCGCGCACCTGGCACCTGCAGCTATCATTGCTGTGGACTGCAGCGTCCTTCTTGGCCGGCGGTATCTTCATTGCACCTTTGATTACCAAGCGCGAACCTAAGAAGCAGGGTCTTTTGACGGTTATTCTTTTTGTTGCCGTTGTGGTTGTCGTGGTGGGGTCACTCATCTTTGAATGGATTTCTCAGAAGGGTTTTGTTCGCGAAGGCTCTTTATTCTCACAACAGTGGGAATTCTTGGATCTTCCTCGCGTCTTCCAGACCGCTTTGACCGCGGGTATGTTCCTGTGGATTTTCATCGTCTACCGCACCTTGCGTTCTCGGTTGAAGGGCGAGAAAAAGAGCACTATGCCCTGGCTCTTCCTCTTCTCTGGTCTGGCGATTCCCATGTTCTACGCTGTCGGTCACTTGGCTGGTTCAGCAACACATATTTCTGTGGCGGAATTCTGGCGATTCTGGGTGGTTCACCTCTGGGTTGAGGACTTCCTTGAACTCTTTACTACCGTCATGGTTGCCTACATGTTTGTGCTGTTGGGTGTTGTTCGAGAACGCATTGCTATCGCCATCATCATGATGGACGCGATCCTCTACTCATTCGGTGGCGTCATCGGTACCCTTCACCACCTGTACTTCTCGGGCACTCCCGCAGAACAGATGGCATTTGGTGCTTTCTTCTCGGCAATCGAGGTTGTTCCGCTGACTTTCTTGACTGTTGAAGCATGGGGCTTTATGCAGCTCGGTGCACGTCAGTACACCAACAAAACTAAGCCTTTCCCGCATCGTTGGGCAGTTATGTTCTTGGTTTCCGTTGGTTTCTGGAACTTCTTGGGCGCGGGTGTCATGGGCTTCTTGATCAACCTGCCTATTGTCTCTTACTTCGAAATCGGTACAGCATTGACCGCTAACCACGCGCACGGTGCGATGATGGGCGTGTACGGCTTCTTGGCCTTGGCTTTTGCGGTCTTTGGTCTGCGCTATATCATTCCCGAAAACAAATGGCCTGAAAAGAGCGTGCGGTATTCATTCTGGGCACTGAATATTGGCTTGATCTGGATGGTCTTTATTTCACTGCTACCCATGGGTGTCTCGCAGCTCTACGAGTCAGTGAACAACGGCTACTACGAGGCTCGTACTTTCGCCTTTTTGACTAACAGCACCAACTCGCTAATCGAGTGGTTGCGTATGCCCGGCGATATTATATTCCTCTCGGGTATTATTCCGCTGCTGTGGCTGTCAATTCAGGGCATCAAGGCGTACTTGGATAAGAACCAGAAGCCCACCACGCTAGAGCTCATGGATCCGCCGCTGTACGAGATGATGACTGAAGAGCGACGCGAAGAACTGGCTCGCGAAGAGCGCGCTGAGAAGCTACCTGAGCAGGTTAGCCCTTACCGCAGCGATCGGTTGAATCGCTAATGCCTCATCAGATTGCAGGTATTACGACGCTGGTGTGGGTGGCTTGCGCCTATGCGTTGCTTCTTGTGGGAATCGGCTGGAGCTTTGACCGCATGGCGCGCCGCTCATCGCAGCGGTCGGTTGCCTCTCGTACCTTCGGGTTTACCTACCATGAGTCTCACGATGCCTGGCAGTGCCCCGAAGATCAATGGCTGTGGCCGACCGCCTACGACAGAGACAATCGCGTCATGCGCTATCGGGCCGATGCTGATATTTGCAATACGTGCCCGGTCAAATCTTCGTGCACCGTCTCGCATCAAGGACGCGAGATTGTGCGTGAAGTTGATCCGTGGCCGTATTCAGCCTCTGGGCGTTTTCACCGCGGTCTTGCAACGGTAGTTGCCCTGTTTTCAGTGGTGATTATGGGTATGTCGGCGGTGTTATTTCATCGTCCCCTTGAGATTGCCCTGGAGATTACGGTGGCTCTTGTCTGCCTCATGCTGACCATTCCGCTAGGAATCAAGTTAGTGAGAACACCTGAGAACTACTATGAGTCTCCCTACGGTGGCCATGTGCGCTCTACATCTGCCGAAGAATCTACGGCTGTATTAATAGACCGCTTTGAACAAAAATGGGGTGGCGTACGCAACGAACGTATTGAGAAATCACGCCAAGAGCGTGAGCGCGAGTTGCTGCCGGTAGTGTCGGTGACAAACGGTCGACGCGCGTGGCGAGGCGTCAAAGAAGCACCTCTGCACAAGACCACCGCACAGGCTTTGCAAGAGATGAACCTGGAGAACTCTCGAGGTAAAGATGAAAACTAAAAATTCTAGGAAGGGCATATAATATGACCGCTTTGATAATTGCCCTGTGCATCGTGGTACTTCTGATCGCAACGGTTGCAGCATCTATTCGTGTTATCCCTGAATATGAACGCGGCATAGCCTTTCGATTCGGACACCTGCGTCCGATTCTCCAGCCTGGTGTGCACCTCATCTTCCCATTTATAGACTCCCTGCAACGAGTCGATCTGCGCGTGATTACCCTGACTATTCCGCCGCAGGAAATTATCACTAAAGATAACGTTCCTGCCCGCGTGAATGCGGTAGTGCTTTTCAATGTCACAGACCCGCGTCATGCAGTGCTTGAAGTTGAGAATTATGCGATTGCTACTTCTCAGATTTCACAAACCACTTTGCGTAGCCTGCTTGGACGCGCAAGTTTGGATGATCTGCTGGCACATCGTGAAAGTTTAAATGCAGACCTGCAGACCATCATCAACTCGCGTACGAGTGAGTGGGGAATCGAGGTGTCTCTCGTTGAAATTAAGGACGTTGAGATTCCCGAAGCCATGCAGCGAGCAATGAGCCGTGAGGCAGAAGCAGAGCGTGAACGTCGTGCAAAAATTATCTCGGCACGCGGTGAGTTGGAGGCATCTGATGAGCTCAAAACCGCCGCTGACACCTTGAGTCAGTCGCCCGCGTCCTTGCAGTTGCGCTACCTGCAGACCCTGTTAGAGCTGGGAGCTGACCAGAACTCGACCGTGGTTTTCCCGCTGCCGCTGGATATCATTGGACCGCTCATGAACACCTTCTCAGCCGGGGTCCAGGCCAAGCAGAGCCAGCAATCCTCCGCCCAATCACAGGCGTCCTCAGAACAATAAAACCGAGTATGTGGCGTGTACTGAATATTCAGTACACGCCATGTTTTTATGCCCGCATCCTCCCTAAGGACGAGAACTTCGCGTAAACGCAACGCGAAATCATCCCACAGAATCTGCCCCGCATACCGGTTATGCCCGTAGGGTTGATATAAACATCCCCTACAACTAGGAGTAGCGATGCTTGAAGTCTCACAGCTCACGCGCCAATACGGCGATAAAACCGCTGTCGACAACATCAGCTTCACCGTTCCCGATGGCAAAGTAACAGGCTTTCTCGGGCCCAACGGTGCGGGCAAATCAACCACTATGCGTATGCTCATGGGGCTTGAACACCCCACCAGTGGTTCAGCTCTCATCGACGGTCAAAAATATGCCTCTTTGAAGTCGCCCCTGTCTACTGTGGGTGCCCTACTAGATGCGAAAGCTATGCACCCCGGACGTTCGGGTTTGCAGCACCTTCGATCGTTGGCGTTCACTCACGGCTTTCCTAAAAAGCGCGTGGACGAAGTCATTGAGATGACGGGTCTATCTGCCGTTGCCAAGAAAAAAGTCAAAGGCTTTTCGCTCGGTATGGGGCAGCGTATGGGTATTGCCGGTGCGCTCTTAGGTGATCCCCAGAACGTTATTCTCGATGAGCCCGTCAATGGACTCGACCCCGAAGGTGTTATCTGGGTGCGTAACCTCGCGCGTCATCTGGCATCTGAAGGTAAAACCGTTTTGATTTCATCGCACCTGATGAGTGAGATGGCTCAGACCGCCGATAACCTGGTGGTTATTGGACGCGGTCGCATCCTCGCTAACAGCTCTATGGAGGATTACCTCAAGCTGGCTAACGATCAGCGCGTGCTCGTACGCACTGATCAGCGCGATGAATTCGCATCATTCTTATCGGAGCAGGGCATGAGCTTCTCGCCGGTAGAAACCGACGGTCTGATGGTTGAGCACGTAGCCGCTCGCGACCTTGCAGCAGTTGCGCTGGATCGCCGAATTTTGCTGCATGAGGTGACCCCGCAAGTAGCAACTCTTGAGCAGGTTTATATGCAGATGACTCGCGACGAAGTTGAGTACCACTCAGCTGATTTCAACTCAGCGAACGGCTCGGTCATTGCTCCGGGTGGTAGCCCGTCGCAGGCACCGCAGGCGCAACCTGCAACCATGTACGAATCTCCTCAGGCACCCTGGGGTCAGAAGGGAGCGAAATAATGACTGCAACTTCAATATCCCCTCGCACCTCCGCTTACGCTAACCATAAGCTCTCGTTCTGGGGTGTGCTGCGCTCGGAGGCTCTGAAATTCCGCACGCTCACCACCAACTGGGTGATGACTCTGGTAATCGGCGCTGTGCTGGTTTTGTTGGCCCTTGCTGTTGGTGCTGCACTCAACCAGCTCTATGACTTCACTACTGATCCGCAGGCAGCTGCGGACGCTGCAGAGCGAGGCGCGGCACCTCAAACCGTCGAAAGTATTGTCAATATGGCATATGGTTTGGGTGGCTCGGGCATGCAACTTGCCTGCATGCTAATTGCATCGGTAGCCGTTGTCTTCATCGCATCGGAATACGCAACCCACCAGATCAACACCACCTTGACCGCTGTTCCCAAGCGTTCCATGGTTTACATTGCGAAGCTGATTATTGTTTCAATCTACGCATTTGTGATTGGTTTTGTCTTTGCCGCTATCTCGTACTTCGTAGGTCTCTTGGTGGTAAACGAGAACATCACCAACCAGATGGATTTCAATTCCGGTGTGGTTATGAACTGGCTGGGCATAGCCATTTTCTCCATGCTGATGTCCTGGATGGGTTTGGGCTTTGGCGCTCTTTTGCGCAACAACGCCGGTGGCATCGTTCTGGTGGTCGTGCTCATGTTCGTCATGAGCTTGGTATTCCTAATGTTCCCCTGGGAATGGGCAACTAACTTTTCTAAGTACCTTCCCATGTCAATGGGCGAAACCTTGATTGGGTACGGACTGCCTGATGATGCTGAAATCGGGTACCTAAAAGCCGGTGGAATCCTGGCACTGTGGTCGGGCATCCCCGCAATTCTCGGTTACCTGCGCTTCCGCTTTACTGACCCCAAATAACGGCTATCCATGGGTGTTTCGAGTTTTTCTCCACAGCCTGGTTTCGCCACGCAAGGCGCTGCTTCTCTAACGGAGGGGCAGCGCCTTGTCGCGCGCAGACGCGGGCCTGTTCGGCGGTGGGTGAGAGAGCATCCGCTCGTGGTGAGCTGGACGCTGATTATTATTCACCTGTTGAATCAGGCGATTAACTTATTTTTTCTGAGTGTGTATGAAGCTAACACCACGCCGGCTCCTACATCTCATTTTTGGGTGCAGGCTGCTTTGATTGCGGTGGGTAGCCTTGTTTTTTCGGTGGTGATTTACTATCGTACTCGTCTGACCCTTTTGTGGTTAGTGGTTTCTGTAGTCTGCGATCTCGCCATCGTATTTATTTTTGGTCCCTCAAGTTCCATGAGTGGGTTTGCGGTATGGGTCTTGCTCTACACCGTTGCTGTTGAGCGCAATCTCAAGACCGTGATCACAACATATGTTTTCTTAGGCATAGCTTCATTGCTCATGTCGTTACCACTTATCAGTCCCCGGTGGCGTGCGAAAATAGCACCGCAAGGTGCCAGTGAGCTCACTACTACTGGTGTGTGGTGGCTCTTTATCAGTTCGACTTTACTGGTGCTTGCAGTGCACCTAACTATCGTGGTTATTGGTCGTTCAGTGCGGCGTAACCGGGTTTTTGAGCAAGAGATTTTGCGCCACTTTGAACAAACACAGGCGCTGGCTGCTACCGAAGAACGCAACCGCATCGCCCGCGAGATGCACGATGTTGTGGCGCATTCCTTGACGGTAATGATTACGCTCTCTGACGGTGCCAGACTTGTGGGGCAGAAGAATCCTGAGCGGGCTGGCGAGGTGTTGCAAGAGCTATCGTCTACAGGCCGTAATGCCCTGGCTGATATGCGTCGCACCCTCGGGGTGTTGCGCGAAGACACTAGCGGTGCGCAGCTTACCCCGGCAGAAGGGATTTCCGAAGACGCCGTAGAGAATTTACGCGCACTCGCGGAGTCCTTTTCTTCAACGGGTCTCAATGTTGAATTTATCCATGAAGGTGCGGCCGTTCCTGAAGATAATAATTTGAGGTTGAGCCTGTATCGCATTGTTCAAGAGTCTTTAACGAATGCCTTGCGCTACGGGCAAGATGCCCAAAATATTTCGGTTCGGCTATCGGTTTCTTTGCCTGATATTTTCATTACTGTCATCAATGACGGTTCCACCCTGAGTGACTCGACTTCGCTGCCTCCTAGCATCGGCACGGGCAAAGGTATCACCGGTATGAGAGAGCGTGCTGCTTTCTATAACGGCACGGTAAACGTTGGCCCCAATGATGTTGGTGGGTGGACCGTGAGGGCACACTTGAAGTGGGATGCGGGTACGAAAGGAGAGGTATGAGCGAGAAGATTCGCGTGGTGATTGTTGATGATCAATCACTGATTCGTATGGGTTTTAAGATGGTTTTAGAAGCCTGTGATGACATAGAGGTTGTGGGTGAGGCATCAGACGGTCTGCAGGGCGTTGAAATTGTTCAGCGGCTGCGTCCGGACGTTGTGCTGATGGACGTTCGTATGCCGGTTTTGGACGGTATTGAAGCCACGGCGCGCATTACTGCTCACACGGATTCAAAGGTAATTATCCTCACCACTTTTGATGTTGATGAATATGCCTTTTCGGGACTTCGTGCCGGCGCTAGTGCCTTTATGCTCAAAGATTCTGAACCCGATGACTTGGCGCGCGCTGTGCATGTGGTGAAAGACGGGGAGTCCATTGTTGCTCCACGCATCACTAAAATGCTTGTTGAGCAATATGTTCAGGCGCCCCAGCAGGATGTACCCGATAACGTTTATTCTCGCCAAGTAGAAGCCCTGACGCGACGCGAACTAGAGATGGTTGAGGCCATCGCTGAGGGACTGTCTAACGCCGAAATAGCGCAACGGTTCTTCGTCTCTGAAACCACTGTCAAAACACATGTGCGTTCTATCTTGACCAAACTCAACGTGCGTGATCGCGTTCAAGTGGTTGTATTTGCGTACGAGAGCGGTTTGGTGCATCCGGGCTACAAAGGGCAGTAAGCTTGGTAGTGAAGAAAGGGTGCCATGAAGGTTGAGAAAACACGCTTGAGAAAGCGACTCCCCAAAGCGGGCAAGCGTCCTAAAGTTCTTGCGGGCGTGTTGTCTGTCAGGGACAAAATAAAGGTTCGCAACCGTTTGATTGTGGTTGCTGTTGCTTTGTCTTTGGTAGGGGCTGTAGTGGCGGCAGTGGCAAACTACATCACCACCAATCGCACTCCTGAAGAAGCTGTCGATAGCTACCTTGGCGCTATTGAACGCGGTAGCTATTTCTCAGCGGTGGATCGTGCTGCGTTTTCACGTGATGATCTTGTCTACATTAAATCCAGTGCTTACCGGGTAGCTGAAGACCGCGTCCAAGAGCATCGCATCAACAAAGTTGTTCACACTGATTCAGATCATGCTCAGGCATATCTTGAGGTGAAAGTGAATGACAAGTGGTCACCGGCTATCTTGCCGCTCAAGCAAACCCATAAAGAGGGAATTTTTAATGATGCGTGGGTGCTCGACCAGCTTGCTGAGGTCAACCAAGAAGTCACCGCTTCATTTCCCATTGATGAGTTGACTGTGAACGACAGAACCACCGGGTTCGGGGCAGGTAAAACCACTCGGAATGATGACGCTGGTTCCGCCTGGGATCTAGTTCTTCTACCCGGTTCTTATTCCATCGTCACTCCGAAAGATTCTTACTACCTGATTGATAGTGCCCAGCGAGAGATTAATATTCCTTTTGGAGCAGTAGAGGCTCCTTCGGTGAACCTGACGTTTAAACCCTCACCTCGTATGTGGTCAGAGACCGACGAGAAAATCGCAGAACGTTTGGCAAAATGCACTGACTCCCGTAATCTTGCACCCGAAGGATGCCCCGCATCCACTAAATATGACCGTTCCGGCATGCCTCTAGCTGAGAACTCTGCGGAGGGTAAAGATGTCAAAGACTCGCTCTCTCCCACTTCGCAAGCCCGCATTGCAAATGTGCGATGGAAAATTATTGACCGACCAGCTTTTGTGTTAGAGCAAGGAGAGGGCAGCCCCACCTCGTGGACCTCCAATAAATACGAGCCAGCAACCTTTGAACTTACCTACACTGCAGACGGTAAAGCCCAGCGTGAAACTATCAAAGCTAAGATTGATGCGCAGGTAAAATCGACTGGAAAGAATGCAGATATTACGGTCTCATTCAATCAATAGCCACATCAGAATATGTGGCGAAAGGGAATCTTCATGACTCATCAACAGCCTGAACACCATATTCCTACCTATGTCAGCAACCAAGAAAAAGCGAGCTGGGGACAGTCCAACGTGCTGTGGGGTGCTCCGCCGCGCGTAGTGGTTAACTCTAAGTCGATGGTTATTGCCTACCTGCTGTGGTTCTTTTTGGGTTGGCTAGGAATCCATAAGTTCTACTTGAATGCTCCTTTTATGGGAATTCTTTACCTCGCGCTGTTCGGAATCGGCTCATTGACCAGCGGCATTCTAATTGGGTTTATTCCCCTGGGTATTTGGGGATTGCTGATGCTCATTGACATCTTCACTATCCCGGTGCGCGTGAGCCTTTTGAACTCAATCGCCACGGCTCGGGCCAACCGCTTCTAACATGCCTCGCTGAGTCGTCCTAGCTGAGGTGGATGCTGGTGCTCAACTGGCTCGGGTCTGGCGTTTAGGGATGTTGAGCACCAGCGTCCATCGGAGCTAAGCGTGGGAAAGGGCTGGAGATGATGTATCTCTTCCCGCACCCCGCACGCCTGTCTTTCGCGCGCTGTAAACCCGCGTCCTAGGTTGTAAAAGTAGCCCAAGCCTGCAAATCTCACCCTTGTAATTAGTGTGAGCTGCACCGAAAGCACACAAAAGCACTGCCCAAACCTGCGCCCGTCCTGTAAGCTTGAAAAGTCTGTGCTACTGACGCGGCCAATCCCCGCGAAGAGCGCAGAGAAGTATGAATCTCCTGCTATGGAAATCCCATAGCCGTTTAGCCCAAAGGAGGGGTTTAATCATGCGTGCATACGAACTGATGGTTATCCTCAATCCCGAGGTAGAGGACAAGGCTGTAGAGCCCACCCTCTCAAAGTTCCTCGAAGTTGTCACCAAAGACAACGGCACCGTAGATAACCTTGACATCTGGGGTCGTCGTCGCTTGGCATACGAAATCCAGAAGAAGTCAGAAGGCATCTACGCAGTAGTTAACTTCACTGCAACTCCGGAGACCGCTGCAGAACTCGACCGCGTTCTTAACCTGAACGAATCAGTAATGCGCACCAAGATCATCCGCCCGGAAGATCAGAAGATCTCCTCCAAGTAAATTCTTGAAAATTGCGACTGACATTTGAGTAAAAAGCTCTTATATTGTCAGCCCCCGCAACTAATCTTCAAGTAAATACTTTTTCGATAGAACAGGAGACTGCAAATGGCTGGCGATACCGTCATTACCGTTGTTGGTAATCTCACCGGCGATCCCGAGCTTCGCTTCACCCCTAATGGTGCTGCGGTAGCTAACTTCACGATCGCTTCAACTCCGCGCGTTTTTGACCGTCAAAGCGGCGAGTGGAAAGAGGGCGAAACTCTCTTTTTGCGCGCATCGGCTTGGCGCGAAGCTGCGGAGAACATCGCAGAGACCCTTAAAAAGGGTATGCGCGTTATCGCTCAAGGTCGTTTGAAGTCACGTTCATACGAAACTAAAGAAGGCGAACGTCGCACCTCAATGGAGCTAGAGATCGATGAAATCGGTCCCTCACTTCGTTTTGCAACCGCACAGGTCAACCGCAATCAGCGCAACGGTGGTAACAACTACGGTGGCGCTCAAAACGGTGGCTTTGGTGGCAATCAGGGCGGCTTTAACAATGCACCGGCTCAAAACCAGTCGTTTAATAACGGCGGCGGCAACGGCTACTCCAATAACAATGGTGGTGGCTTTGGCGGTAACCCTGCTCCGGCAGCAGCACCGTCAGCTCCCGCAGCTGATCCGTGGGGCGCACAGTCCGGCGGTAATTACGACTGGGGTGCAGGCGCAGACGACGAACCTCCGTTCTAAACCTCGCGTCCTCACCTTCTTAACATAAACATTTATCCACCATCCCGCGGTGTGAGATCCGCGGGCTCCAAGACTCAAAAAGGAGCACCACGATGGCTAAGGCTGAAATCCGTAAGCCCAAACCCAAGCAGAACCCGCTGAAGGCTGCTGACGTTACTGTAATCGACTACAAGGACGTCGCACTCCTGCGTAAGTTCATCTCCGACCGCGGCAAGATCCGTGCACGTCGCGTTACTGGCGTATCCGTTCAGGAACAGCGCAAGATTGCTCAGGCAATCAAGAACGCACGCGAAGTTGCACTGCTGCCCTACTCCGGCGCTGGCCGCTAAATCGATAGGAGAGTAGAAGAACATGGCTAAGATCATTCTTACTCAGGAAGTAACCGGCCTCGGTGTTGCAGGCGACGTTGTAACCGTGAAGAACGGTTACGCACGTAACTACCTCATGCCTCGCGGCTTCGCTGTTACCTGGACCAAGGGCGGCGAAAAGCAGGTTGAGTCAATCAAGGCAGCTCGCGCAGCTCGTGCGAAGGCTACCCTTGAGGAAGCTAAGGCAACCGCCGCTAAGCTCGCAGAGACCACCGTTACCGTGGCTCACAAGGCTGGCGCAGAAGGCCGCCTGTTCGGCACCGTTAAGGCTGAGCACGTAGCTGACGCTATTGAAGCAGCTGGCATTGGTTCAGTTGACAAGCGTGCGATCAACCTCGGTTCAGCAATCAAGTCAACCGGTGTATACAACGTTTCAGTGCGCTTGCACGAAGACGTTACCGCTAACGTTGAACTTGACGTTGTAGCTGAGTAATTTCAGCGTAAACACGTTTGCCGGTAAGCCTGCGGGCTTGCAATAGGCTAACAAGGACGCGTTCTCTTACGAAAGTAGGAGGGCGCGTCCTTTTGTGTATGCGGACGCGGGGTGCGGGTGGGCGGGGCGGCGCGGGGGCGGTGGTGGAAGGACCGGGGCAGAATGGGGTGGTGCGAGGTAGAGGTGCGGATGCCGTGACTGGGTGTTGCAGGGGGTGAATGCGACGGTGCGGGGCGGAGTGGTGCGGTGTAGGAGGGGCGCGTCGGGAGGTTTTGCACGCTGATGCAACAGGGCACGAAGTGACCACGTATCTTCCGGGTGTGACCACGAAACTCCCAAAAATTCGCGTTTTTGCCCTGTTTTTGGGAGTTCTATGGTCACCTGTGGGAAATACATGGTCACCTGACGCGTGCAGGAGCGCGGTCATGGGTGCCAGCATAGACGCGGGCGGTTGGCAGGTTTTTCTAAAGCGTGCCATGCTGGTGGTTATGTCTAGACAGCTTCGTCCTTCATCTCAGATGCTTGTTGCCGCGTCCATCGCCCTCGCTATTTCTGTGGCGATGCTCCTGGTGGCTACTTTCTTTGCTACGAGCTCGCCAACTACCACCCTCACCGTATTTTTGATTGCGTTGGCTCTAGGGACGCTGGCGGCGTTTTTAGCCGCCCTGCTGGCAGTTGTTGGGCTTATCAAGCATCGTGAACACACACTGGGGCTGAGTCTGATTCTGGTGGCGTCGATGCTGTTAAATCCGCTGACAGCCTTCACGATTTTGTTGGTGCTCGGAGGCTAATTGCGGGTTCTGCTCCGCTAGATGTAGGCGCTAACCCCCTGCTAAGCGCTCGTCATGCGTTCTATCGCCGCCCGCCCTTGGTATGCTGCAGCCACACATCGTTTTGCAAGCAGCCTCAAAACATTCAGGAAGCTCGCAGGTTACTTCAAACTTACCCAAAGGCTAGGCGGGCAAACTATTAATAACGGTTCGAAAGAGCTAAGAAGCAAAAATGTGTGTGTGTGCTTTTTACGAGGTTATGCTGAGCCTCGATAAATATAAAAGTTCAAGGGCAAGATCTGTATGGGGATCTTGCCCTTGAACTTTTTAATTGCGCAAAAGCCAAAAACTTACCTAATCTCCAGGCTTTGCACTCGCCTTTTTGCGAGTAAGTTGCACTGAATTGGGTAAGTTTTCGGCGGAGTAGCCCCAAAATAGTCATTGGGGACGATGCTGAGGCGGTCCTAGTTTTCATACAGTGGGTAGAAGTAAAGAACCGCTGCTGAAAGATACTTCCTTGACCACACCTTCACCGTCAGTAAATCCCTCCGCCCCAGCCGTTGTACCCGGCCAATTGGTGGCATCCGGACAGTCCACCTCCGGCAAATCCGCGTCCGATGCTCCCGTCCCCGCATCCGACGGCCCTACATCGGTCGCACCTGCTCCCTCGCCTGCTGCCGCTTCAGTCCAGCCTGCCCCGCGCATGCTGGTGCCCGATGTGGCGCGCGGGCTCATGCTTCTGGGCATTGCAATTGCCAATATCGCTACGGTGTGGCTGGTGATGCCTGAGGCTCCCGGCGGTGATTTGGGTGGAATTGTGCGTGACAGCCTGTGGGATAAGCTCACTATTTTATTCACCGCCACGTTTGTGCATGCGCGCGGTTTTCCCATGTTCGCTACCATGATGGGTTTTGGTGTGGGAATGATTGCCTCTAGCCTGTATAGGCGGGGTTATCCGCTGCGTTATGCGCGTCTTGTAATCGTTCGCCGCTACGGTATGCTCGCGCTTTTTGGTGTGCTGCACATGGTGTTCTTGTTCTGGGGCGACATCATGATGATGTACGGGCTGATTGGCATGCTTCTTTCCACCATGATCGCGATGCGCACTAAGACTTTGATGGTGCTTGCGGGCGTGATTTTTGCGGTGGCTACGCTGTGTTCTATTGGCGTGGGTTTACTTATTGATTTCACTGATTTTGGACGCGCATTGATGGGTGATCCCGCTACTGTCGCTGAGACTTTTACGAGTTCTACCTATGTGGGCAGCATGGGTTTTGGCGCGCTTGCCCTTCTGATGCAGTTGGTGGGTGCACCTTTTCAGATTCCTGCTTTGCTTCCCTTGGTTATTATCGGTTTTGTGATGGCGCGGGAAGGGTTGCTGCTGGATGCGTCGCATCATCGCAAGGCGCTGGTGTGGAGTGCGGCGGTGGGTATGGGATGCGGCATCGTGACCGGTCTGATCTATGGGTTGAGTCTGGTAGGTGTTTTGCCTGCGCTTGAGACTTTTTCTTCGGTGAGTATGTCGTTAGGGACGCTGGCTGGCCCCGGTCTGATTGCGGTGTTGGCTTTGATGCTGGCACCTGTTCAGCAACGCGCTACCCGGGCACACGAGGCGGGGGAGCCTGCCCGACTTTCACGCCCGTTGAGCGTTCTTGGGGCACTTGGTAAGCGTTCGATGACCGGCTATGTTCTGCAATCGGTGCTGTGCATTATTTTCTTGGCACCCTATGGCTTACACCTGTTTTCAGACTCCGGAGCTTTTGCTGCTCTATGGGTTGGGGTTGGCGTGTGGTTGGTGACGCTTGTGGTTGCGAATGTGCTTGAAGCTATGGGCAAGCCGGGGCCGTTAGAGGCTGTTCACCGTCGTTTATCGTACGGAAAAGGCGGGTTGATGAACCGCTGGCAACCGAAGTGAAAAATTTAAAAACACTCAGGTAACTTAAGGATTTTTCTGACCATTTATAAAGATAAGTATGGTTATATATTATCTGATGGTTCGAGAGAGCTTTCAAAAAGTGAATGTGTGTGATGTTCAGGCGATCCGTGTTGTGGTCGCCTGAACTCTTTTAATGCTCGCCCTCACACCTGCCAAGCGCGAGGAGTCTCGCATCCAGCAGACTCGCATCCGGTCATCATCTTCTGTCACCGTAAGAATCTCGTATTGTGAAAACCAGTCGGTCAAAAAACTGGGCAAGAAAACTAAGCTCGCTCAGAATCCCAGGAAAAACTCAGGAATTGTTAATTCTGCACATATTTCTGTGTAGTTAGATGTTAAACAGATGGTTCGAGAGAGCTTTCAAAAAGTGAATGTGTGTGGCATTTACGGGTGGTGCCGGAATGCAAAAAAGTGGCGTAGAGATAATCTCTGCGCCACTTTTTATGC
>JBHWPN010000008.1:0-19739 GCA_043424895.1 Rothia sp. (in: high G+C Gram-positive bacteria) | reverse complement strand
CCAGTCCTCGTCTTGATGCCAAAGGACGACTTATTTTGCCCGCTAAATTTCGATCTCAGTTTGCTGAGGGTCTTGTGCTAACGCGAGGCCAGGAACACTGTTTGTACGTGTTTAGCGTTCAAGAATTTGAGCGGATACACGAACAGATGCGTGAGGCGTCCATGTCATCTAAACAAGCTCGAGACTACGTGCGTGTGTTTTTATCTGGTGCTACCGACGAGGTTCCCGATAAACAAGGACGCGTCATGATCCCGACGATGCTTAGAGAGTACGCGGGATTGGAACAGGATTTAGCTGTTATCGGCGCTGGAACTCGAGTGGAAATTTGGAGTGCTACTGCGTGGGATAACTACTTGCAGGAGCAAGAAAAACAGTTTGCTGAAACTGATCAAGACATCATTCCCGGACTCTAGGTTCGGGTGCAGAGAACATACAAGATAACGGTGAGGAAGCCATGGAAGAGAACACAAAGATGTTCGAGGCAACGCCAGAACCTTTAGCTTCTGAAAAGGCAGCTAAAGACAGGCACGTTCCTGTCATGCTCAATCGTTGTCTTGAATTGTTGGCGCCCGCTATTTCGCGTCCCGGTGCCGTTGTTGTGGACGGTACCTTGGGCATGGGCGGTCATTCCGAGTTCATGCTAGAACGTTTTCCGGATCTTACTCTGATTGGTATTGACCGCGATTTGATGGCGCACCGTTTAGCGGGGGAGCGCCTTGCCCGTTTTGGGGATCGCTTCAAGCCTGTTCACGCGGTCTACGATCAGATTCCAGAAGCTGTTGCAGACCTTGGTTTTTCAGGGGTCGACGGGGTGCTTTTGGATCTTGGTGTGTCTTCGATGCAGCTCGATGAACGTGAGCGCGGCTTTGCGTATTCGTATGATGCCCCGCTTGATATGCGTATGGACTCCACCGAATCTCTTACCGCTCAGGTTGTTGTGAACGAGTACGAAGAAGGCGATCTTCGACGTATTATGCGCATCTACGGTGAAGAAAAATTTGCCGCAAAAATTGCCTCGGCAATTGTTCGTCAACGCGAGCAAAGCCCCATTGAAACCACTGGCGAGCTCGTTAAAATTATTCAAAAAGCAGTGCCGGTAGGGGCGCAGCGTAAGGGCGGGCATCCTGCTAAGCGCACTTTCCAGGCTTTGCGCATCGAGGTAAACCATGAGTTGGATGCCTTGGAGCGCGCTGTTCCTAACGCGATCGATTCTTTGAACGTTGGCGGGCGCATCGTTGCAATGAGCTACCACAGCTTAGAAGACAAGATTGTTAAACGCGCATTGACTGAACGCGCTACATCGAGCGCCCCTAAAGGTTTTCCCGTAGAACTCGAAGAACATAAGCCTTCGCTGAAGATCATTACTCGTGGAGCTGAACCTCCGACAGAGGCAGAAATCGCCGAGAACTCTCGTGCTACCAGCGCTAAGTTGCGTGCCGCAGAAAAAATTAAGTAATTAAGGGAAATTAATGAGCGCAGAACCTCGCTTTAACGACCACCAGGCGTCCACCCCCACGGGTGCACGTCTATCGGTTGTGCGCGAGAAAGCTCACTCATCAAAACCTCAAAAGCCTCAACGGTCTGCAGCGGGTAAGCCCTCGCGTCCTGCTCGTCGCCGTGAACGAGCCCCTTTAGCAGTCCTGCCTTCAATCGGGCCCCGCGGACGCCGACATTATGTGTTCTTCGTGGTGCTGGGTATTTTGATGGCACTGGCTATGATTCTCTTTTTGAACATCAAGATTACGGAGCGTCAGTACCAGCTGGTGGAGCTTCGAGCCCAAGAGACTGCGCTGCGTCAGGAAAATGAACAGCTTTCTCAAGAAATTGAGTTTTATCAGGCTCCGCAGAATTTAGCTGTGCGGGCGAGCCAGCTAGGAATGGTTGCGGCGCATCAGCAGGCAACGCTGAACATTCGTGAGAACAGCATTAGCGGTACTCCTCTACCGGTGGTCAAATCTGAGACTGATTCGGATAAACCCGATTACAACAAGAACATGATTGATCCCCCGGCGCTATCAGATACCGATGCTTATGCAACGGCAACGCAACGAGCTCAAGAGCAAGCGAAGAAGGAAGAAAAAGAAAAGGCGGAAAAAGAGAAGAAAGAGAAAGAAGCTCAAGCATCAGCCAGTGCAACAGCCTCTTCTACTAGTTCGCCTGCGCCTACTCCCTCTACCAATCAGTAATTTTCACTTCTAGCCCCTACGCAAAGGATTATCGAGCACGTGAGTTCACGAAAGCCTGCTGAAGATAAGCGTCAGTCCCAGTACGCTATGGGTCGACGCGGTTTTTTGGCAAGTACGTTAGCGGTAGGTGGTACCGCTGCTTTGGGTGGACGGTTGCTGTATTTGCAGGGTCTTGACCCTACGGGACGTGCTCAAAAAGCATTGGAGCAGCGTACTCGGACCATCGAAGTTCCTGCTTTGCGTGGTGAGATTTTGGATGCGAACGGTAACGTCATGGCGCGCACCGTTCAGCGCTACAACATTACGGTTGATCAAAAATCTGTGCAGGACTTTGACCGTCAGGTCAAGCAAGACGACGGTACTTTTAAGTCCGAAAAAATTAGCCCGGTACAGGTTGTTTATGAACTGGCTGATATTCTCAAGATGAAAGACAATGACGTCAAAAGTGCTCTCGATGGTGAGAGCAGTTACCACGTCATTAAAGAAAATGTGACCCCTGATGTATACAACCGGATTAGTGCTTTAGACATTCCTTATGTTTATGGTGAGGTTATTTCGGATCGTTTGTACCCCGATGGGGCAGTGGGCGGTTCGGTGGTTGGCCGCTACAGTATCATTCAAGAAAAAGTTGAGGGCACCGAGAAAGATATTCAAGATACTAACTACTCGGTAGGTATCGAAAAAGTCTTTGAAGAAGAGCTGGCAGGTGTCTCTGGTTCTCGCACCTACGAGATCTCTGCTGATGGTGTGCGTATTCCGGTCGGTGAGGAACAAATTACCCAGGCTGTGAATGGTAAGAGCGTGCGTTTGACTATTAATCAGGACATTCAGTATTTCGCTCAGCAAGTTGTAAAAGCTCGTGCTGATGAGCTAAAAGCTGAGTGGGGATGCGCCGTGGTGATGGACGTGCGAGATGGCTCGATACTTGCACTTGCTGATTCATCAACTATGGATCCGGGCTCGGATAAGTTCAAATTAGAAGATATGACTCCGCGAGCTATTTCGCAGGCTGTTGAGCCGGGTTCGACCGAAAAATTGCTCACTGCCTCTGCAGTCATCGATCAAGGGCTGGCTGATCCTCTTACTGTTTTTGATGTGCCTGCTCAGCTAGAGATTGATGGTCAGACCATCACTGACGCCTTCGATCACGGTCCTGAGAAACGCACGTTGAATGGAATTATTGCCGATTCGATGAACACCGGAACGGTTCTTGCCGGAAAGCAGCTCACACCCGAGCAACGCCATGACTGGATTAAAAAATACGGAATGGGGGAGTACACCGGGATTGAACTCAGCGGCGAGAGCCAGGGCTTATTGAATGATTGGCGTGAGTGGGACGTTCGCCAGCAATACACTGTTCTGTTTGGCCAAGGCGTTGCCCAAACTCCCTTACAGACCTGCATGATCTATCAGGCTCTTGGTAACAAGGGTGTGCGTTTAAAGCCGCGTATTGTCGATGCAATCATTGATACAGATGGCACGGAACATAAGACAGAGGTTGCCGAGGGCATCCGGGTGGTCTCAGAGAAAACTGCCGAGCAGTGCCTGACTCTGATGGAAAATGTTGTTGAACACTCCAAAACGGGTGATGCTAAAGTCAACGGCTATCGAGTAGGCGGCAAAACAGGTACAGCAGAAGCGCCCAGTGAAACCAAAGCAGGTTTCGATGGTTACACTACGTCGTTTATTGGACTGGCTCCTATTGAGGATCCCCAATATCTGGTGGGTATTACCCTTCAACGCCCTGAAGGAGCTGCCCATGCCGTGGGCGCAACAGCCCAGTTCTCTCAGCTGATGGAGAAGGTACTACAAACTTATAATGTTCCGCATTCAACAACGGAACCAAACGTGTTGCCTAAGTTTGAAGACAAAGATAAAGAATAATAAGCAATAGAATAAAGTAACTGTTGCTCACGAGCACCTGAAATAAACGGGCAGATGACAAGGAGAAACTGTGGACACCGCAGAATTTGAGGGTTCAGCGCAGACATTGCGTCCTTCAAACGTTGTCGGCTATGAAGTCGATGACATCAAACAGCTCATCGAGGAGCTCGGCTACCAAGCTCATATCAAGGTCTCAGGTTCATCTTTGATAACTGGTCTCAGCATGGACTCGCGCGATGTTCAGCAAGGCGATTTATATGTGGCTTTGCCCGGTGCCCGTGCCCATGGTGCTGAGTTCGCTCAGGTAACAGTGGACGCTGGCGCATCCGCGATTTTGACGGACTCCAATGGGGCGGACCTCATGGGGGATTTGCCTGAGGGCGTTGGACTTATCGTCTGCGAAGATTTACGCGCAGTGGTTGGCCCGATTTCTGCTCGTATTTATAATTCCCAACCAGCCAACAGTGACGATTTCTCCCTTTTTGCAGTCACCGGTACCAACGGTAAGACTACTACCACCTACATGATTAATTCCATCATGCAGGCGTTGAACCACACCACAGGGTTGATTGGCACTATTGAGATTGTAGCTGGGGGCGTGGCTATCCCATCGAAGCTCACTACCCCAGAATCCCCGCACGTTCATTCACTGCTTTCGTTGATGCGTGAGCGCGGGATTACCGCAGCGGCTATGGAGGTTTCATCCCACGCCCTAGATTACCGACGCGTCGATGGTGTGCGATACAGCGTTGCCGGATTTACTAATCTCACGCAGGACCACCTTGATCTTCACGGCACGATGGACAGTTATTTCGCTTCAAAGGCTGCCTTGTTTACCCCCGAACGTGCCTCTCGAGCTGTCATTTTAACCGATGATGAGTGGGGCATCTCTATGGCAGATGCTGCCAACCAAGCAATGGGGCAGGACGCTGTCGTCCGCCTTTACAGCAATATGGGTAAGGGGCACGCCAAGACACCTGAACTCGGTGAGCACGATTGGGCGCTGAAAGATGTAAAGCGTTCAGGAATCGGTCACGAGTTTACTGTAGTACGCGGCGACGGTACTGCCCTGCATACTTCAACTCAGCTACCTGCAGATTTCAACGTTTCTAACGCTGCTCTGGCCGCTGTTATGGTGGCAGAAAGCGGTGTTGATATCGATGCTCTTACAGCGGTTTTGAAGAAACCTGAGACTCTAACACCGGTGGTTCCCGGTCGTATGCAACTTATCGCTCACGCACCGACAGCCCTCGTTGATTTTGCACATAATCCTGATGCTCTCAAGCGTGCTTTAGAAGCCGTTAAACCCGCGGAATCGGATGGACGCGTTATTGTTGTCTTCGGAGCCACAGGGGAGCGAGACCAAACCAAGCGTCCCATCATGGGCGATATCGCAGCGCAGTACGCCGATATCGTTATCGTAACGGACGATGATCCCCACAACGAGGACCCCGCCCCTATCCGTGAGGCTGTGGAAAGTGGCGCTCGTTCAGCACAGAAGCAGGGCGCCCGCGCTCAAGAAGTCCGCAACATTGAGCCGCGCTCACGCGCTATCGAATATGCCGCGAGTATTGCAGGAGTGCACGATTCAATTGTCGTTGCAGGACGCGGCCACGAAACAGCTCAAGATGTCGCGGGTGAAGACCTCGAACTTGATGATCGCGTAGAAGTAGCACGCGCACTAACCGGCCAGGGCTATGATGTTTTGCCCGACTACCGCTTGGACTAAGGAAGCGAAAACGTATGATTGAACTTTCAGCCGCTGAGGTTACTCAAGCAGTAGCCGGTATGCTCATGGGTGCAGACGATGAGGCTGCCAATAGCATCCGTGTATCTTCGGCAACCACAGACTCTCGTGAAGTCGTGCCAGGTACCCTATTCTTAGCAAAACCCGGTGAAACCACGGACGGCCACAATTATGTAGCTTCAGCTTTTGAATCCGGTGCAACCTTGGCTCTGGTGGAACGTCAGATCACCGATGCCAATGGAGAGCTCTACCCCAGCGTCCTGGTGGATGACGTAGTTCTAGCGATGGGGCGTCTGGCAGCCTTTATTATTGAAAAACTGCGCCAAGTAAGTGATATTACTGTCATCGGAATTACAGGCTCAGCAGGCAAAACCACCACCAAAGATCTTCTGGCTGGCATCTTTGCAACTGCTGGGAAAACTGTTGCGCCCGTTGGCTCATTCAACGGAGAAGTCGGAGTACCCCTTACCGTTTTCCGTGCGGAGTACGACACCCGTTACCTGGTCATCGAGATGGGCGCAGACGGGGTAGGACATATTGAATACCTCGCCAATATTGTTAAACCTGACCTTGGCGCCATTCTTAAAGTGGGTACTGCTCACGCAGGCGAATTTGGTGGCGTTGATAATATCGAAAAAACCAAGGGCGAGCTCGCCGAAGGTGTGAGCCAAGCGCTCGCACTCAACGACGATGATTATCGCGTCCGTCGAATGATTACTCGCTCATCTGTACCTACCATCTACTTCGGTGTGGGCGAAACCAACCACGACGGTGGGGAGCAGTCGCGAGTTTTTGTCACAGAACTTGTCACCGGTACTACGGGATGCCCAGAGTTTACCCTGCATTTTCCGCAGGGAGAAAACTTCAAGATTGTCTCCCGTCTAATCGGTGAACACCACGTGTATAACCTGCTGGCGGCGGCGACCTTGGCGTATCAGGCAGGCATCGAGCCGAACACTATCGCGCAAAAGCTCAATGAGCTCGGCGCAACATCACGCTGGCGTATGGAACGAACCGAGCGTGAAGACGGCGTCACCGTGATTAACGATGCCTACAACGCGAACCCCGAATCCATGGCAGCAGCACTTCGGGCGCTAGCTCAACTAGGACGCCAAAACCCACCGCGTCGTACATGGGCGGTACTTGGTGCCATGCTTGAACTTGGGGACGCATCTGTTGAAGAACACGATAAACTCGGCAGGCTCGCAGTACGCATGAACATCTCAAAGCTCATCGCCATTGGTGCCGAGGCTAAACCTATCTACAATGCGGCACATCTTGAAGGCTCTTGGGGTAACGAGGCAACGTGGGTAGAGACTAACGAGGACGCCCTTGAAATCTTGCGTTCAGAACTTCAACCCGGTGACGTTGCGCTTTTCAAGTCTTCTAACGGAGCCAAAGTCAAAGATCTCGGCGATCAAGTAGCGCAGGACTCACCTGAAAACCATGCTACTGAGACGCGCACCGCATCGTGGTTAAGCGCTGGTGACTTCGCGAACCCTGTAAACTCAAACTCTGGCGCTAAAACTACGCCGACTGATACGCAGGAATAACAAGGGAAGGCACAAAGAACTCCTATGATTCCAATCCTGTTAGCAGCCGCTTTTGGTCTGCTTATCTCGATTTTTGGTACACCGATGTTCACTAAGTACTTGGTGAAGCAGCACTATGGCCAGTTCATTCGTGAAGATGGGCCAACCTCGCATCAGGTAAAACGGGGTACCCCCACCATGGGCGGCGTAGTCATCATGGCGGGCGCAACCGGTGGTTTCTTGCTGTCGATGCTTCTCTCAGCTTTACTGTTCGGAACTCAGCTCCTGCCTTCTGTTTCTGTTGGTCTTCTGCTGTTCTTGATGCTCGGTATGGCCGGTGTTGGGTTCATCGATGACTACAAAAAAATCGCTAAGAAACAGTCTGAGGGTCTGACCCCTAAAGGTAAGATTTTCTTACAGGGTCTGATCGGCGTCATCTTCGGTGTGTTAGCCCTCTGGTTCCCTAACCAGTATGGCTGGACACCCGCATCGACCCGGGTGTCATTTACTCGCGACACTGCCTTTGACTTAGCTTTCTTTGGTCCCGTTATCGGCGTTATTCTTTTTGTCCTGTGGGCAAACCTCATTGCAACCGCAACTACCAATGCAGTGAACCTGACTGACGGCCTTGATGGTCTAGCATCTGGCGTTGCCATCATGGTGTTCAGCGGTTACATGCTGATGACAATGTGGCAGAACAAGCACCTATGTTTACCGGGTGCAACAGACGGTGTATGTTACGAAGTTCGTGACTCCCTACAGCTTTCTATGATGGCTGCGGCGCTCGTGGGCTCTCTTATTGGCTTCTTGTGGTGGAACACCTCACCAGCCTCCATCTTCATGGGTGATACCGGTTCATTGGGTCTTGGCGGTGCGCTAGCCGCTTTTGCAATTTTGACCCGCACCGAATTACTTCTCATCATCATTGCTGGTCTTTTCGTGATGATTTCAGCATCCGTTATTTTGCAGGTCGGTTACTTTAAACTTTCAGGCGGCAAACGCATCTTCCGCATGGCACCGCTCCAACACCATTTCGAATTGTTGGGCTGGCCCGAAGTCAAGGTTGTAGTTCGCTTCTGGATTATTGCCGGGCTGTTTGTACTTGCAGCACTGGGTATTTTCTACGGTGACTGGCTCATCAGCGAGGGAGGTATGCTCTAATGCGAGCAACGAACGAAAACCCTATTTTGTCCAATTCACGTTTAGACCAGCTGACTAGCTGGGATTCTGATTGGGCAGGGTTGAAAGTTGTTGTAGCTGGTTTAGGTGTCTCAGGTTTCTCAGCTGCTGACACCCTTATCGAGCTGGGTGCTCGCGTCGTTGTTGTGGACGGCAACGCTAGCGAAATCAACAAAGAAAAAGAACAGACGCTACGCATTATTGGCGCGGCAGATGTGCTTCTTGGCGACGGCGTTATGGATGCTCTGCCCTCCGTTGACGGTGAGAAAGCTGAACTAGTCATTACCTCACCGGGGTTGCGTCCTACCATCGGTATTCTTGCCGATGCGGTTGCCCAACAAGTGCAAATTTGGGGTGATGTTGAGCTTGCTTGGCGTCTTCGCCAACGTGAGGGACGCCAGACAGCTCAGTGGCTGTGCATTACCGGCACCAACGGCAAAACCACCACGGTGGGCATGCTTGAATCAATTTTGCAGACTGCAGGTTTCAAAGCGATTGCTGTGGGCAACGTTGGAACCCCCATTCTTGATGCTCTGCGCGACCCCGTTGAATACGACTTTTTTGCTGTAGAACTCTCAAGCTTTCAGCTGCACTGGACACACAGTATGTCGCCTTTAGCATCCGTAGTTCTGAACGTTGCTGAAGACCACGTTGATTGGCATGAGGGGTATCAAAACTACCTAGCTGATAAGGCCCGCATTTACGAGAACACTCAGGTTGCTTGCGTTTTTAACGCTAATCAGAGCGAAATCGTGAAGATGGTTGAAGAAGCGGATGTTATCGAAGGTGCTCGCGCCATTGGTTTCTGGGCAAATACTCCCAGCATTTCAATGCTGGGAGTCATCGACGGTCTGCTGATCGACCGTGCCTTTTTAGACGACCGCCATACGAAGGCACTTGAAATTGGTTCGGTGCAAGATGCCGGGCAGCTTCCGACCCGCCATACCATCGAAAACGCTTTAGCGGCTTCTGCTTTGGCACGGGCAGCCGGTATAGAACCCGAAAAGGTTCGAGAAGGATTGCGAGCCTACGAGCCCGGTGCGCACCGCATCCAGCTTGTGGCTAATACTCACGGCGTGCTGTGGGTAAACGATTCCAAGGCTACTAATCCTCACGCAGCAAATGCATCGTTGGCGTCCTTCAAACCCGTCATTTGGATTGCCGGGGGACTCTCTAAGGGCGTGGAATACGATGAGCTCGTGATCGAACACAAAGACCGCCTTAAAGCAGTTATTGTTATCGGCACCGACCATCAAAAACTTCTTGATGCTTTAGCCCATCATGCCCCCGAGGTGCCGGTTCATAATATGACCAAGCGCGCTGCCGAACAGGGTATAGATGAGACTGACGGTAGCTGGGCGATGGAACAAGCTGTGGCTGTAGCCCATGAACTGTCGGCTCAAGACGATACCGTTCTGATGGCTCCGGCGGCTGCGTCCATGGATCAGTTTGATACCTACGCGCACCGTGGCAATACATTTATCGATGCGGTTGCCAAGCTTGTAGACGAGATTAACGGTTAAACCCCGCCCAAAGAACAGCCGAAAGTCCTAGGATTTTCGGCTGTTCTTTCCACTTTCAGCCTGTACAATCACAGCAGCAAACCACTGAAATATCCTTTGGTATTGAGGAGAGAAGTTCATGAGCGCACCTGCCGCTAGCCGGTCAGATTCTTCGCGTATGCCGTTACCTCAGCGCAAAGTGTCTTCACTTCGCCGTACTTATGATCGGGTGTATAACCGTTTTGCGATGATGAGTATCAGGGACGTTCCCTTGTTGTTGTGGCTACTTGCTTTGTTGCTGACAGGCTTCGGGTGCATGATGGTTCTCTCTGCATCTTTTGTGGAGAGCATCGCTCAAGGGCTACCACCATATGCCCAGGCATTTAGCCAGTTACGGGCGGCGGCGTTGGGCGTCATTATTATGCTGGTTGCTTCGCTGACACCGGTCACCTGGTACCGCAATAGGATCGTTCCTCACCTGTTGTTAGCTTTTGCTCTTATCATGCAGTTTGCTGTGGTTATTGCAGGTGAGACTATCAACGGTAACCGTAACTGGATCCGCATAGGCGGTCAGAGTCTACAGCCCTCCGAAATTAGTAAGCTTCTTATTATTTTGTGGCTGGCGTATGTCCTGAATCTACGCGGAGATTTGTCGAGGACAAAGCTGGGCGACAGCGTTTTCAAGATTGCTGTTCCTTCGGCTATCGGCTTTGGTGCGATTGTTTTTATGATTCTGCTAGGGCACGACCTCGGTACCGTTATCATCTACTCCATTATTTACGTGGGTATGTTGTGGATGCTTGGTGTGCCGAAAAAGCTCATGCTCGGTGCCATAGCCTTCGTTGGCTTTGTTGGTCTTATCTTTGTGCTCATCAGCCCCAACCGTCTTGATCGTATTTTCGCTGTATTCGGTAACTGCACCGGTTTTGTATGTGATCAGTCAAATGCCGGAATGGCGGCATTGGCTACCGGCGGTATCTGGGGCGTAGGTCTTGGCCAATCTCGTCAGAAATATAGCTACCTACCTGAAGCTCACAACGACTATATTTTTGCGATTATTGGCGAGGAATTAGGTCTGGTTGGAACCATCATGACTTTGGTTCTTTATCTAGGATTGATTTACTGCGCAGTGCGTATTTTGTTGCGCTCATCAGATCGCTATATCCGTTTAGCCACCTCCGGCATCCTGCTGTGGCTCGCTGCCCAAATGCTGATCAATGTGGCTATGGTGACCGGCATGGGCCCGGTTATCGGTGTACCCCTACCGTTTGTTTCTTACGGTGGTACCTCTTTGATGGCTTCAATGGCAGCTGCGGGCTGTCTGGTTGCTTTTGCCCGGCAGACGCCTTTGACGTCTTTGGCAGGGGAGACCCGCCTAGATGATCCCGCGCGACTTGCTAACCCCCTAGAGCGCAAGGATGCTGAACGCCGCGCTAAGCTGCTGCCTGTTATTCGAGAAGAAGAAAAAGCTCGTGCACACGAGGTGCCCATTGACTGGAAGCCGCTTTTGGCTCGTCTGGGCTTGCAGATAGCAACGTCTGCGCCTAGAGGCAAGCGTCCTGGATTACCCTCAAACGGTCCCCGCCGTTCCCCATCGCGTCCTGCGGCTGCCCGCACCGGGCGTCCTTGCGCGCAACAGCCAGCGCGTTCCTCTACAACCAATGGGGCTCAACCATCTAAGCCACGTACTGTTTCTTCCACCAAACGCACTGGAGCGGAAGAGGTGTCGGCGCGCCGAGCAACTACAGCCGCGCGTCCGCAAGAAAGTAAAAACACTCCTCGCCGCACAGAAAATTCAGCATCGAGAAGTAAGCCTTCACCGCGGTCGCAGAAGCAAACGTCTGCTTCAGCTAAACCGCAGTATGCCTCTGCTGAACGTCGGACCAAGGAACAAGCGCCGCTTCCTCCCGGGCTAAAACCGATTCGACGCGCCCGTAATACTGACAGCTAATTCAGTACCTCGGAGAAAGAACTTGGGTGAGGGGTACGTTTAGAGAATCATCGCTACAGCACGTAGACTTAGGACTGATACGTAAGATTTTATTGGAGTTTGAGATGAGCAAAGCACCTTCAGTAGTACTTGCTGGCGGTGGAACCGCTGGGCATATTAGCCCGATGCTATCTATTGCAGATGCCATCATGGCTGAAGAACCTGCGGCAAAGATTCTGACGGTGGGTACTGCCGGAAGCATGGAAGAACGTCTTGTGCCCGAGGCTGGTTACGAGATTGAGTTCATTCCTAAAGTTCCGTTCCCTCGCCGACCCAATGCGGCAGCTCTAAATTTCCTGTTCAATTCAACAAGGCGTTGAAACAAGCTGCCGAGATTTTGCGTCGTGCAGAAGCAGATGTAGTAGTCGGAGTTGGTGGCTACGTGTGTACACCGATGTATCTAGCTGCGCATAAACTCAATATTCCCGTCGTAATCCACGAGGGCAACGCTAAACCCGGCTTGGCTAATAAGGTAGGTGCTAAAAAGGCGCATCTCGTAGCAACAGCTTTCGAAAACACTCCTCTTGCAGGTTCGCGCTATGTGGGTATGCCCATGCGCGGTGAAGTCGCGTCCCTAGATCGCGCCGCCCGTCGCACAGATGCCCGAAAAGCTCTTGGCCTTCAGCCCGATCTTCCTACCGTCATTGTGACCGGTGGATCTTTGGGGGCTTTAAGCATGAACACCACCGTCAAGGCTATCGCTGGCTCGCTTCAGGAGTGGGGCATTCAGCTACTTCATATCACCGGTCGTGGAAAAGTTGTGCTTGATGATTCCGGTAAGCCTTTAGAGGCTGCAAACTATCAGCAGGTGGAATTCATTAACGGTATGCAGGATGTCTATGCCGCTGCGGATCTGCTGGTTGTTCGAGCGGGTGCCGCTACCGTCAGTGAGGTTGCAGCGGTGGGTGTTCCTGCAATTTTTGTCCCGCTACCTATTGGTAACGGTGAGCAAGCGTTGAACGCGCGAGGTCTGGTAGATGCCGAAGCAGCACTTCTGGTTAAAGACTCCGAATTCACCCCCGAGTGGTTCTCTAATAACGTTCCTACGCTGGTTAAAGACGGTGAAACCTTAGCCAATATGGCAACTAAGTCATACAGCCACGGTATTCGAAACGCGGCTCAGGTCATGGCACACGAAGTATTGAAGGTGGCAGCAAAATAATGAAATCATTGATGAACCTAGACCTTGAGATGCCTGAGGTTCTTAATCCTCCCTTTGCGGCTCGCCCCCGTTTAGAAGAATTAGGACGCGTGCATTTTGTTGGTATCGGCGGCGCAGGTATGTCTGCTGTGGCTCGCCTGATGCTGCAAGCCGGTGTGGAGGTTTCTGGCTCCGATCAGCGTGAAAGCGCCGGACTCAATGCTTTGCGTGCCCAGAGTGCGAAGGTATCGGTGCCGCAAGCAACTCAAAACGTTGAGGGCGTACAAACGCTCGTAGTTTCCACCGCTATCAAAGAGGATAACCCAGAACTGGTGGCTGCACGCGAGGCTGGTCTTCGCGTTCTACACCGTTCAGAAGCTTTGGCAGCTACAATGGGCAACTCGCAGGTAATTGCTGTGGCAGGCACTCACGGCAAGACCACCACTTCTTCTATGATTGCTGTAATGTTCGACGGTCTTGCACACAACCCTTCATTTGCTGTGGGCTCAGAGATCGCAGGTTACGGTACAAACGCTCACTTGGGTGACACCTCTGAAAACTCATGGTTTGTGGCTGAGGCTGATGAGTCTGATGGTTCTTTTGTGCGTTATCTGCCCCATATTGCAGTGGTTACCAATGTCGAGCCAGACCACCTTGATTTTTATGGCACTGCAGAAAAAGTCTATGAGTCGTTCAACCGTTTTGTAGCGTCAATGGATGATGATGGGGTGCTTGTTACGTGCGCTGATGATGCCGGCGCGATGGATCTAGCCCGTCGCAGCCGCGAAGCAGGGGTGCAGGTTGTAACCTACGGTGAGTCTGCAGAAGCTGATGTTCAGCTGCTCGGCTCTACCAGCGAAGGCATTGTGTGCTCCTCAAACATTCGCTGGGATTTTGAACTAGGAGATAAGCACTATCAAGGTGCCACCACTTTGACGCTCAATATTCCCGGCATCCATAACCAGCTTAACGCCACCGCAGGTTTTATTTGCGGTCTACTTGCTGGGTCAGATCCCGTTGAAATAGTGCAGGCTCTTAAAAAGTTTACCGGTACCGATCGTCGTTTCACCCTGCGAGGTGTAGCTAACGGGGTCAGCGTATTTGATGATTACGCGCATCATCCCACCGAAGTTCAGCGGGCACTTGAGACCGGTCGAACGGTAGCAGCTGGTCACAACCTGTATGTGATGTTTCAGCCGCACCTTTTCTCACGCACGCAAGAGTTCTCCCGTGAATTTGCCCAGGCCCTATCCTTAGCTGATCGCTCTTACGTTCTTGATATTTATCCTGCGCGAGAGCTTCCTATCGAAGGTGTTACCAGCCATCTCATTACAGATGCCGGTTATTCCGAGGTGAAGTATGCGCACAGCGGTCATGAAGCGGTCGAGCTTATCGCACAACAAGCGCAGCCCGGTGACATCGTCATGACTGTTGGCGCGGGAGATATTACCTCGTATGGAAACGCTCTCGTTGAGGCTCTTGCGACCAAAGAAAATTAATTTTCTTCTCTCAATTTCTTGATCACGACCCAACCAGTAAAGGATGCCACGTGGCTGAACAACAGAGTCCTGAAGTGACTGCTAACTCGCCTAAAGTGCGCCGTCTTTATACTGCTGATGAACTGGTGAATGTTGAAGATCAAAAAGTTGGTAGGTTGACGCAGTGGCGGGCTGCCACTAAGGAACGCAACGCTCAACAGGCACAGAAAAAAGCTATTCATACTCCTGAACTTGATCGCAGGTTGTCACAGGTACGTCGACAACGTAAGCGTAAGAAAGCTAAGCGGTGGATTATTGCACTGAGTACTTTTTTGATAGCTGCCCTGTTGTTCGTGGGAATTGTTTTTTACTCACCCTTACTTGCTATTCGCACGATTACTGTGCAAGATTCCCATCTTTTGTCAGAGGATTATGTGCAGCAACAGTTATCTGATTTAAATGGGGTACCGCTGACGCGGGTGAGTGAGCAAGATGTCCACGATAGGTTGGGGGAGAACGCCATTTTGCGGGGTGTGTCTATAGAGGCGCATCCGCCCCATGAGTTAGTGGTGCGTTTGCAAGAGCGCGTGCCGGTAGCTGTTGTGGAGCAGGATAAGAAGTTTTATCTCGTGGATTCGGATGGCGTGCAGCTTGGCACCGTAAGTTCTGTGGAGGACGCGGGCGTGCCCTTGATTGGTGGGGGCTTGGACGCTACTCAGAAAGAGTCCTTCGGACCTATCACCCAGGTGCTTGCTTCACTGCCTAGTTCGGTAATTTCTGAGGTGTCAGAAACCAAGGCTGATTCTTCTTCGACGATTACTTTGAAGATGAAAGATGGCAGTACAGTATTGTGGGGAACTGCCTCCGAAAGTGAACTTAAGGCTAAGGTTTTAGTTTCCTTGCGGGAAGCTCTCGCTGAAGGTGTCGGTGTGAATACTTACGATGTGTCTAGTCCGCTTCATCCCACCACTAAATAGTCTAAAGTTATACTTTAGGTTTTAGGCAATTTGCTGATTTTAGGTAAAAAGTGCCGGTTTGTAAGAAACATAAGCGACATGCGCATATTGTATTGTTACTCTTTTATGTGAGTATGTAAGTAAAATTCGTTCAGAGTTCCTTCAATCTAAAGATGAAGGTTTAGGTCTGAGCGATGGAAATCAAGATTTATTGAGGGACAAATGGACGCAGCAACTCCCCAGAATTACCTGGCTGTTATCAAGGTAGTTGGTATCGGTGGCGGCGGCGTAAACGCTGTTAACCGCATGATTGAGGTCGGCCTTCGCGGTGTTGAATTCATTGCTATCAACACTGACGCCCAGGCACTGCTGATGTCAGATGCTGACGTCAAACTTGATGTAGGACGCGAACTTACTCGCGGACTTGGCGCAGGCGCAAACCCCGAAGTTGGTCGTCAGGCAGCAGAAGATCACGAGCAGGAAATTGAAGAGGTACTCAAGGGTGCTGACATGGTCTTCGTTACTGCTGGTGAAGGTGGTGGCACCGGTACCGGTGGCGCGCCTGTTGTTGCACGCATCGCACGCTCATTGGGCGCGCTGACCATCGGTGTTGTTACCCGTCCTTTCACCTTTGAAGGTCGTCGTCGTTCAAACCAGGCAGAAACCGGTATCGCAGCACTTCGTGATGAAGTTGATACCCTTATCGTTATTCCTAACGATCGTCTGCTTTCTATCTCTGATCGCAACGTTTCAATGCTGGATGCGTTCAAGTCAGCTGACCAGGTTCTTCTCTCTGGTGTTCAGGGTATTACCGACCTCATTACCACTCCTGGCCTCATCAACCTTGACTTCGCAGACGTTAAGTCAGTGATGCAGGGTGCTGGTTCAGCTTTGATGGGTATCGGTTCGGCTTCAGGCGAGGATCGCGCTGTTAAGGCTGCTGAACTTGCTATCGCATCGCCCTTGCTTGAAGCATCTATCGATGGTGCTCACGGTGTTCTGCTCTCCATCCAGGGTGGATCGGACTTGGGTCTGTTCGAAATCAATGAGGCAGCTCGCTTGGTTCAGGAAGTTGCACACCCCGATGCGAACATTATCTTCGGTGCAGTTATCGATGACGCACTGGGTGATGAAGCACGTGTGACCGTGATTGCTGCGGGTTTTGATTCGGTAAACCCCGAGACTAACTCAAACAACAACAATGCTGCAGCTTCACAGGCACAGCGCACCCAGCAAACTTTCGGTGGTAATTCTGCTCAGCAGCAGCCCGGTGTTGGTTCTGCTCCTCAGCGCGGCGGCTTCTCATCGGCTCCTGCAGCTAACAACTGGTCACAGTCTAATAATGATGTTCCTGCATCAGCAGGCTTCGATGTAGATCTGCCCCCGGTTGTTGATGATTCTTCATCAAACTCCCGCAAGGATTCACTGGACGTTCCTGACTTCCTGAAGTAATTCTTGCCTACGGGCTGATAAGTAAGAGGTCGAGGCTTTGAGTCTCGGCCTCTTGCTGTACCAACCTCTAATCCCTTCCCGTCCTAAGGAATACACATGAGCACTCTATATGCCCAAGAAACAGTGACCTTTGGTGAGTATCGCCTTGGTCTGGGGTTTACCTCCGTAGAAACTGGAAATCTTGGTCTGCATGTGGGCGATGATGTAAGTGGTGTGCAATGCTCTCGAGCGCTACTGGATGAGGAACTGGGGCTGGCAGAAGGGACTATCGCATATCTCAATCAGGTACACGGAACGCATGTTGCTACCGATGAGGAGTTGGAATCCATATCTTCCCGACTCAGTAGTGGTAAAACCGGCGCGGAGTTGCTTCAGTCGGCTCCTGTAGCTGATGCTGCCATCAGTGCGAACGCTCGAGCTCTTGCAGTAATGGTGGCAGACTGCGTCCCATTAGTTTTCTGTGCGCCGCGTGCGGAAGGGGTTCCTCTCATGGCTGTGGCTCACGCCGGACGTAGGGGCTTGTTGGACGGGGTAATTCAGCGAACTTTGGAGAAGTTGGAAACCTTGGGCGCGTTAGATATCCATGTATGGATTGGTCCCTCAATTTGCGGTAAGTGCTACGAAATCCCAGATACTATGCACAAAGAGTCGGTAGCTCTATACCCTGAGCTAGCTTCTAAGACTCATTGGGGTACTCCTGCACTCGACTTGCCGGCGGCTGCAGTAGCTATAGCCAAGAGACACCCACTGGTTTCTGAAGTAAGCACAGAATTCAATGCGTGCACTTTCGAAAACAAGACTTTATTTTCCCATAGGCGCGGTGCGCCACACGGTCGAATTGCGGGAATCATTTGGAAGGAAGAACAGTGATTGAACGGGTTGACGAGCTCCGAACCAACCTTAAAAAAGTCCGGGGGATTATTGCGAAGGCCTCCACAGATCATTCTGCGGTACGAAATGAAAACTCCCAGGATGTTGAACTTATGGTGGTTACCAAGTTTTTCCCAGCATCTGACGTTGAGAAACTTTATTCCTTAGGCGTGCGTCATGTGGGAGAAAACCGTGATCAAGAAGCATCAGCTAAAGCATCTGAGCTTGATTTACTGACCTTGAATAATGACAGCCCCTTGCGGTGGTCTTTTATCGGTCAGTTACAAACCAACAAAGCTAAATCAGTAGTACGTTATGCAACGGATGTACATTCGGTTGACCGCCCCTCTCTAGCTAAAGCCCTGTCGAAGGCTTACAGTAACCAGCTAAGCCGCTTTGAATCCGAAGAAGATTCAGCTCCGTTGGCCCACAGCTTGGGTGGACTAAGGTGTTTCGTGCAAGTAAACCTTGATGAAAGTGCAGCGGCAACAGCAGGGCAAGCCTCTGAAGGTAAACGCGGCGGAAGCGATGTGAATGATGCTCTTGAAATCGCTCAGTTACTTGAAGAGCTCCCCGGGGTAAGCTGTGCAGGAGTGATGGGAGTACCCCCACTGAACAGTAACCCTGAAAGGGGATTTGAGCGTCTCTACAACATTTCATCGCAGCTTCGTGAACAATTCCCGCAAGCTGATCAAATTTCAGCTGGGATGAGCAACGATATGGAATCAGCCATTCGGTGGGGATCTACCATCGTTCGCGTAGGTTCGCAGATTATGGGACCACGTCCGCTGGTACAGTAGAACATATCGGTAGGAGCGTAGTTCTCAGCAAGTTCCAATCCAAAAGATTTATTATTTTTTATGAAAATGCTCAGTATAAGGAGAGACGATGGCGCGAACCCTGCAGCAGGCTATGGCATACCTAGGACTCGCTGAACCAGGTGAGTCCGTGCCTCATCAGCCCCGTAAAGCACCTGTTCTTCAGGAAGAATATTACAGTGATGATGATTTAGATTTTCCGCGCGAAGAATTCTTTGAGGACTACAACACCACCACGGTTGAGCCTGTAGAAGAAGAGCCCGAGGCTGAAGATGAGTCAGATTTTAATGAGGTTTTTGAATCAACCCCTATTGCTGAACGCTCTCAGCCATCGACCTCTGGTAGCAGGGTAGCTCGCGCTGTCCGTCCCCTTGAAACCCACTACGAAAGCGAAGAAGAATTGCGCCGTATTACCACTATTCACCCCCGTTCGTACAATGATGCAAAGATTATCGGTGAGTCGTTTAGGGAGAATATCCCGGTCATTATGAACGTGACTGATATGGGTGAGGGAGAAGCTAAGCGACTGGTTGATTTTTCAGCAGGTTTGGCATTTGCGCTACACGGTTCAATTGAACGTGTTACCGATAAAGTCTTTTTGTTGACTCCCGCCAATCTTGAGGTGCTCGGTGCTGAGGGTGCTGATATCCCACTTTCTGTAGATGAGGATTCTGACCACCTCTTCAATCAGGCATAGGTTTACATATGGGGTACGTTTTTGCGCTGTTAACAATTGGTGTGTATCTCTTTTACGTAGCTCTTATTCTGCGTCTTGTTTTTGACTGGGTACAGATGTTCTCCCGCTATTGGAAACCTAAGGGCGTCGTGCTCTTGGTAGCGTCTGCTGTGTACGCTGTGACTGATCCTCCTATGAATGCTCTGAGACGTTTGATTCCCCCCTTGCGTCTTGGTTCAGTAGGTTTAGATGTTGGGTTTCTTATTTTGATAGTTGCGGTGGGCCTTGCTCAGACTATCTTGCGTGGGGTTACTGCCGGTCTTTCATA
>JBHWPN010000007.1:0-10994 GCA_043424895.1 Rothia sp. (in: high G+C Gram-positive bacteria) | reverse complement strand
GCATATCCGGGTTGCAGAGAATGATATTGGCGTGGTCGCGAATCCAGCGGCGGGTGGCAATGTCGGTATCGCCGTCGTAGGTTTCGGCGCGGACGGTGGAAAGTCCGAGTGACCGCAAGGAGGCCAGCTGGTCAGCTGCTAGCGCCTTGGTGGGGGAGAAATATAAAACGGTGGCCTCATTGCGGGTCAGTCCGATACCAGGGTCAATCTCACCGCGGTGAACAGTGTCCAAGGCGGGGATCTGGTAGGCAAGGGACTTACCAGAGGCTGTACCGGTTGCCACAATAACGTGTTCTTTGCCGGCGGATGCGTGTGCCGCCTCAGCTGCTTGAACCTGGTGAAGGTAAGGCTGATCGATACCAAGCCCGCGAAAAACATCGGCAACATCTTCATGAACCCAATCGGGCCACGGTGTGGTGACTGCCTCCCGCGCTGTGATGGTGCGCACGTGGGTGACCTGCGAAGGAACCGACGATATCCCCAGCCTGCGCATGAGCTCAAGTAGCTGGGGGTCTGATGTGGAAAAAGAAGCCATGTTCATATTTTGCCTGACAAAGCGCGCACCCGTGCGAGCGGGGCGTGTTCTAAGGCACAATAAGAGTATGAGTATTCCCATGAACATCAGTAAAGATTCTCAAGAACAGCGCACTGGCGTTCCTGAAAATCCGGTAACAATTTTGAACGATGAAGAGATCTGGGCGCTGGCGCAACATCAGCGTTTTGCGCGTTTGGGCACGGTAGATGACGGCATCGTGCATATTACCCCGCTGAACATTGCGGTAGCGGACGGGAAGATTTATTTTCAGACTACTCCGGGGTCAAAGCTCACCCAGCTAATTCTCGATGACAAAGTCACTGTGCAGTTCGATAACGTCAGCGGCGGCGAGGCGTACTCCGTGAATGTTTTCGGTAAAGCACGATTGCTGACCGGCACCGATGAGATCGAACACGCATCCCAGCTTGGCATTAACCCGTGGCTCAATACCGTCAAACTAGAGTTCGTGGAGATTACTCCTCACGAACTTCAAGGACGCAGGTTCGTGCTGGGGTACTCCTAAGCCGATTTTATCCCGCTCTAAATGCCGGGGTTAAGAAAGACAACGGGCAGCTGATAGTTATATCACTGTTGAAATAATGCGGTGTCTATAGGCGTTCTAGTTCGTATGAGTAACAACAAGAGCACCCAAATTCAGCTTGTTCGACGCCCTGAGGGTATGCCGACGGCAGAGGATTTCCGCACCGTAACTGTTGACCTTCCAGACTTGGGAGAAAATCAGGTGCGCGTGCGCAATGAGTTTATTTCGGTAGATCCTTACATGCGCGGACGCATGAATGATTCGAAGTCCTACATCCCGCCCTTCGCGCTGGGTGAGACCATGCAGGGGTCGGCAGTAGGACGCGTTATTGAGAGCACCTCGCCAGAATTTGCAGAAGGCGACCTCGTCACCCATTTCTTGGGATGGCGCGATATCGCCCAGGCAGATGCGGATGCGTTCACACAGGCTCAAGAGCTCGACGGGGTACCGTCCTCCGTTTATCTTGGCGCTTTAGGGCTCACCGGCTTGACTGCTTACATGGGATTGATGAAGGTAGCTGAGCTCAAAGAAGGCGATAACGTCTTTATCTCGGGCGCTGCAGGTGCTGTCGGCTCAATCGCTGGCCAGATCGCAAAGCTCAAGGGAGCGCGCGACATTGTTGGCTCAGCCGGCGGCCCCGAAAAAACTGTTCTTCTTACCGAACGTTTTGGCTTTACCAAAGCTATCGATTACAAGGTTGCCCCCATTTTGAATCAGCTTGAAGAAGCTGCGCCCAATGGTATCGATGTTTACTTCGATAACGTTGGCGGTGACCACCTTGAAGCAGCTCTCAACAGCTTTAACCGCTACGGACGCGCAGCCCTATGCGGTGCTATCTCTGTCTACAACGAGAAAGACCCCAACAGTATCGCAGGCCCGCGCTTTATGACCAATCTCGTGACGCGCTCGCTGAAGATGCAAGGTTTTGTTTTGCAAGATTATCTGCAGTTTGCTCAAGAGTTCCGCGAGGAAATCGCTCCGCATGTCATCTCGGGTGACATTACTTATGATGAGACCGTTGTTGAAGGACTCGATAACGCGCTGGATGCGTTCTTTGGTCTGTTCTCAGGTAAAAATACCGGCAAGATGGTTGTGAAAATCTAACTGTCTTCTGGTTCGGCGCGATAAGCGTCCTGTATAGCTGGTATCTGTGGGGCTTAAACTGGTGGTTTAAGCCCCATTTTTACGTTTTGGTTGAAAGAAGAGGTAAAGAGCAAATCTATGGAAACAGCATTAATTGAATACGGCAGTTTTTTGGTGGCGGGAGTGACGATTAACGCCACTGAAAATAGTGATTTTGCCGGTGTCTGGGATGAGCTTTTTGCGAGTTTGACCGAGGATCAAAAGGCTGCCACCGCAAAATTGCAAAAGATCGGTGTGCTCATGCCGGATGCTGCTGATGAAGGCTTTACCTATACGGCAGGTTTTATAGTGCAGGGCATCCCTGCCGTTGCGGCTTTGGGGCTTACCGGCGTCGTTGTTCCTGCCGCTAGGTACGCCACTGTGCTCGTTGAAGGGCCGGTAACCGAGTCGATTAAGCCTGGTTTCGAGTACCTGCACTCAACCTTCATCCCCGAGAAAGGCGTCACACCTACCGGCGTCAATCTTGAGGTCTACGGGCCCGGGGACGTTACCGCGTCCAACTACCGCATGTACTGCTGGTCCGCTGTGGACGGTGTGGAATCACCCATCTAAAGTCTGGGTCGAAATCACCGTTTTGGGTGTATTTTCACCCCCAAAACGGCGATTTCATCCCAGCAAAGTTCAGGACAGCAACTGGCTGAGAGCTTAGAATGGTTACGTGGCTCTTAACCGAATTGTTTTGTATTACCAGTTTGCTCCGATTTCAGACCCTACCGCAGTGATGCTTTGGCAGCGTGCACTGTGCGAAAAACTCGGTCTGCGCGGACGCATCATCGTCTCTAAGCACGGAATCAACGGCACTGTGGGCGGCGAAATCGACGCCGTCAAGCAGTACACCAAAGAAACTCGCCAGTACCCCGGATTCAAGGGGATGGAGTTCAAGTGGTCTGAGGGCGGGGCAGAGGACTTCCCGCGTCTTTCCGTCAAAGCTCGCGACGAAATCGTGGCTTTTGGTGCGCCCGACGAACTTGAAGTCGATGAAAACGGCGTAGTAGGTGGCGGCGTCCACCTCAAGCCTGAAGAAGTGAATAAGCTCGTTGAAGAGCGCGGCGATGAAGTTGTCTTCTTCGACGGACGCAACGCTTTCGAGGCAAAGATTGGCAAGTTCAAGAACGCGATTGTTCCCGATGTTCGCACCACCCACGACTTCATCAAAGAAATCGAGTCGGGTAAGTACGATGACCTCAAAGACAAGCCCGTGGTTACGTACTGCACCGGCGGCATCCGCTGCGAAATCTTGTCTGCACTCATGAAGAACCGCGGGTTCAAAGAAATCTATCAGATTGACGGTGGCATCGTTCGCTACGGCGAGAAGTACGGTGATAAGGAACTGTGGGAAGGTTCTCTCTACGTTTTCGATAAGCGTATGCACATGGAGTTCACCCCCGATACCGTAACCATCGGCAAATGTGAACGGTGTGGCGCGCCCTCAAACAAGTTTGAGAACTGCGCTAACGAGGACTGTCGTGAGCTGATTTTGCTGTGCCCGGATTGTGCATCTGATGAGTCCAAGCGCGTATGCCCCGAGGGATGCGCGACGGCAGCAGCCTAGCTACCCAGCGTTTCGTACAGACTTTTTCGCTTTGTACAGAGAATTTCGCAGTACAAAATGAAAAAGTCTGTACGAAACCCGAAAAGAGGCCCCGCACGTTCTCACACCTGCGGGGTCTTCACGTTACTTGTCAATACTTTTGACGTGCTCCCACTCTTCGATGCCGCCTGGAATCACGTAAAAGACGGGGTGAACGGTGGGACGTGCATCCTTAGCAAAATGCTCGGCAAACCACTTCTCATCGCGTGCTTCTACCTTCTGACGCAGAAAATCGAACTCGTAGTCGAGCTGTCCCTGAGTCACCGGCATCTGGATCTGGTTTGCACCCTTCTCGGAGCGCGGTTGGACGATGCGCGTGCGGTCGAAATTGTAGCCCCGCGCATCCGCCTCGTCAGCCATCAGATGCAGATAATCTGCCACCGCCTGCACAGGGTCAGCGCACAGGCGAAAGCGCTTGAGTTGAGGGTGATTGGTATACCCCTTGGTCAGACCTTGTAGCACTTTTTGGGCTAATAGCGTCTCTCTCCAGCATGCAACGAGCCCCTTGGCGTCAAGGTGGGAAGGGTGAACAGACCAGATTCTCATAGGTTTAGTGTAGAGGGGGCATCGCTTCTGTAGCTGTGCAGCCTAGCTAACCAGCGTTTCGTACAGACTTTTTTGCTTTGTACATAAGATTTCGCAGTACAAAGTGAAAAAGTCTGTACGAAACGGCAGAAGCATCAATGTATGTACCATTGATGCTGTGTTTGATTTTTCTTCTGTACCTAACGCCCCGAAAAGCTCCGATATTGATGCGTTGAGCCGGTTACACGACGCTTTACAAGCCGTGAACTTCACCTACGACGGTGTTGAAGAGCTTTTAGGAGCACGCGCCTTTGACGCTATGGCGCGTGACATGGTGGTGCCTGGCACCTACCGTCTGCGTCAGATTCAAGAATCTGATGCCACCGCTGAAGAAAAGAACCTGGCAACCGTGGTGGCTTTCTTTTTGCTGGCACACAGTGTGCGCGAAGAAGACCTCAATGCCGCTTTACACCCTGTCACCCTTGAGAATCTCAAAGAACTAGGACTGGTTGAACGCCACGAAAACCTAGTGCGAGCAACGGTTGATCTTCGCCCGCACTCAGCCGATGACGGCACCGAACTGTGGGTAGCATCTGATCTCGGCGCGCACCAGCGTCCTGGCGTCTTGCGTAAAGATCACGTACTCGGCATCGGCCACGCATCCTTGACTCTGGCACAGATTACCGAGCGCACCCCCGTGAAGAAGGCATTGGATTTGGGCACCGGCTGCGGTATTCAGACCTTCCACCTGCTAGCACATGCTGAGCATGTAACAGCCACTGATATCTCAGAGCGCGCTCTAGCCTTCACCCGGTTTAACCTTGTGCTCAACGCCCCGAGTCTCGAGATTGATCCGCAGAACCTGGATGCACGTGTTTCGCTCCGTTTGGGAAGTTTGCTGGAGCCCGTTGAAGGCGAGAGCTTTGATCTCGTTATCTCTAACCCCCCCATTTGTTATTACCCCGCGCAAAACCGAGGAAACTCCGGCTGACCAGTACACGTACCGTGACGGCGGTATGGCAGGCGATGGCATCGTTTCAACCCTAGTGCAGCAATTACCTACTGTGCTCAATGAGGGCGGACGCGCGCAAATGTTGGGTAACTGGGAAATCCCGGTAGACGGTCAGAACTGGAGCGACCGCCCGCGCCAGTGGGTAGGGGAGAGCACCGAGGCTTGGTTTATTCAGCGTGAGGTATTGACCCCTGAGCAGTACGCCGAGACCTGGCTGAAAGACGCCAGCGAAAACCGTGATCCTGCTCTGTTTGAAAACGCCTACATGGACTATCTCAAAGATTTCAGCGCTCGCGGTGTAGATTCCATTGGCTTTGGCATGATTTGGCTTCGCAAGCCTACAGCATCCGCTGTGAATGCCCACCGGGAGAACCCTGAGACGCAGGTGTTACTGCAGCGGTTTGAAGAAATCACTTACCCCGTCCAGCAGCCACTCGCTCCTTTTATAACAGAAGCAATCAAGCGTCACGACATTCTTGCTCAGCTCGATGACTCCGCGCTGGCGTCCCTGCACCTCACCGTTGCCGAGGATGTTACTGAAGAGCGCCATTCCAGCCCCGGGGCGGAGCATCCTAGCGTTATTATCCTCCGCCAAGGCGCGGGTCTACGACGCACCGTTGTAGAGACCAGCGAAACCAGCGGTTTTGTGGGGGCTTGCGATGGAGAACTTGCCGCAGGGCAAATCATCAACGCCTTAGCATCCATCTTGAACTGGGATGAATTACCGGCTGACCAGAACCCAAAACTCGCTTTGTTACTGCACATCCGTGAACTTGCGCGAGATGGATTCTTAGTCTTTGACGCTCACGAAATAAACTAAGCGCATGAGTACACACGTTTATGAAATGACACCCGAACAATGCTGGGAGTTTCTGGCTCACAACCAGCAGCATTACGGACGAATCGCTCTGAGCATTGGGGCTGAAGTCGATATCTACCCCGTTAGCTATGTAATTGCTGATGGCAAAATCTTCTTTAGAACCTCTGAACAGGTAAAGTTCACCTCCGTTACTATTAGTCGCAAAGCTGCCTTTGAGGTGGATGAGATTGTAGATGGCAAGGCTCGATGTGTGGTTGTCAAAGGTACTGCCAGTTGGATTAGTCCTGAGGATGCTGCTGAGCGTGTTGATCTTGCCCAGCTCGTTGCTGACGCGCCCGGGGTTTCTACTAACTGGGTAGAAATCACACCCGAACGCGTACGCGGTACCCAGTTCACGGTGGTCACTCACTGACTTGACCCGCAGGCGAAACATAACAGAGGATTTTCTCTGCGGTGCTGAAGGCCAGTCAAAATGCACCGAGAGTGCAAGTTTTTTATGTGTATATAAACCCAGTTTGCTAGAGCAGTGAACGTAACTTATCTCTTTCTGGGTTATTGTGGTGAAGTAGTAGAGACGCGATAGTATGTTTCACCTATTGCTAACATCCCGTTTTACGCACAGATCGCACAAGGAGCACCGTGCCCACCAAGGCTAAGACTAACCATGGCAAGTCCCTGCTGATCGTAGAGTCACCGTCCAAGGTGAAAACGATTAGCGGCTACCTCGGCGATGCCTATGAGGTTGAGTCATCGATGGGTCACATTCGAGATCTTCCTCAGCCATCAGAGTTACCCGAGGAGCTTAAGAAGTCTCCCGTGGGTAAGTTTGCGGTTGATCTTGAAAACGATTTTGAGCCTTACTACGTTGTCAATACTGATAAAAAGAAGAAGGTTACCGAGCTCAAGCGCAAGCTCAAAGAAGCGGATGCACTTTATCTGGCAACCGATGGGGACCGCGAAGGCGAAGCTATTGCGTGGCACCTACTTGAAGTGCTCAAGCCTAAGGTTCCGGTTTACCGTCTGACCTTCCCCGAAATTACTCGCGAGGCTATCGAACGCGCTTTTGGTGAGCTGCGCGAGATTGACAGTAATATGGTGGATGCGCAGGAAACCCGACGCGTACTTGACCGCCTCTACGGTTACGAGATTTCCCCGGTGCTTTGGCGCAAGGTTTCTCGCGGTTTGTCAGCAGGACGCGTGCAGTCGGTTGCTACCCGCCTGGTTGTTGAGCGCGAGCGCGAGCGCATGGCGTTTACCACCGCTAACTACTGGGATTTATCAGGGCTCTTTACTACCGACTCCAACGAATCTTTCACCGCTAAGCTTTCAGCGGTTGATGGTGCCCGCGTGGCATCGGGTAAGGATTTTGCCGATAACGGTCAGCTCAAATCTTCAGCTAAGGTTGTGCACCTTGATGAGGCTGCTGCAACTTCTTTAGCCACCGGTTTAGAAAACGCTACCTTTAGCGTCCGCTCGGTTGAAACTAAGCCTTACACCCGCCGCCCCGCTGCTCCGTTCACTACTTCAACCTTGCAGCAGGAAGCCGCGCGTAAACTGCGTTTTTCATCGCGCTCCACCATGCAGGTTGCTCAGCGTCTGTATGAAAACGGTTACATCACTTATATGCGTACCGACTCGGTAGCACTGTCTAATCAGGCAATCAACGCGGCCCGGAAACAGGCTAACGAGCTCTACGGCGCTGACTTTGTGCCTGACAAACCCCGCGTTTACGCATCCAAGTCAAAGAATGCTCAGGAAGCCCACGAGGCAATCCGCCCCGCTGGTGACTCTTTCCGCAAGCCTTCAGACGTAAAATCAGCTCTAAGCGCCGATGAGTTCCGCCTCTACGAGCTGATCTGGAAGCGCACCGTTGCATCGCAGATGGCAGATGCTAAAGGCTCCACCGCATCCATTAAGCTTGGCGGCAAGGCAACCGACGGACGCGACGCTGAATTCAGCGCATCCGGTACCGTCATCACTTTCCGCGGCTTTTTGGCAGCCTACGAAGAAGGCACTGACGCCGGACGCTGGGACGAAAACGCCAAGAAGGGCGAGATAAAGGACAGCGATAAGCGCCTGCCCCAGATGGTAGAAGGCGATAAGCTCACCGGTTCAGATATTGAATCGGCATCGCACCAGACCTCACCCCCGCCGCGCTACACCGAAGCTTCCCTCGTGAAAGTACTCGACGAGCTGGGCATCGGTCGCCCCTCAACCTATGCGGCAACCATCTCAACCATCATGGATCGCGGCTACGTCAACGTGCGCGGCGGCGCCCTGGTACCTTCGTGGACGGCCTTTTCCGTGGTGCGTTTGCTCGAAGAACACTTTGATAAGTATGTGGACTATGAGTTCACCGCTGCTATGGAAGAAGACCTCGACCGCATCGCACGCGGCGAACAGGCACGCACCACCTGGCTTTCGGACTTCTACTTCGGAGGTGGAGAAAAACGCGGACTCAAGCCCATCGTGGACAACCTGGGAGAGATTGATGCGCGCGCCATCAACTCCATCGAAGTTGCTCCCGGTATTAACCTGCGCGTGGGCAAGTTCGGCCCCTATCTTGAAACCGGCGGAGGCATTGATACCGAGACCGGTGAGATTACTGACCCCATCCGCGCAAACGTCCCGGCAGATCTAGCACCCGACGAGCTCACTGCCGAGGTAGCAGCTGAGCTGATTGAAAAGGGCAAGAATGACGGACGCGAGCTCGGGGTAGACCCCGAAACCGGCCGCACTATTGTTGCCCGCGACGGACGCTTTGGCCCCTACGTCACTGAGGTTATCCCCGAGATGACCGAAGAAGAAATTCAGGCGTGGATGGACGCGCAGCCCACCGAGTACTACAAGAACGGTCGCGCTAAGCCCAAGAAGAAGCCTAAGCCCGAAAAGCCCCGTACCTCGTCCCTGTTCAAGTCCATGGACCTGGCAACAGTCACCCTGGAGCAAGCGCTTCAGCTGATGACCTTACCGCGCGTCGTGGGCAAGGACGAAGAAGGCACCGAGATTACCGCACAGAACGGTCGATTTGGTCCTTACCTGAAGAAGGGTACCGATTCTCGATCGCTGGAATCTGAGGAACAGATTTTCTCGATTACCCAGGAACAGGCACTGGAGATTTATGCGCAGCCCAAGCAGCGTGGACGCGGTACCGCTAAGCCGCCGCTGGCTGAATTCGGTATTGACCCGGTTTCTGAGAAGAAGATTGTGGTCAAGGACGGCCGTTTTGGTCCCTACATTACCGATGGCACCACCAACATCACCGTACCGCGTAGCGAGACTATTGAATCGTTGACGCACGAACGCGCGGTGGAGTTGCTGGCTGAAAAGCGTGCCAAAGGTCCGGTTAAGCGTAAGACGGCAGCGAAGAAAGCAGCTGCTAAGAAACCGGCGGCTAAAAAGCCGGCGGCGAAGAAGACCATGGCGAAGAAGACTGGTAAATAGCATCCTGCCACTAACCCCTTATGTTTCGCTCATTCGCTGATGTTAAAGACTTAGTAAATGAGCGAAACGTAAGGAGTTTCGTGTATCTGCCCTTCTCACCGGTGCTATTGTAAAGACACACATCAAAGACGATGGGAAGCACCATGAAAACCACACCGCAGAACAACTCCGCACGCGAAAATCACCCGGTAGTTAGTGAGACCACGCATCCGGACTCTAGCGCCCACTACGAACCCGCAACACCCGAGCCCCGCTTTAGCTGGCGCATGCACGATGAGTTGCCGATACCGTCAATGACTGCGCTCCTGCTCCTGACCATTGGCATCGGGTTTGCTATTCACACGCATACTTCCATGTACAGCAACACCGCATCCACGATTCTTCTGCTAATTATCAGCCTCGGTGCGCTAATCTCGAGCCGTCTAGCTAAGAATTACTGGCTGGTGTACTTTAGCGTTGTGCTGGTCGCAACCGCACTGTACCCAATTTTTGTACTGATTTTTGGTAGCCCGTCTTTCTTGTAAGATTTCGACAATACGCCTTGTAAATTCGGGGTTTGCACGTGCGTTTTTACAAAAATCGATACAAGGCTAAGAACATCTATGGCAATGAAGATCAATAAAATCTTGGTAGCACTGACTGTACTGAGTGTTTTACTAGCAGTAAGTGGGTTTATCTGGAATTTTCTGGATGCTCGCTCACCATTATCTGCTGGTCCAAATATTGGCGCGGCAGGACTGATCTTTGTGGGTCTGATTTTAGCCGTTGTATTCGTTGCAAACTGGGCAGGGCAAGCCTGGTATCAGCGAAAAAGGCACAATAAGTAGGATCCCGCTGCTAACCCCTTATGTTTCGCTCATTCGCTGATGTTAAAGACTTAGTAAATGAGCGCAACGTAAGGGGTTTCGTCTACCTCAACCGCGCGTCCTACCGCCAAACACTCAGGTAAACCCTATAGCGTTGAAATGTTATTAAGCGTTGAACATGAATGAGGCGATGATGAGCGATACACATCAGATTCCTGTAGGGCTATCGACGTCCTGCATCTTTCCGCCCAACGTGGAAAGCACCTTTGCTACCGCCGTTGATTTGGGGTACGACAGCATTGAGCTGATGATCACCGGTAACGCGCTGAGCCAAGAACCACACGACCTTCTACAGTTGGTCGATAAATACCAGATTCCCATTTCATCAATTCATGCCCCCACCCTTTTGCTGACTCAGCAGGTTTGGGGACGCGCGTGGAACAAGATGCAGATGGCGGCAAAAATGACCAAGGCGGTGGGGGCAGATGTTATCGTTGCGCATCCACCGTTTAGATGGCAGCGCCAGTACGCCAAGAACTTTGTCGATGGCGTGCGCGAAATCAGCCAGCAAGAAGGC
>JBHWPN010000006.1:0-4376 GCA_043424895.1 Rothia sp. (in: high G+C Gram-positive bacteria) | reverse complement strand
ATTCTGGCGGCGCCAGAGGCTACTGACGTTCGCGTTACCAACATTGCCCCCGGGACTGTGCGTGCGCAGATGAGCGAGCTGAATGATGAACAGACGCTTGCCGTAGGGGCCGCTCTTAAAGACGCTTATGGTGTGCAGGACTCCGATGTAACGTCCTCGTTCGTTGGTCCTACCTGGGGTGCAGACGTCACGCGTCAGGCACTGTGGGGGTTGGTCTGGTTCGTTCTTCTGGTGATGCTGGGTATGGCGCTGTACTTCCGCACTTGGAAAATGGCGCTATCAGCTATTGCAGGCCTGATTTTTACCGTCAGCACAACGATTGGTCTTTATGCCTTGATTGGACTTGAGATTACCCCGAGCGCGATTATCGGCTTCTTGACTATCTTGAGTTACTCGCTGTACGACACAGTGGTAGTCTTCGACAAAATCCGCGAGAACACTGCAGATGTTTTTGACCGCAAAGATCAAACGTTTGGAGAGCAAATTAATCTGGCAGTAAACCAGACGTTGGTGCGATCCATTAATACTTCAATTGTTGGTTTGCTTCCGGTTGGCTCCATTTTGTTTATCGGAGCGTTACTCCTTGGCGCAGGTACGTTGAAAGATCTGTCCCTGGCCTTATTCATCGGCATTATCGTTGGTACCTTGGGAACCTTGTTTGTGGCGGCTCCGCTCTACGCGCTTTTGCGTTTGGGCGAGAAGCGGGTTGTTGATCATAACGAACTTGTTGAAAAGTACCGCTCGGGTGAGTTGAAGGATGAACCCGTTGCAGCGCGTGTCGTAACGGCACCAGCACAGAACATAGAAATCAATAGGGTTTCGTTATAGAAACTTGAGTAGTAGATTGGCGGCTGTCCTAGCAAAGGGCGGCCGCCATTTTCATATATTGCGTGTAAAAATCATCTGAAAAATGTTTCCGTACGCTGAATGTGCACAAAAATGTGCTTGGGCATACAATAAACCTACACACGGAAATGATAAGGGGTATTGTCATGGCAGATGTTCACAATGCTAATTCGGCACAAGGTGGCAAAAGCCCCAAGCCAACTCGCGGCTCGCATCGCGTGATGTCTGCTGGCGAACGTGTGCCTACCCGCTTAGTATTTCCTCGTTATGCACCGGATGTATCGCCAGAAGGGCATTTCTCACCGGTTCTTGCTCCCGTTATTCGAACGGTCAAAAAGTATCATCCAGATGAAGATCTTGATGTGCTTCAACGCGCCTTTGAGGTGGCAGATAAGTACCACCGCGGACAAAAGCGTAAGAGCGGGGATCCCTACATTACGCATCCGGTTGCGGTAACCACTATTCTCGCTGAGATTGGTGCCACCGGTCCGGTCCTGGTAGCAGGTTTGTTGCACGATACCGTTGAAGACACCGACTACACCCAGGAACAGCTCACTGCGGATTTCGGTGAAGAAGTGGCATACCTGGTAGATGGCGTCACGAAATTAGATAAGGTCAAGTACGGTGAGCACGCTCCCATCGAGACCATTCGTAAACTCGTATTATCAATGAGCAAAGATATTCGAGTGTTGCTCATTAAACTGGCTGATCGTTTGCATAATGCCCGTACCTGGCGGTTTGTGTCAGCCGGTTCTGCCGCAAAAAAGGCTGAAGAGACCCTCAAGATTTATGCACCGCTTGCCCATCGCCTCGGTTTGAATACCATTAAATGGGAACTCGAAGATTTATCTTTTGCCGCAATGTCGCCGGATATTTACGCTGAAATTGTGCGCATGGTCGGTGAGCGTACCCCCAAGATGGAAAAATACCTCGCTGAGGGACGCTCCACTATTTTGGAGCATCTTAATGCTGTGGGTATCGATGCACAGATTACCGGTCGACCAAAGCATTTTTATTCCATCCATCAAAAGATGAAGTCGAAGAATAAGAGCTTTGACGATATTAATGACATTCTTGCCGTTCGTATTCTGGTTGAAGATGAAGCAACCTGTTACACCGTCTTGGGGCACGTAATGGGGCTGTGGCCTATCATTCCAGGTCGTTTTAAGGACTACATTAAATCTCCTAAGAATAATCATTATCAGTCTCTTCACATCACTCTGGTGGGCCCGGGCGGTTTTCCCTTTGAGGTACAGATTCGTACTTATAAGAGGCACGAAGAGGCTGAGTACGGTGTTGCTGCGCACTGGCGCTATAAGGCTGCATCTCGCGGGGAGAAGGACGCGGCATCAACTTCTGGCAAGAAACACGATACCCAGCCGAACACGCAAAATCTAAATATCAATATCTTGCAGAGTATTGCAGAAATTTCTAGTTCCAACCCGGAATCTGAGAAGTTCTACGAGATGCTCGCCGAAAATCTTGATACCGACGAGATTGTAGTTTTGACTCCGCAGGGCAAACCAATTCCGTTGCCCAGCAACTCCACACCGGTTGATTTTGCTTATGCGATTCATACTGAGGTAGGGGAGAAGACCGTAGGCGCACGCGTCGACGGTAAATTAGTCCCGCTCCACACGGTACTAGATTCGGGTAATACTGTACAGATTCTTACCAGCAATTCTCAAAACGCTGGACCAAGTGAGGATTGGCTAAAGTTTGTTGCATCTTCGCGTGCCCGCACAAAGATTCGTCAGTACTTTGCCAAAGGGCGCCGTCTAGAGGCTATTGATAAGGGACGCGATAATCTGACAAAGTCTATGCGTCACCATGAGCTTCCTTTGCAGAAGATGATGACGCCGGCTTTGATGACTCAGGCTGCACAGATTTTACATAAAAATGATGTTTCATCGCTGTATCATGCAGTGGGTGACGGGCAGATTAGAGCCCAGGACGTCATTGATACTCTCGTGACGCTCTACAATGGTGATCAAAATGAGCCTGAGCCCGAGGTCAACGATTTCGATGAAATGATGTTCACCGAACGTCGTCAGCCTGTGAGTGATAACGGTGTGATTGTTCCCGGTGCAGAGGGCGTTATGACCCGCATTGCTCGATGCTGTAACCCAGTGCCGCCCGATGAAATTGTGGGTATCGTTACTAAGCTGCAGGGCATTTCGGTACATCGCACAGATTGCCCCAATATGCGTGGTCGTGATGAAGAACCCCGATTGACAGAAGTTCAATGGGCACCCACCGGTACCACCGTGTTCCGTACTCAGATTCAGGTTGAGGGAATCGACCGCAAGGCTTTGCTATCAGATGTGGTTCGTACTATTTCTGAGCAACACGTCAATATTGTGGACGCGCGTGTTCACACGAGTGAAGACCGTTTTGCTGTATCACGCTACACTTTGGAGCTGGGCGATAGGTATATGTTGGAGCACCTAATCAACGTTATTCAAAACGTCGATGGTGTCTACCGTGCTTACCGACTAACAGGATCACGCTCGTCATAAAATAGCAGACAATATTGGTAGAGCACGCTGTGAAATACAATCACAGCGTGCTCTACCTATATGTGCCTGTTATTGAATTCTACCGAGGGCTTCAATTACTTTGACGATATCTACTGCCCTACGTTTGTTCCGAATATAGGGCGTATCTTGGATGTAATGGATGATGTTCTCCGGGGTGCATTCAAATGGAGCTGTGGCAAGGGGTTTCGGCAAAACATCTAGTGCTAAGTTCTCGTGATGAACTATCAAATCGACAACAGTTTTGACGGGAGTAGTGCACATAATATCGTGGTATTGCATCCCATCAAGTGGATGAAGGGTTACCTGGTGGACTGTCAGCCCGTTTCTTTTGAGAATTTCTTGGTTAGGTCTTTTCAGACGGTCGAAATCCATGTGTATATGCTCAGGTAATGGGATAAGTCCCCACACCCATCCTGCAGTAGTGCGCGAAAAACGTCCAGATTTACGTGCCGTTCGGGGCACCGAAAACCCAAGGGCTATCAGCTTGTGGCGGGGAGTAATAACTACCTCATGTTGCACATAAAATGTTCCAACCACGTGTTTTAAATTGAGATCCGAGACTAACGAGAGACTTTCTTCCGGCTGAAGGTCAAGGGCTCTAATATCAATCATTTCTTCAAGACATTGATGGTTGAGAGCCGTATTGTCGTCATTGTCGGTGTTGAAAGTTGTCGAGGGGGAATAGGGCTGAGCACGGCGGTTAAAGTTTGCTATTTGCTCAATCTCAGTTTGTTCAGTGGACTCGAGCAGTGGGTAGGGTAGCAATGATAAGAGTGAGTGTGTGTCATGGCTCATGAACCTCAGAGTACATGATTTCGGATATAAAAAAATCGCGGATTTTAGAGTCTGTGGATAACTCTAAAATCCGCGACATATTGCGTCACAAATTAGTTGTTGAGCTCGGATGAAGAAGCCTTCAAGGTTTCTAACCACTGGCGACGAGCATCAAGTGCTTCCTGAGCCTTCTTGATTTTTTGGGCGTTGCACAAC
>JBHWPN010000005.1:0-21110 GCA_043424895.1 Rothia sp. (in: high G+C Gram-positive bacteria) | reverse complement strand
GCCACAATCTGAGGAAAACTAAATGAAACAGCAAAGTTCGCCAACCAAGAGACAAAAGTTACCGCGCCCATCCCGGCACCGCGAACGCGTGAGGGGAACACTTCTGACATCAAAACCCAAGTAACCGGTGAAACCGCTCCCTGCTGAAACACCAAGAAAATCACCGAAATCACCAGCACAAACCACGCGCGAGCGCTTCCCTCCACAAAGGTTGAGGTCAGGGCGAGTGTTAAGAGCGAAAGCGTAGTGCCCGCAAGTCCGACGGTGAGCGTGAGACGACGGGGCAAGCGGCCCACAAACCAAATACCGATCGCCGCACCAATCACAGAAATCGCGCCGTTAGCAATGTTGGCGGTAAGCGCCGCGTCCGTAGCAAAACCAGACTCGCGCAACACCTGCGTGCCGTAGTACATCAGCGCATTCACACCGGTAATCTGCTGAACAATACCAATCGCTGCACCGATCAGCAGGATGCGACGCAACGCCTTGGACACGAAAAGATCACGCAGAGTACCGGCGCGGGTAGATCGTTCCTTCTCGATGGAATCGTGCAAGTGCGCGTACTCGGCAGAAGCATCCGCACTGCTCTTTTCAAGCACGCGGCGGGCATCGTTCTCGCGTCCGGCTAGAAGTAACCAGCGCGGTGACTCGGGTACCGCAAACATACCGATAAACAGAACAATCGCGGGAATAGCGGATAAGGCGAACATGATGCGCCAAATGCCGGGTTCATGCAAGAAAACATTGCCCAGCCACGCGTTCATGCCGTACGCAAGAAGTTGGCCGGTCACAATCATGAACTGGTTGCGGGTGACAATGGCACCACGCTGATCCGGCGGTGCGATTTCGGCCAAGTACAGTGGCACAACTGCCGATGCCGCGCCGACAGCCAACCCAACAATGACGCGGAACGCCACCAAAACCGGCAGGCTGGGGGCAAATGCGATACCCGTTGAACCGACGATAAAAACCAGTGCCAACACAAAAAGCACGCGGCGGCGTCCGAACCTATCAACCAGCTGACCTACCGTCATCGCACCAAGTGCCGCGCCCAGCGTCAGCGAACTTGTTGTAATGCCCTCGGCAACCGGTGAGAGTGAGAACTGCTGCTGCAAAAACGGCAGCGCACCGTTGATAATGCCGGTATCGTACCCGAACAAAAACCCGCCGAGGGTAACAATCCAGGTATAAAGACTCAGGCGGGACCGCCTAGCAGGGGCGTGTGCTGATGTGCTCATCGTTCTTCTCTCGCTAAATCAGATAACGGAGAAACTTTACATCAGATGACTACCTTCTTACGTTCCGCTCATCTACTGGCGTTAAAGTTGCAGTAAATGAGCGGAACGTAAGGGGTTAGTGGGGGAATAACCCCTCTTGCAGTAACGTTCTCCTTCAAAAGACCGTGAAAGGATGCACCATGAAAATCGCTGTCACCGGCTCTACCGGATTCGTGGGTGGCTTAGTCGCTAAAAACCTAGTCAAAGAAGGCGTGCCCCTAGCCCTGCTGGTGCGCTCAGCTGATCGCGCACCGTCCTTACCCGACGCTCAAGTTTTTGAGACCTCCGGCTACTTGGACTACGACGCGAACGTTGCAGCGCTTAAAGACGTAAAAGTCGCGTTCATGGTTTCTGCAGCAGAAAGCGAAGACCGTCTAGAGCAGCATCGACGGTTTGTGGATGCCGCCGCGAAGGCCGGCGTGGAGCACCTCGTCTATCTTTCTTTCCAGGGTGCCGCACCCGATGCAACGTTCACGCTGGCGCGCACGCACTGGGACACCGAAGAGTACATCAAGGCATCGGGCATGAAGTTCACCTTCTTGCGCGATAGTTTTTACATCGATTTCTTCGCTTTACTTGCGGGAGATGACGGCGTTATCCGCGGCCCGGCAGGTGAAGGACGCGTGGCTGCGGTAACCCGTGCTAACGCAGCTGAGGTGGCAGCTCGCATCCTGCTGAACCCGGGTGCGCACGAGAACCGGGTTTACACGCTCACCGGCCCTGAAGCGCTGAGCATGAGCGAGGTCGCGCACATCGTGAGTGAAGAGACCGGCAAAAACATCAGCTTCTACGATGAAAGTATCGAAGAGGCCTACGAATCGCGCAGGGCATGGGACGCTCCCGACTGGCAGTACGACGCTTGGGTGTCGACCTACACCGCTATTGCCGAAGGTGAGCTTGCGGAACTCACCGATAGCGTCCTTGAGATTACGGGGCACGCGCCCACTAGCCTGCGGGAGTTCTTGCGGGCTAACGGAGCCAGCTAGCAACCCCTTACGTTCCGCTCAAACGCTGACGTTAAAACCTAAGCGTTTGAGCGGAACGTAAGAAACTACAGAGCCACCCCTAGAACAGGGCGATCTTCTGGGGTGTCGGGAAAATCTCATCGAGCTTTGCCAAGTCATCGTCGGAAAGCTCCACGGATGCGGTCGCCGCGTTAGTGCGCACCTGCTGCTCGCTGGTGGCGCCAGCAATCACCGACGCAACCGGTTTCTGGGCTGCCAGCCACGCGAACGCCACCTGCACCTCGGTTAATCCACGTTCAGTTGCAAAAGCGCTGAAGGCCTCTAGCTGTTCCCAGTCCGCACTCTCCAAAATCTGTGGTTTGAGTTTAGTCAGGCGTCCGTCGGCAGGTGCATTGCCGCGTGTGTACTTGCCGGTGAGCAGACCGTTTGCCAGCGGAAAGTACGGTAGGACGCCAAGACCGAATTCACGCGCGGCCGGCATGACTTCTAGCTCAGCGCGGCGATCAAGAAGGTTGTAGTGGTTTTCTGCCGCAACATAGCGGTGAGTACCAAGTTCACGCGCCACGTATTCAGCCTGCGCAATCTGCCAACCCGAGTGGTTGGAGTTGCCGATATAGCGCACCTTGCCCTGTTCGATAAGGGTGTTCAGCGCAGAAAGAGTCTCTTCAATAGGAGTTTTTTCATCGGGTGTGTGATGAAAATAGAGGTCGATGTGGTCTGTGCCTAAGCGCTTGAGAGATGCCTCTACCGCGCGCATAATGTAGCGACGCGAGCCGCGAACGCCGTAGTCGGCACCGTTTGCACCATCCATGTCCATGCCAAATTTGGTCACGAGCACAATGTCATCGCGCACCGATGAATCAAGGGTTTTGAGTGCCTTACCGAACATGGTTTCTGAAACACCGGGGGCAGAGCCGTAGATATCGGCAACGTCAAAGAGGGTGATACCTGCGTCCACTGCAGCAGCAATGACGCGATTGGTGCCTTCTTGAGTCTCGGTTGCGGTTTTAGCGCGGCCTAAGTTATTGCATCCTAAGCCTACGGTTGAGACGGTGAGACCGGAGTGGCCCATTTGACGGTACTGCATGTTGTAGCTCCTCGTTTTCGTGGCAATATTTTCGGTTTCTTCCTTTATACGACAGTAGAGCCAACAAACCTACCCTAAAACCCACAAGAAGTGGAGCACTGAAAAGAGTGTATGTACTAGCGAGAGCAATGTTCTTCTTTTTTTCAATACAGGATTTTCCAAATTTTCTGCCTGCATAATAGCCCACAAAGTCCCCTTTAGAGATCAATGACTAATTAAGCTTAAGTTTACTCAAAACCTTCATTTTTCTACCTGCGAGACTAATCTTGAGCGCAATCGCGCGATTATAAACAGCAAAACCGCGAGCTGCCACACGGAATAGCACAAAAAAATTTTGCCCACATAAGCATTTTGACCCACAAAATCATGGGCTGACAAGGCAAAATAACCTGATTAGAATTCAACCCAGCTGAGTTTTGAAGCGGGCCTTGCACATAGCATTGCCGAGTTTCACAACTGAACCACCGGCAGTATCACGAACAACGGTGTAGACGCACACCAAACGCCTACAGCGACTCACTCCCCAGTGATTTTTGCAGGCCCCTTTGAAACCGGCATCCCCAAGTGAAGCGAATTTACACATTCACTCACACACCTACGTTTCAAAGGAAACTTCATGAAACTCTCCAAGTTGCTTGCAACTTCAGCAGTTGCAGCTGCAATGACCGCATCCGTGGCATCATCAGCATTCGCACAGGACGCCTCTCCCTACGTTGTGGGCGGCTCAGAAGCAAACGTTGAATGGATGGTTCAGCTGGAATTCCAGACCCATTCCGGTGGCAGTGTCTCAACCTACGGTTGCAGCGGTGAACAGCTTAACGACGAATGGGTTTTGACCGCTCGTCACTGCATCGATGACGTTGCACGTATGAACGTTTACCAGTCCAACGATCAGATTGACCGCGGTGAACCTATCGCGGTTGACTCAGTAACCGCAGCACCCCGCGGTGATATTGCGCTGGTTCACCTCTCCGAACGCGCACCCTTGTCTTCATACGCAGAGGTGGATGCTACCTACCAGGTGCCTTCGGGCACTACCCTCGGTCGTATCTACGGTTACGGTTTGGGTGCTTACAAGCAGCCCACCGACCACCTGCGCACCGCGACCGTACAGATTGATGGCACTTCAACTGACGCGTACTACGGAGAAGCTGCTCACCTGACCGGCTTAGACGGCGCATCCAACCACGGTGACTCAGGTGGACCCCTGGTTGTCAATGGCAAGGTTGTAGCGGTTTGCTCAACCGGTGATAACGCTGATCCCCGCGGCAATATCCACGCAGGTTCTAACTACGCCTTGCTCCAGCAGTCAGCTCAGTGGATTGAAGCCACCGCTGGTGTAGACGTTGACCCTTCAGATAATGCTCCCGTTGAGGGAACCCCTGTCGATGAGACTCCGGTAGTAGAAACCCCGATTGAAGAGGTTCCTGCAGATGATACCGACTGGACTACCGGTGATATCGACTGGTCTCCTGAAGATATCTTGGGTCCCAACTGGAAATGGCATTACTCCTACGCTGGCTAATCCCCTAGCCAGTTGATGGTGAGCCCGGTGGAACCACCTGTCTCTCTCCCCCCCCCATCCCCCGTATAGAACCACCGAGAAATTACTTTTCCACACAAGTAATTTCCCTGTATCTAACACAGCAATAACCGGGCTCACCATCTCATTAACGCCTACAACTTCTCGCCCTGACGGTTTAGAGAAGAGCTGTAGGATTGTAAAGAGTCGACAGGCCTCAAGGTCCCTAGGTTTTTCCCGATCTAGAGCACCTCCTTGTAGCTAACGGCTCATGCAAAAACGGGTGACTTCAATAAACTTAAAGAACTTTTCTTTCAGCCTTTTGGGGCATCAGTTCATTGCAGAAACAGCGCACCGCTTTCCCCTTTAACAGCGGTGCGCTGTTTTCTTTTTTAAAGAGCTAACCCCTGAATCTTTATGATTCAGGGGTTAGCTCTTTGTGATTCAGGCAGTGAAGTCTTTAGTGAGCTATTGGTGCTGCGCCCTTAGCTTTTTGGCCGGGCACAAGAAAGGCAAGGACGACTGCGGCGAGCGAAACAAATGCGGCAACGAGAAGAGCAAAATGGACTCCTGTAGCATTCGCCTCGGGGGTGTTTCCCCCACCATATGCTGCGATTCCAACGCCCATGAGCATGACGAACAGTGCAGTTGCCGCCGCACCTGCTACCTGCTGAATTGCAGAGAGCGCGGAGCTACCAAAGGAGTAGAGGGACGCGTCCAAACTGCCCAAGCCTAGCGTCATCATGGGGGTGTTAATAAAGGGTAGAGAAATGCTCATCAGCACGTGGGATGCCACGATAAACCACAGCGGTGTATTCACTCCGAACGTTGACATCATCCAGACGGACGCACTGAGCGCCACTGCACCGGGCACCACGAGAGTGCGAGCGCCGAACTTATCAACGAGCCCACCAACGAAGGGGCTGAGCACAGCCATGACGATACCGCCGGGTAATAGAAGCAAGCCGGTGGTGAGCGCGTCCACGCCCAGTGCGTTGGTGGTGTAGAGCGGAATCAGAATAGCGGTGCCGAGCATAACGCCCATACCTACCGAGCTCATGAGTACGGTCAGGGTGAAAGGGAAGGCTTTAAAGACGCGCAGGTCCAAGAAAGGTGTGCCTGTTTTTTGGAGTTTAAGCTGGCGCTGAATAAACCAGGCGAGAGCAAGAACCGCGATAATAACAGCTACCCAGGGGTTGACCGGCAGCGATCCACCGCCGTGCCCAGAATGCCCACCGAATGAGCTCAGCCCGAGAACCAGACCGCCAAAACCAACGGTTGACAGGATGACGGAGAGCAGATCGAGTTTTTGGGATTCACCTTCTTCGCGTAGCGCAGGCGCTAGTTTGAAGCCCACAATCAAAGCGATAATGCCGATGGGGGAAACCATCCAAAAGAGTAGGCGCCAAGAACCTACCGAAAGAATAAGACCCGAAACAGTTGGCCCCATTGCCGGTGCGGCTGAGATAACCATACCGATAATGCCCATTGCTTTACCGCGCATCTGCAGGGGCACAAGACGCAGCATGGTTGTCATCAACAAAGGCATGATGACGCCGGTGCCGCCTGCTTGAAGCACGCGTCCGAGCAGAAGAAAAGCGAACGAAGGCGCTAGAGCAGCAACCAGTGTGCCGATGACAAAAAGAAGCATTGCACCCGAGAACACTTGACGAATGCTGAAGCGCGAAAGAATAAAACCCGATGCGGGGGTAACAACCGCCATTGTCAGCATGAAGGCGGTGGATGACCACTGACCGAGCGTTGCTGAAACATTCAGATCTGCCATGATTGATGGCAGGGCAACACCCAACAGGGTTTCGTTCAGAATAAGAACGAACGCTGCGACCACCATGACGGCAAGAAGCAAGAAGTCAGCACGATCTAAACGGGCTGCAGGCAGGGCTCCCGTGGGCGGGTTTACGGGTGTCTCAGAGGCAGGAGGATTCTCAGTCATAAGGCACTAGCCTACGGCTTAGTTTCCCCTGCATACAATGGGAAAAGGCAAAGGTATTGCTCACATATTTTTCTTGTGTGCGGCGCCCGGTGCGGTTTTTCCCGCTATGACTGAGGGGATCAAGCGTGCCGATTATTAAAAACACTAAGCCCGCAGAGCGTCCAATGGGAAGGAGGCCGGCACTACCGGCAACCTTAGTGACGGGCTGCACCTCGCTCCCCTACCAGTCAGAGCTCCGCGTTTTTCTGGTTGCCCCGCGTCCTGCCCCTTGCTTTCTTGGGTAGTGAACAGCCCCTGTCTCACCATGACGCAACCACCTGCAGCACCTACACTGGGGGTATGACTAAAAAATCAGGACTCGACTTAGAATTCATTGATTCATCAGTAAAACCAGCCGATGATTTCTTTCGCCACGTCAACGGCAAGTGGTTAGATACTTATGAGATTCCCGCCGACCGTTCCAAGGACGGCGGCATGTACTTTCTACGCGATGAGGCGGAGAAAAACGTCCGCGAAATTGTAGAAAAAATCGCGACCGAAGACCCAGAGTCTCGCATCGGTGCGCTCTACAACTCGTTTATGAGTGTTGAACGTATTGAAACCGAGGGCGTTATCCCGCTGTTGCGCGAGCTTACCCCAATTCTTTCAGCTCAGACCACCGACCAATTCGTTAAAATCTTGGCGGACGCGGACCGCGCAGGCGTGGGTGGACTCTTTGGCTGGTACACCAGCATCGACGCCAAGAACCCCGGTTATTACACCGTTTACCTGGGCCAGTCAGGTCTGGGACTCCCCGATGAGTCTTACTATCGTGAAGATAAGTACGAGGATATCCGCCAGGCATACGTCAAGCACATTGAACGCATGTTTACCCTCACCGGCGCAGCTGAGCCCTTCGGCCTCACCCCCGATCTCGTTGCGCAGATTATTATGGCGCACGAAACCGAAATCGCCTCGCACCACTGGACCAACGTCGAAAACCGCGATGCTGACAAGCGTTACAACCCGGTTCCTGCCGCCGAACTTGAAGAAAAGTTCCCGGGCTTCCCCTTTGCCAAGTACATTGAGGGCATCGGCTCATCTGTAGAAGACTTCGGCACTGTCGTTGTCTCACAGCCATCCTTCTTTGAAGGCGCGGCAAAGATGTTCACAGACGTCCCGCTCATGACATGGAAGCTCTGGCTGATTTGGCAGTACACCTCAGCTCGCGCGTCCCTGCTCAACAAAGAAATGGTCGAGGCAAACTTCGACTTCTACGGCCGCACACTCTCGGGTACCGAAGAAGTACGCGAGCGCTGGAAGCGCGGCATCTCACTGCTTGAAAGCTACATTGCCGATGAGGTCGGCAAAGAATACGTTGCCGTGCATTTTCCGCCCGAGCACAAGCAGAAGATGATGGTTTTGGTAGACAACCTCATTGAGGCATATCGCCAGTCCATCACCGAGCTTGACTGGATGACCAATGAAACCCGCGAGCGCGCCCTTGAAAAGCTGGGCAAGTTCGTAACCAAGATCGGTTACACCGATAAGTGGCGCGACTACTCAGATCTTGAGTTTGAAAAGGGCGATCTCTTTGAGAACGTTCGCCGCGCTAGCTTGCACGAACACAACTTCATGCTCGATCGCATCGGTAAGCCCGTTGATAAGACCGAGTGGCTGATGAGCCCGCAGACCGTCAACGCCTACTACATGCCGCCGGCCAATGAGATTGTGTTCCCGGCAGCAATTTTGCAGCCGCCCTACTTTGATCCAGAAGCAGATGACGCTGTGAATTACGGTGGCATTGGCGCTGTGATTGGTCACGAAATCGGGCACGGTTTTGATGATCAGGGCTCTAAGTACGACGGCACCGGCGCGCTCAACAACTGGTGGACAGAAGCTGACCGTGAGGAGTTCACCAAGCGCACCGCGTCCTTGGTTGACCAGTACAACAAGTACACCCCGGCAGGGCTTGATCCTGAGAAGTACACCGTCAACGGTGAGCTGACTTTGGGTGAGAACATTGGTGATCTTGGTGGCCTATCCATTGGTCTCAAGGCCTACAAGATTGCTCTTGCTAAAGAAGGCATTGACTCCATTGAGGACGCGCCGGTGATTGACGGTTACACCGCCCTGCAACGCGTATTCATGGGCTGGGGTATTGGCTGGCGCACTAAGGCTCGCCAGCAATTCGAAGAAATGATGCTGGCAATCGACCCGCACTCACCGAGTGAGTTCCGCGTCAACGGCATTGTGCGCAACATTGACGAGTTCTATAAGGCATTCGATGTGAAAGAAGGCGACGCTCTCTACCTTGCACCGGAAGACCGCGTGAAGATCTGGTAAGAGATTCTCTCTTAACCTCGAGAGGGGCTAGCCGTGGATTTTCCGAGCGCGCGAGGAAAGAAAAATCCACGGCTAGAAAAACCCTCCCCTCTCGCGGTTATCTAGGCTGCGAACGCTGTGATTTCTACGCCCTCTTTTCCCAAGGCTGCGCGCACCTGCCGCGCAATTTCTACCGCGCCGGGGGTATCACCGTGCACGCAAACACTGTGCGCATCGAGGGCAACTTCACTGCCATCCACAGCGGTCACAGTCTTCTCCAGCGCCATTTTAACGACGCGGGCCGCCACCTGCTCGGGATCGTGAATTACCGCCCCAGCCTCGCGGCGCGACACCAGCGTCCCGCCCGGTGTGTACCCGCGATCAGCAAATGCCTCCAAGAAAACCTGCACACCGGCATCCTTCGCGCGACGCTCAATTTCGCTATTGGGCAGGCAGAGAACAGAGAGGTTAGTGCCGGACGCGCGGTTCAGCTCGGACAGCGCGGTAGCAACTGCCTGCGCCTGAGCTTCGTGGTGGACGATTGCGTTATAAAGCCCGCCGTGAGGTTTAACGTAAGAAACCGTGCCACCTGCCAGGGATGCGACCGCCTGCAAAGCACCGATCTGGTAGATAACAGCGTCGGTAAGTTCGGTAGCTGTCATATCGATAAACCGGCGTCCAAAACCAGCCAAATCGGGGTAGGCAACGTGCGCGCCAATGGCAACCTTGTTTTCAACCGCCGCCGCGGTGGTGGAGCGCATCACCGATGGGTCGCCGGCGTGGTAGCCGCAGGCAATGTTGGCGGATGAGACAATCTGCATCATGGCAGCATCATCACCCATGTTCCATGAGCCGAATGATTCGCCGGAATCCGAGTTGAGGTCGATGCGCATTGGGTGCTCTTTTCTAGGTTGAGAGAGGTACGGGTTGCCGAGAGGTCAATTTAAGACATGTTTTAGAGGAAAACCTGTCTTAAATTGACCTCTCGACGTAGCATTTCTTCTATTGTTGCGTGAACGAGCCCACATCTGTCAAGATTGTTGAACAATCTTAAGTCGATGTTGTATAAGGTGGTCTCTTCATGTCGCGCATCAAACGGTTTTCTCTAACCAACGCCATGATCGACTGTGAGTCTCTATCCCAGGCACTTGCCCTTCACGAGCACCTCACCCAGCACCCAGCATCCGGACAAATAGAACTTATTCCCGCCGCCCAGACAGTGCTAGTTCGCTTTGACACCGCCGAAAACACTACCCGCTTCATTAGCTCTTTCACCCCACCCGAGTATGTTGATACGGCGCAGGAGCAGGTAGAAACCCGCGTCATTGAGACCGTCTATGACGGCGAAGATCTTGCCGAGGTCGCAGCGCTAACCGGTCTGAGCGAGCAAGGCGTGGTGGATGCGCATACCGGCGCTAGCTGGCGAGTGGCCTTTGCAGGGTTCGCGCCCGGTTTCTTCTACCTTCACTCCGAAGATAACGTACTGAACGTGCCCCGCCGCTCTTCACCGCGTACCGCTGTTCCTGCCGGTTCGGTTGGTTTGGCAGGTGCGCTCTCAGGGGTTTATCCGCGCGTTTCTCCCGGCGGTTGGCAGCTTATTGGCCGCACTAACGCACCACTGTGGGATCTATCCCAGACCCCTCCGGCTCTCTTAGAGCCCGGCATGAAAGTGCAGTTCAAAGCGGTGCGCGAGCTAATTGAGGTCAGCTCCCCCGCACCCACCCAAGCTGCGGTTAGCCCCGAAGATGCGGTGTTGCGCGTCGATTCCCCGGGCATCCAGACCCTCGTTCAGGACGCTGGCCGCCCCCACCTAGCTCACTGGGGTGTCTCACCGTCCGGTTTTGCCGATGCCGCCGCAGCTCACGAAGCTAACCGTCTCGTTGGTAATGAGCGTAGCGTCGCCGTCCTTGAGAACCTCGGTGGCGGTTTGCGCATTACAGCTGGTCAGGACGCAGTTTTGGCAGTTACTGGTGCGCAGGTAGAGGGTACGATTACTCCGGCCGCACCGGCATCACAGCCGGCACAGGACTCACAGGATTCCCAAGCCTCCGGTGAAGAAAGCACTGTAGATTCAACACCCAAACAGCTACGCCAGCACATTCCGTTTGCCTTGAAGGCGGGGGAAACTCTTACCCTTGGCCCCGTTACTCGCGGCCTGCGCACCTATGTGGCAATGCGCGGTGGTTTCGCTGCTCAAACGCAAGCTAACAGCGTCGCCCGAGATACCCTATCAGGAATCGGCACCGCACCGCTGACCCCCGGTGATTTACTCGCAAGCGCCAACCTGCACGCCTCGGCAGTGGCTGTACCGATCGCACCCCTGCCCCTGCCCGATCAAGAGGTCGAATTACGAGTAATTTTTGGCCCGCGCGATGACTGGTTTACTGCTCAATCCCTCATCAATTTCGTGACCGCTACATGGAAGGTCAGCAACTCAAGCGACCGCATCGGCGTGCGCCTTATCCCCGAGGATACTCCTGCCTCTCCCGGGCAAGTCGATCAGCTATTGGAGCGCACAAACACGGCAGAGCTTCCCAGTGAAGGCATGGTCACAGGTGCAATTCAGGTACCACCTAACGGTGAGCCGGTCGTCTTTCTCACCGATCACCCGGTGACAGGCGGTTACCCGGTCATCGCGTCCGTATTACCTGCTGACCTGCGACTTTTAGCTCAAGCATCGCCCGAAACGCGCGTGAAATTCACCGCCGTAGACCTCACAAACTTAGATCTTAACCTAACAGATTCCTCCAACACCCAGAAAGAAAATCATGCGTAAAGTTCTCATTGCTAACCGTGGCGAAATCGCTGTTCGCATCATCAATGCCTGCGCCGATGCCGGCTTTGAAAGCGTCGCAATTTTCGCTGATTCCGATGCCCAGGCGCTTCATACCGTACTTGCCGACGAGGCCTATGCGCTAGAAGGTAATACCCCCGCCGAGACCTACTTAAATATCGAGAAGGTATTAGATATTGCGCGTCGTAGCGGTGCTACCGATGTTCACCCCGGTTACGGTTTCTTAGCTGAAAACGCTAATTTTGCGCACGCTGTGATGGATGCGGGCATCACCTGGATTGGTCCCTCACCCGAAACCATTACCGCTCTTGGCGATAAGGTTGCTGCCCGTGACATCGCTATGGCTGTGGATGCGCCGCTGGCTCCTGGCACCGATGGGCCGGTGGCTGATGCCGCAGAGGCTCGCGCTTTTGCTGAAGAATACGGTTTGCCCGTGGTGATTAAGGCAGCTCACGGCGGGGGTGGACGCGGTATGCGCGTGGTTCGCTCGCTTGATGAGGTTGAGCAGGCATTCGACTCAGCTCAGCGCGAGGCTGTTGGCGCTTTCGGCAACGGTGACTGCTTTGTAGAGCGGTTCTTAGACCAGCCCCGCCACGTAGAAGCTCAGGTCGCGGCCGATTCTCACGGCAACGCGGTGGTCATCGGCACCCGCGACTGCTCGCTGCAGCGTCGCCATCAAAAGCTCGTTGAAGAAGCGCCGGCGCCCTTCCTCACCGATGAGCAGGAAGCTCAAATTGTGCGCGCGTCCACCGAAATCTTCAAGAAGGCAGAATACGTTGGTGTGGGCACCGCCGAGTTCTTGGTGGCTAACGACGGCACAATCTCGTTCCTAGAAGTCAACACCCGCATCCAGGTGGAGCACCCCGTTACCGAAGAAGTCAGCGGTGTTGACCTCGTGCAGTTGCAATTCGCTATTGCCGCCGGTGAGCCCCTGCCCATTACTAAGATGCCCACCCCGCGCGGTCACTCTTTTGAGTTCCGTATCAATGCCGAAGACCCCGCTCGCGGGTTCCTGCCCGCAGCCGGTGAAATTACCTCGATCAGTGTGCCTGTTGGCCCGGGCATCCGCTGGGATTCTGGTGTGCGCGCTGGCACGGTAAGCTCAGGGGACTTTGATTCGCTACTTGCAAAGCTGATTGTCACCGCTCCCACGCGCGAACTCGCCATTCGCCGCGCCCGCATCGCTCTGCGTCAGCTAGAGATTCAAGGGGTAGCAACGGTTATCCCCTTTGCGCGACGCGTGATGGAACACTCCGACTTCACCGGTGAAGAGTTCAAGGTCTACACCACGTGGATTGAGAACGAGTTGGGCGATGATCTTGTGCCCGATGAGAACTACCGCGGTGGTCTACTACCCGTGGGTGCTACCAGCTTCCCGGGCACCGGTGTCACCCGGTTCAACCTTGAAGTCAACGGTGTCTCCACCAAGGTCGGTATTCCCGATGCCATTTTCAATTCTTTCGGTAGCGCAGGCGCACCCGGTTCTTCCGCCGCAGGTGACAGCGGGCAGGACGCCACATCCAGCGTCACCGCACCCATGAGCGGTTCGCTTTTGCGCTTTACCGTAGAGGTGGGTGAAAGTGTTGAAGCTGGACAGCAGGTGGCTATTCTCGAGGCGATGAAGACCGAAGTTCCCGTACTCGCGGAGGTCGGTGGCGTGGTAGCTGGCCTCACCGCCGAGCCGGGCGAACGCGTCCAGGCAGGACAGGCTCTCGTAGAGTTCGAAGGCTAACCTGCCTCTTCCAGAGGTGACCACGTTTTTCTCACAGGTGACCACGTAACTCCCAAAATCCGGCTAAAAAAGCCGCATTTTGGGAGTTTCGTGGTCACTACTTGTAGGAGGGAATGAAAGATAAGACTCCACCGTTCTATATAGTTAAACCCGTGAATCCTGAAACCACCTCAATACCCGTTGTTCCTACGCTTGAAAGCATCGCCGCGCGGTCAACGCCCGATCATGCTTTCGCGACGGCCTGGGTAGCAGACGTGCTACGCACCGCCATGATTGAAGGTGCCTTAGAACCGGGCACCAAGCTATCTGAAACCACGCTGGCGCAACTGCTCAACATCTCGCGTAACACCCTGCGGCAGGCTTTTATCGCACTCGAGGCTGAGCACCTGATGACGCGCGTGCCCAACCGAGGGGTTTTTGTCGCAACGCCCGATAAGAAGCAGATTCACGAGCTTTTCACACTTCGCCTAGCACTGGAAAGTGCCGCCATCGACCTTATTCCGGCGGGTGAAAAACAGGTTCTCCGCCGTATTATTGAGCAGTCCAAGGGGCACCGCGCATCAGGCTCTGTATCCGGCATGGCAAGCGCAAACCAAGACTTTCACCGCGAACTGGTGCGCATGGCTGGTAGCGAGCGACTCAACACGTTGATGACCAGTGCGCTTGCTGAAATGCGCCTACTCTTTCACTCGATGGTGACAGTTCCGGACTTTCACTCACCTTTTGTGGAAAAGAATGAGCACCTGATGCACCTGCTAGAGGCCGGTAAAAAGCAGGACGCGCACACCCACCTGCGCGCCTACCTCGCATCCTCGGCAGCCTACTTCGCAGACCGAGTGTAAAGCTCCACCGCATCCCGCTCACTTTTCGTGGATTTACGCTAAAATTCCCGCGTTTTTACAGCGCAAATCCACGGAAAGTGAGATATCTGATTACACAAAATCTCCCCGGTGAAAACTCATTTTCACCGGGGAGAACTTCATAAGCTAGCTCGGAAAATTGAGAGGCACGCGTTCACTACGCTCACCGCACCCTCGCTTCGCCGCTAACGCTAAGCTCAGCGCTAGCACCCAATTTTTATTTCCTCGCTAGCTCGGAAAATTGGGTGCTAGCCTGCCCACAGCTGCGCGATGCCACCTAAGGACTTCCAACCCAAGTAGATAGTGAGCAACCAAGATGCCCAACCAATCACCAACAGCCACACGGGGTACTTGTAACCATTCAACAAAGTGCGGGTCTTGAAAGTTGCCACTACAAGCAACACACCAAAACCAACAGGCAGAATCAGACCGTTCACAGCACCCGCCACAATTAGCAGGGTTGCCGGCGCCTTACCGAGAGTTACGAACACAATGGTTGAAACCACGATAAACGCAATGGTCAGACCGTTCTTAACCTTTACCGGGGTGTTGTTGTGGGTCAAGAATGAAACCGAGGTGTACGCCGCGCCAATTACTGATGAAATGGATGCGCCCCACAAGATCAAACCAAACAAACGGGTGCCGATTTCACCGGCAGCAACACCGAATGCCTGAGCCGCAATGGAACTATCTGCAGCGAGTTCAACACCAGTTGTAACAACGCCCAGAATTGCCAAAAAGAGCAAGAAGCGCATGATGCCGGTGATAATAATGCCGGTAACCGACGAACGAGTAATGTCGGTGACAGCTTCAAGACCCGAAACACCAGCATCGATCATGCGGTGCGCACCCGCATAAGTGATGTAACCACCCACAGTGCCACCAACCAGCGTCGTAATGGTCGCGAAATCAATGGTTTCAGGCATCACGGTGTTACGCATTGCCTCACCCACGGGCGGGTTAGAAACGATTGCCACGTAAGCGGTTGCAAGAATCATGATGACACCGAGAACCACAACAATGCGATCCAGCGCCATACCCGCCTTGCGAGATAGGAAGACTGCGATTGCCAGAACCGCAGTGATAATACCACCGATGGTGGGGTCTATTCCTAGCATGGAGTCAAAGCCGAGACCGCCGCCGGCGACGTTGCCGACGTTGAAGACGAATCCGCCCAGTGCTACCAGAATAGAAAGCAAAATACCGAGTCCGGGAAGGACGGCGTTGCTCAGTTCGTGCGCCTTGCGACCAGATACACCAATGACGCGCCACACATTGAGCTGCACGGCGATGTCAATGAGAATCGAGACCAAAATGGCAAATGCAAAGGATGCGCCAAGCTTGTAGGTAAACTGCCCGGTTTGAGTAATGAAGCCGGGGCCAATGGCGCTGGTGGCCATAAGGAAGAGCGCGCCGACAAGTACGGAACGGCGTCCACTCTTGGAAGCCGCAACGCTTCCTTTGATGGGTGTTGTGTTTTCTGCCAACGCAGGTTCCTCTCACGAGTAAGGAACGCAAGCAAGAGTGCTGCGTCATAGATCTACACCACAATATATGGATTGTTGAACAATGTTGCAAATAGACGCAGGGAAAATTTTATTTATTAAGCCCAACCGTCACATTGAAACTTTAGTGCCGTGTACAAAAATTGCTTTGTTTACCACCTCACCAGATTTGTATATATCCCCTAATCAGAGGGCATTTTTTCACTCGTTTCAGGTTGACCAACCTTCCTTTTCTCCCTTAATCTCAAACCAGAACCACACAACACTCCCCACTTCGAACCGCTTGAACCACTCGAGTTGCTCGAACCACCTAGAAAGTACACACGCGAATGCGCACACTATTTTCAGGCAAGAAATTCCTTGCCACTTTTACCCTGGCATTCATTGGCCTCACCAGCCTGGCAGCACCTGCCAACGCAGCATCCATCAACGACAACGATGGCGACGGCATCCCCAATTCCTGGGAAATCAACGGTTATGACTACGACAATGACGGTCGGGTCGACCTTGACTTCCCAGCTTGGGGTGCTGACCCCAATCACAAAGACATCTTTGTCGAGATGGATTACATGCCAGGTCTAATGGCAACCCAGCCTGAGCTGGACACCATTGTCGATACTTTCGCCAGCTACCCGATTAACAACCCTGACGGTCGCCAGGGCGTGAATATTCATCTGGATGCGGGTAGCCGCTATTCGAAGTACAACCTCGGTGGCGGCGAGGAGATTCCCTACCAGGTTCTTCGCAATGAAACCACCGTTGGACAGCTACGTTACAACCATTCAGACCCCGCTCGTGACGGCGTTTTCCACTACATGGTCTTCGGCGACTACTACTCAGACGCCCCGGGCTCATCAGGCATCGCCCAGATTAACGGTCTTAATTTTGCTGTCACCCTTGGCCCTACCTACTGGGGTGATAACGTATCGAGCGCTACCTACGCGGGCACTTTCATTCACGAACTTGGCCATAACCTTGGCCTGCTGCACGGCGGTAACGACAACGTGAATTTCAAGCCTAATTACTTCAGCATCATGAACTACCGCTACCAGATTAAGGGTGTTCCGCGCACCGATGGCAGCCTGTACTTTGGCTATTCCACAGAACGTTTCAACACTCTGAATGAGCGCAGCCTGTATGAGGAAGACGGTTTCGGCCCTGAATCACGCGGCTTCTTGTACGACTACCGTCGTGACGCCGTTGCAGATGCACCGGTTGACTTCAACGATGACGGCCGAATTTCTTACAGCCCCGTATCAGCTGATCTCAACAACGATGGCTATCTTTCATCTTTGAGCGCTCAAGATGATCTTGAAGCAATACGGTTCCAGGCGCGCGGTGGGTCTTTCCGCTATTCAATAACCCGCCCGCAGATTGAACGCAATGAGCTCACCGCTGATGAGGCACGCGAGATGAGCCTGCTCGACGAGGACGCTCCGGCAGTCAACCGCTGGTAGGCATCTAGTTCTCTAAAAGAGAATCAAACGCGCCATCTTCACCCTATGCAACGGGGCAAGGATGGCGCGTTTGTGCATGAACCCCGTTTACCTGTAGAGGGTGCTACTTAACCCAACCAACATTCGGGAGTCTTAACGAGATAGCGGCTTTCCTTCACACCGAGACGTGGGGACGCCTCAGGTTTTAGCAAGGAAAGCCGCTACTGGTTTAGTCTATACAAGTTCCCGCACTTTAGGGGACAATATACCTATTTGGTGGACATGTTAAGTGCCACAGAAACTTGTAAAGAACTTTGAGGACGCGGGTGCCTGCTCCAAATCTTCTTTACCGGGCACGCGCGTATAGGGGTTTCGGACCGCTTCAATAAGACGCTCAATCGGAGCAGTATCACCTGCTTCGACCTTGCGCAGGGCGGCATCAAGCGTGAGATTGCGCGGAATATAAATAGGGTTAGACCCAGCCATAAGCTCACGTGATTTTTCGGGATGCGTGCCGGTTTCTTCGCGTAGCTGACTCAACTCAGTGAGCCACTGCTGCGCCGACTCTTGCCCCAACAACTCACTGATTACCTGCTGGTTTTGCAGCTCAATCGCATCGGCGTCGGTGCTATCAGTTACCACACGAAAGAAGCCCGTGAAATCAAGATTATTTTCTTCCATCAGGTCTAACGTGCGCTCAATAAATACGCCAACGCTATCGAGAGTTTGACCGTCCGCATTTTCAGGCACATCAATACCCAGCTTTGCAGCAAAAAGGCGGGTGTGCGCGTCCTGGTAAGTGTCTTCAAATTCAGCCAGGACGTCCGTTGCCCGGTGGATGGCACGGTTGGGGTTCTCGTCGATAAGGTCGAGCAGAGTTTCAGCAAAGCGCGCAAGGTTCCATTGCGTAATACCGGGCTGATTGCGGTATTTGTACCGCCCCTGCCTGTCAATGGAGCTATAGACTGCATCATGCGAGAAAGCATCGATAAAAGCGCACGGACCAAAGTCGATAGCCTGACCCGAAATGCTGACGTTGTCGGTATTAAGCACGCCGTGCACAAAGCCTAAAGACATCCAGTGCGCCACCAGTTGCGCTTGTTCCTTACTCACGGCGCGCAACAAATCAAGGGGGTGATCAGCGTTTAATTCTGAATAATGCCTAATCAGAGCATATTTAGTGAGATTTTTGCGGAACCCCTCGCCCTCGGTGAGCTGAGCGTATTGAAACGCACCTACACGAAGATGCGAGGACGCCACACGCACCAAAATCCCGGCAGGTTCAGGCATGGGTGAGCGGCGGCGAATGTACTCTCCAGTCTCAATGACAGCGAGCGCGCGGGTGCTGGGTACACCTAAGGCATGCAGGGATTCCCCGATGACGACCTCGCGCCAGACCGCTGAAAGGGGTGCTTTACCGTCAGACCCCGGACGCGAAAAGTTGGTGAGCCCGCTGCCTTTGAGGTGCAGATCGACGCGGGGGTGAGCTGGGTTTTCCACTGTTTCGGCTACCTGGTTTTTGCCGGTGTCTTCATCCGGAAGGGGCAACTCGCCGACGAGGTGGGCGCGTCCATCACCGAGCACCGGGGAAAGTTGCCCAAACTGAAAGCCCGAATAGGCAAGGGCGTAGGTCGGCGCGGAGCCACCCGTCAGCCAGGCCAACCCGTCATCGGTGGCTAGCCAAGCCGCGTCCAACCCAAGTTCTTGAGCTAGGGGTTCATTCACCCAGACGACGCGTGACTCCTTGGGGATAGTTGGCACCTGCTCTGTGGCGAGCGCCGGAAAAGTGCGGGCGTAGGTGTGTTCAAGCGTGGGGGTCATGAATCCAGTCTATCGGGGTGGGCAAGTTCGACTTCTTTCACTTTTCGTGGATTTATGCTGTAATTCCCGCGTTTTTACAGCTTAAATCCACGAAAAGTAGAGGGGAAAGCAGGACGCGACACCCGGCAACGCGTATCCGGCTAGTCCTCGTCGAGCTGGGCATCCAGGCGTTCGCGGTCTTTACGATGCTGGCGGGTAGAAAGATACTTCAGAATGTAAATAGCAGCACCGATTCCGATAGCTGCGCCAACAATCCCGCCTATTGAAAATCCGCTATCCATCAGCGAAGACAGGTTCCAGATAACCCCGCCTACCATCGCCAATGAAATCACTACCATCAAGATTTTCTCGGTAGTTGAGTACCCGTTCAGACGCGGGTAAGGTGCCCGCTTGCGTAGCCACGAATCACCAATCAACATCGCAACTACAAAAGCAAGTAGCGGCAGAATCATAAGCAGGGAGTAAGCACCCGGTAAGACCCATGCCAGTACAACTAACGCAATATAAAGCAACCAGACAGACCACGTGTACGAAATTGCCGTAGACCTATACAGCATTTCTCGCTCGAACTCGTCATCCACCGAGGCATCGTAGCGTTCAAGTATTTTGTCGCTGTAGCTCATGATTACTCCTGTTCTTCGCCAAAAACTTCTTCTACCGTCCGGCCGAGCACCTTGCAGATTGAAAGCGCTAGGTAGACCGAGGGCGAGTAGTTTCCTTTTTCGATATTGGCGATAGTCTGACGCGAGACGCCTGTGCGCTCAGCAAGCTCTGCCTGCGACAGCTCGTTCCAGCGTCTGAACTTTCGCACCATATTGGTGCCGTTATCGTTCGTTGCCATAGTTGTTCTTTCAGGTTGAGACCTCCCTTAAAATATAAAACATACTTTACATAAAAACAAGGATTCTTACAGATTTCCGAGCCGCCCGTCCTTACCCGGTACGAAATCACCGTTTTGGATGTGAAATTACACCCAAAACGGCAATTTGAGACGGGGTAACCACCCTTCAGCACCCGCCACCACCTCCGCGGTCAGTGAACGCCGCAACCTATCCCTCGCATCCACCCCATGAAAATGAGAGAATGGTAAGTGAACTGTTGAACGAATGAAAGGACTTATCATGGCTGACCTCAACGGCAAAAAAGTACTCGCACTCGCATCTCAGGGCGTAGAGCAGATTGAATTTACCTCACCCCGCGATGCTCTCAGCAAGGCAGGCGCGAGCGTCACTCTCGCGTCCCCCGACGGCAAGGAATTCCAGGGCATGGAGAGCGACTGGGAGAAGAAAGATTTCTTTACTCCGGACGCAAAGACCGCAGACGTGAAGGCTGAAGACTTCGATGCGCTTCTGCTACCCGGTGGCACCTTGAACGCCGACGCGATGCGCCTAGATGAAGGTGCCCGCAAGCTCGTTAATGACTTCTTGGACGCCAACAAACCTGTTGCTGCTATCTGCCACGCTCCCTGGTTGCTCATTGATGCAGGCGTCGCAAAGGGCCGCAAGGTCACCTCTTTCACTTCAGTTGCACCCGACCTCAAGAACGCCGGCGCTACCTGGGTTGATGAAGAAGTGGTGGTTGACGGTTCGCTCATCACCAGCCGCAACCCCGGTGACCTGGAAGCTTTCAACACCAAGCTGATCGAGAAGCTTTCCTAAATTTGCCAAGAAAGCCCGCCTGTCTTCTTTTGTCACGTGCTGTGACAAGATGGAGGTAGGCGGGTTTTCCTATTCCCGACTTCCTAAAGAAAAGGATTTTGACGTGATTTTTATTGTTGTGAAGTACCAGGTGAAAGACGGCAAGCGCGAGGAGTTTTTGGAAGCTACCCGCGAGTTCACCGAGGCTACCCACGG
>JBHWPN010000004.1:0-3992 GCA_043424895.1 Rothia sp. (in: high G+C Gram-positive bacteria) | reverse complement strand
GAGTGACACTTTTTGGATAAAAAGTGTCCCATCCCTCCCCTCTCGCGGTATAAAAACTTAGTCCTTGGTTGCCGGGTAGCTAATCTGCGCCTGCTTGAACTGCGGTTCAGGATCGCACGTCACCTTGAACTTGCTGTTCGCCAAGGCATCGATTTTCTTCACGTATTCCTGTGTCTCCCCGTAGGGCGGGATTCCCTTATAATGCTCCACTGCACCCGGGCCTGCGTTGTAGCCGGCGAGCATGAGGTCAACAAGCTCGTCCTCAGAATCAGCCAACGGCGCTAGACGATCGCGCAAGTACGCCAAGTAGTGCCCCTGCGCCTTAATAGAATCCTCGGGGTTAGTGATTTCGCTACCCTGGCCCCACAACTCCCAGGTCTCGGGCGTGAACTGTGCTAGCCCCTGCGCTCCCGCGTGCGATGCCACGCCCACACGCCAGTGGCTTTCGGTTTCAAGCTGAGAAGCAAGCACACCTGTGCGAACACCGGATTCCTCGGACGCCCGCTGTAGATCATCGCGAACCTCCGCCGGTGCGTACGCTAAATCAGTCATGCCGCAGTAATCCTCGTAGGTAACAGCAAGACCGGTAACACCTGCACCCAGCAAAACTGCCGATGCAACAATCTGCCAGTGCGCTAGAAAACCAGCCAAAAACTTCTTAGGTGCGCGTACGCTCTTCTTCTCTTCAACCATCGCATCTAGCTTAGTTGCTTGCACTTGCAAATGTGTAGAAGAGGTGGCGCGAGAGACATAACTGGGGGCGAGGATAGACCGAAAGGTCATATGCCGAAAAGACCCCTCGATGCGTGTGCGGGATTCAACATCCCTAACGCCAGACCCGACCAGTTGAACCCCGCACACGCATCGACGTTTAGGAGGTAACCTCGAAAACCGGATGTTCTTGTGCGACTAACTGGCTCGGGGTTGGCGTGTAAGGGAAGTTAGGCGCACAAGAATTCCGGTGCGCGTAGCTAGTCAATCTAAAGCGGAGCGTCCAAACACCACCCCGGTCATGTTAGCGAGACCGAGCGTCCTTACCTACTCACTCACATGCAGCACGCCTTTAGCGCCGCGCTCGCCTTCTGCGAAGTCGTGGTTGATAAAGGAGTAGTTGCCGGGTTCTAGCATCTCCATCTCAACGAAACCACCCTGGGCTGCCACGAGATCAAGTGCCTGCGCATGCCCCGCTGTACCAAAGGCATCCTGCCCGTTCTTCAGCGAATAAGCACCTTCTTTGTAGACGGTATCGAACTGGCTGCCAACGACGTGAAAACTTGTACCTTTAGAAGGACCGGCTGCCAGTACCCACATGCGGACGCGGTCGCCCACCTTTGCCTGCAAAGGCTGGTAGACGTACTGGTTGGCGTAACCGTTGAACATGGTGAGTGTGGGAGTGCCTGCTGAGATGCCTTCGGGCGAGACATCCGCCAGGACATTGCCGTTGTCTGCTTTTTCACCGGCGTCTGTGAGGTAGGTGTCGTTTTGCACGAGCACGTATTCGCGGTCGACAGGCTGCAGGTTATCGGGTTCGATGATGACGGCGCCGAACATTCCCGATGCCATGTGCGAGCTCATGGGCATAGTTGAGCAGTGATACAGCCACATGCCGGCTCCGCGCGCTTCAAAGCGGTAGGTCAAAGACTCACCGGGGGCTATGGTTTTCATCACCGGGTCGGGTGCGACCATTCCCGCGTGGAAATCCAAGGAATGTCCCATGCTGCCCTTATTGACGAGCGTAATTTCAAAGACATCGCCCACCTTACCGCGCAGCGTCGGACCCATGTATTTACCGTTAAAGGTCATCGCATTGATGCTGGTACCCGGCGCGATCTCTTGCTGAAGTTCCTCAACGTTAAAGGTCTCGCGGTGGATGGTGGCACCGTTTTCTATTTCGTTTTCGTCAACGGGGGCTAAGGACGCGTCGCGTGCCTCAAAATTCTCCGGCGCGGTAGCAAGGTCAATGGCGCTAGAGGGCATAGTAGTTGCTGAACTTGACTCTGTTCCACCATGACTCATGGAGCCTTGTCCCATTGCATCGTGGTTCATGGCGCCTGCGCCTGCACTCGTGTTTTCAACGCCGGTGGCAATCACGTTAAAGGTCATGCCCATCGCTTTGTGCCCTACAATCGAGCACCAGCCTTCAAGGTTGCCGTCGATAATACCGACGTCCACGCTTGCGCTTTGGCCGGGGTCAATACGTCCGGTGTCTGTCCCGTTTTCAAAGGTGAGGTCGTGAACATTGCCGGGGTCAGTATTTTTCACTTCAATGACTAGGCGGTTGCCGGCGGGCACCTCCACCGTATCGGGTGTAAAGCGCATGTCGGCGGTTGCCTCAACCTGCACCGTGGTGGTTTCACCGGTTGCTTGCACGGTGGATGCCTGTGTTCCAACCGGCAGGCGCACCGCGGCGGGGTCCGCAATAAAGCCCAGAAGAGTTACGAGGGCAACTGCTGCCGCGCCAAGAGCCATATTGCGGCGATGATGCGCCGCTGCCGGCGTCAGCGCTTCAGGGTCGGGTTTAGGTGCCTCGCCCCGTGAGCGTGCCAGAATCATTTCTTTGCGCTTGGCAACTGATGCTTTCACCCCGCGAAGCATCAGCGGCACGAAGGCAAAAAGTGTAAAAGCACCGAGTAGGGATGTTGTGGTGCGAACCCACGATCCCGTCCAGTTGGCAGGTAGCACAAAGAGCAGCAGGCAGAGGTTAACCATCACCACGCGTCCTGCGGCAAACCTATTGAACTCTTTATTAGCGGCGCGCACCGCTGCTGGCCCGCCGCCCATGCGCGCCGGAAGCAGGTAAGACATGGCACCGAGTAGAACCTGCACTAAGAACCCAACGACGTACATGGGTGTTGCGGTGCGCAGATTAAGAGAAGAAAAGTCGTGGGTGGCAACGAGAACCGCTGCGGTAATCACGCCAATAATAAACCAGGTAAAACCAGCTGCAACCGACATGGTTGCGAACTCGGTGGGCTTCTTGGTGGCGCAGGTACGAACCATCAGATAGGCAACCAAGCACAGGGCAAGAACGTAGAGAACCAAACCTGCTACAGCCACAAAACGCCATCCGGCAAGGGCGCCCAGAGTAATTACCGCAACCCCTGCACTCATCACATAGAGAGCTCGTTTTGAGATACCTACCGCGTCCTGCGTCATCTTAGTACGCAACATAGTGGGCCACAGCGTCATGAGTGTGCCAACAACGGTGAAACCCACAAAACCGAGAATATTTACGGCTTCATGCGCTAGAAGAAAACGCGCGTGCCACTGACTGCTCAGCCCCGCAGCGAGCGTCGCACCAAAAGCAGCACCAACGGGTAGCAGCCAAGCCGCCGCGATATAGAAGTGGATGGTCGACTGAAAACGCGCAGGCAGAGCTTGTTTCACTTGCTGAAGGAGTGAATAGCCATGCCATGCAACCATGAGCCCGACGCCCGTTGAACCCACCAGCGTGAGGGGGAAAAGATTGAAGATAACACCAATCATCATGATGATGATCGAGGCATTGAGCAGGTAGATGCGACGAATCTGCTCACCGCGCGCTGAATCGGGCAGGCGGTTTTTAAGCAGGGCCTCGGTGAAGTGCTGACTCCACACCAAAATGGAGTTGGTGATTAGCCCCAAGGTGATCATGTGCACCATGAGCCACAGGGAATTCGGAATCCAGCGGTGTGTCATGAGCACAACAAAAAGTGCCATCATCCACACACTCACCGGTTTGGACGCCTTGCGGTGCCAGGTGGCACGTCCGCTCGCCCTATCGCGTGCCTGCTTTTCACTGACCGGCTGGCCGGGGGCGTCCGAAGGCTTGTGCCCGATACTGCCAAGGGAGACGGAGTGTCGCTGGGAGTTAGGGGAGTCGGGCACGATTCACCTCATGTGAGTTTAATTGGTATTTCTGAGGCAATTATATTCTTCTGGCGGGGCAGAACCCAACCCAAAGTGCGTGAACGCACGCAAAGCAAGGCAATCATATATATCGGCGCGGCACC
>JBHWPN010000003.1:0-35506 GCA_043424895.1 Rothia sp. (in: high G+C Gram-positive bacteria) | reverse complement strand
TTAGTAGGATGCGGGCGCTTTTTTGTGGGGATTAAGGGGACAGGCGGGGATTGTCAGCTGGCTCGGGGCTGGCATTTAAGGGAGGCTGTCCATCGCCGTCCTACCCCGATAGGATTAAAAAATCTCTGTGTGGCAGTTTGTCGAACCGCCAAGATCCCGCAGCTACTGCGCGCATCATTGTGAAGACCGCCCGTGCTCCTCACAGCCATATTCTTTTTGCTTTGAGGTGAAGTTCTGAAACCAATGAGTAAATTGCCAGTTTTATTGGGTACATTGGATAGTTGCAGCTTTATATCTACGCGTAGCTCTTGTTATGCATAAGAGCGGGCGTATTCACGAGATGGCGGGACGCCGCCACAAACGGAGGGTAAGAATTGGCTCAGAATTCTGAGAAGAACCCGGGCGGTAAGCCCAAAAAGGGCTTTTTCGCTAGGCTTTTTAGCGGTCCCTGGTTCTTTGTCATTGTTGCACTGGTGATCTTGGGTGGCATGTTTGCCGGCCCGCTGTTCTCTTCAACTAACCGCGTTGATACCAACGTGGGTATGAACCTGTTGAATGATCACAAGGTAGTCAGCGCCAAGATTCATGATGGGGATCAGCGTGTAGACCTTGAACTCAAGGATAATTACACCAACCCCGAGGGCGATAATCTCGGTAAGTCATTGACTTTCTACTACGTTGAACCGCGCGCCAACGAAGTCGTTGACACCATGAACAAGGCTGATCTTGAGAGTTACACCGATCAGCCAGTACAAAATAACTGGTTCACCTCTATCCTTTCATTCATTGCACCGATTCTTATTTTGATGCTGCTGTTCTGGTTCTTAATGAGCCGCATGGGTGGCGGTAGCTCCCAGATCATGAACTTCTCAAAGTCGAAGGCTAAGAAGTTCAATAAGGACAACCCCACTGTTCGCTTTGGCGATGTTGCGGGCGTTGACGAGGCTCTTGCAGAACTCGAAGAAGTCCGTGAATTCTTGGCTGAGCCCGAGAAGTTCACTCGTCTGGGTGCAAAGATTCCTAAGGGTGTATTGCTTTACGGTCCTCCGGGTACCGGTAAGACCCTGCTTGCTAAGGCAGTTGCAGGCGAGGCAGGCGTCCCCTTCTACTCAATTTCAGGTTCTGACTTTGTTGAAATGTTCGTGGGCGTGGGCGCATCTCGCGTACGCGATCTGTTCAAAGAAGCTAAGCAGAATCCCGCAGCAATTATCTTTGTCGATGAAATTGACGCCGTAGGACGCCAGCGCGGCGTTGGTATGGGCGGCGGCAACGACGAGCGCGAACAGACCCTCAACCAGTTGCTCGTTGAAATGGATGGCTTCGACGGAACCTCCAACATCATCGTTATTGCTGCAACCAACCGTCCTGATGTTCTTGACCCTGCGCTGTTGCGTCCTGGACGTTTTGACCGCCAGGTAGGCGTGGATGCTCCTGACCTTAAGGGTCGTCAGCGCATTCTTGAAGTTCACGCGACCGGTAAGCCCATCGATCGTCGCGTTGATTTGGCATCCGTTGCAAAGCGTACCCCCGGCTTTACCGGTGCGGATCTTGCTAACGTGATGAACGAATCTGCTTTGTTGACTGCTCGCGATGGCGGAAACGTGATTGATGAGCGTGCTATCGATGAGGCTATTGACCGCGTCATGGCAGGCCCGCAACGTTCTTCACGCATCATGAGTGAACACGAACGCAAGATTACTGCTTACCACGAGGGTGGCCACGCACTGGTAGCTGCAGCTCTTCGCAACTCAGCGCCCGTCACCAAGATTACGATTCTGCCTCGCGGTCGTGCCCTGGGCTACACCATGGTTATGCCCGAGGACGATAAGTACTCAACTACCCGCCACGAGCTACTCGATCAGATGGCATACGCTATGGGTGGACGCGCGGCTGAAGAAATCGTCTTCCACGACCCTTCAACCGGTGCATCAAACGATATTCAAAAGGCAACCGATACCGCTCGCAAGATGGTGACCGAGTACGGTATGAGCAGCCGCATTGGTTCGGTACGTCTGACCGCGCAAGAATCTGATCCCTTCTTGGGCGGCGGTGCTGGTAAGAGCAACAATTACTCCGATGAGTTGGCATACATTGTCGATCAAGAAGTCTACGAGTTGCTCGCCGGTGCTCACGATGAAGCTCACGAGATTCTTACTGAAAACCGTGATGTTCTTGACCGATTGGCATTCGCACTGCTTGAAAAAGAAACCCTGCTAGAGAAAGAACTGGCGGAGATCTTCTCAACTGTTCGCAAGCGTCCTGAGCGCGTTCAGTGGCTGTCTAAAGATAACCGCACCGTCTCAGATTTGCCTCCGGTAAAGGCTCCCTCTGAGCTGGCAGCCGGTTCACATAAGGCCGGGGTGGATGAAGAAAATGATGACGTTATTGTTCAGCAGCCCGTAGTTGACCCTGACGCAGCGCCCAATGGCCCTGAAACCACCATCGACCCCATTCCCGGTCACGGTGGTGGGCACCCGCATCCGGGTGCTGAAGGTCCGCACGGTAACCCCGATGTAGATAATCCCTTTGGCGGTGGACGCTAGTGGCTGAGCTCAGCGGTGTAAGTGCTGTTGATCAGCCGCGCATAGAAGCTGCTGTTCGCGAAATCTTGCTCGCCATTGGTGAGAACCCTGACCGCGATGGTCTGCAAGAGACTCCGGCACGCGTTGCGCGGGCTTACGCCGAGTTTTTCTCGGGTCTTCATGAAGACGCCTCAGATATCTTGAGCACTACTTTCGATATCGGGCACTCCGAGCTAGTGCTGGTGAAAGATATTCCCTTCTATTCGACTTGTGAGCATCACCTGGTGCCTTTCCACGGTGTGGCGCATGTTGGGTATATTCCCGGTGACGAAGGCAAGGTGACGGGGCTGAGCAAGCTGGCTCGCACTGTTGACTTGTTTGCGCGCCGTCCTCAGGTGCAAGAGCGTTTGACTACTCAGGTGGCTGAAGCTCTTGTAGAAAACCTTAACCCTATGGGCGTGATTGTGGTTGTTGAGGCGGAGCATATGTGCATGAGTATGCGCGGTGTGAAAAAACCGGGTGCGAAGACCGTTACCAGTGCGGTACGCGGAGCTTTGCGCGATGGGGCTACCCGCGCCGAGGCGATGAGCCTGATTATGAGCAAGCACTAGAGATGTTGATGCTGTGAGAGGGGAGTTATGTTGCACGTTTTAGTCTATACAAGCAACATAGCTCCCCTCTCGCGCTAAGCGAGGTTTTTTATGTCTGATGTATGTGGCTGGGGTTCTTTTGAGAATCTGCCGAATGACCGTACGTTGGTTATGGGTATTTTGAATGTCACCCCCGATTCTTTCAGCGATGGTGGTCAGCATTTTGAGGTGCAGGACGCTGTTGCGCACGCCCGCGCTATGCTTGTAGCCGGTGCTGACATCATCGACGTTGGTGGGGAATCCACGCGTCCTGGAGCTACCCGAGTAAGCATTGAGGAAGAACAGCGCCGCGTCCTGCCAGTCATTGAAGAGTTGGCAAAAATTGGTGCGGTGATGAGTATCGATACTCTGAACTGGCAAACTGCTCGCGCAGCTATAGAAGCGGGAGCCCGCATTATCAACGATGTTTCGGGTATGAGTTTGACCGATGGCATGGTGCAAACCGCCGCCGAATTACAGGTTCCCTATATTTTGACGCACGCGCGCGGTACCTCGCAGACCATGGACGCTCAGGCGAGCTACAGTGACACCGTTCAAGAGGTAAAGGCGGAGCTGTTGATGCTGCGTGAGCGTTTATACGGCGCCGGAGTAAAGCCTGAAAACCTCATCATTGATCCGGGCTTAGGTTTTGCCAAAGGCGGTGTGCAGGACTGGGAACTCATTGCCGCAACTCACGAGTTGACCTTGCTCGGTAACCCGGTGCTTGTGGCTGGCTCTCGTAAACGTTTTATTGGCACCTTGCTTGCTGAGGCCGCTAGTCAGCGGCCCGGTGCTTCCGCTGAGCAGTCAGCTGTAGTAGCTGAAGGACGCGATGGCGCAACGGCGGCTATTACTGCGCTGGTGGCGGCTGAAGGAGCCTGGGCTGTGCGGGTTCATGACGTAGCATCAAGCGCCGATGCGGTTCAGGTGGCGAAGGCTTTTCGTCGCTACCAAAATACTAACGGTCAGTGATGATTAGGTAATCTACGTAATCATCGCGAAATATTGCAGTTTATAACGACATATAAGTGTGACCTTAACCTCTATAGCGTGGTGTGTAACTCATCAAACGCTTAAGAATCAGACTCTTAACCCTGAAAATCCGCTGAACTATAACTGCAACCCTCAATAATGTGCGTCCCACTACAAGATGACAATCATTTTAAAAAGCCATAATGGCAGTTAAGAATTACTAGAGCTAATCAATGAAGATGAGGAAGGTAGTATGACCGAAACATCGCACCCGGCTTCACGCTATGCTTTCGCTGACCGCATCACTCTCACCGGCGTTGGATGCGTGGGTTATCACGGGGTTCTTGATTCTGAAAAGAAAACCGGTCAGCCTTTCTTTGTAGATGTCACTATGTTCACCAACTTTCAGGCGTCCTCGGCTAGCGATGACATTGCCCAAACCGCTAACTACGCTGAGGTTGCTGAAACAATCCGTGAAGTCATTACGGGGCAGTCAGTAGATTTGATTGAGACCCTTGCTGAAAAGCTTGCCTCAACTATCCTGAACCGTTTTGCAATTGATGCTCTAGAGCTAACTGTTCATAAACCGAACGCTCCGATTGAAGTGACGTTCTCCGATGTGTCGGTGACGATTTTTAGGGAGAAGCAGGTATGAGTGTAGAGGCTCTTTTGGCGCTGGGATCTAACCTGGGTGAAAAGAAAGAGACCCTGATGCGGGCTATTGGTGATCTGTGCACGCATCCGAAAATCGAGGTTAAGAACGTCTCGCCGGTTGCGGTTACCGCGCCAGTTGGCGGTCCCGCTCATCAACCTGATTTTGTTAATCTGGTTCTGCGCATTGAAACCACATTGAGTCCCTTTGACCTGCTTCGTTTTACCCAGACCATCGAAAATAAGCACCACCGCAAGCGCGAAGTGCATTGGGGCCCTCGTACCCTTGATATCGATATCATCCAGTACGCGTCATTAGAAATGGATGAGCCTGACCTGACCTTGCCGCATCCGCGCGCCGCGGAACGTGCGTTCGTATTGGAGCCCTGGGCTCGTATGGAACCCGAGGCCGAACTGTTGGGTAGCTCTGTTCGCAACCTAGCCGATACTGCGGACGATGCCGATGGCATCCGCGAGTTCTTTCCCGCCCCGGTGGTGTGTGGATGAGCCAACTCAGAGCGCGTGCCCTGATTCTGTGCCTTTCCCTTGCTTTGCTTGCGGGGGCAATTTTCAACGGTATTTCTGTCTCTGCTGGCGGGCATGAACTGGGGTTGCCTCCCGCTACCTTGGTAATTGCCGTTATTGCCGGTGGTCTTGCCCTCTATTTTGGTTCGCAGGTCGCTAAATTCCAGGATCGCGAACGCCGTGCCCAAGTGCCCCGGATGACTCCACTTTTTGCTGCCCGCGTGGCAATTTTTGCGCAGGCTTGCGCTCTCTCGGGCGCTCTAATCGCCGGATGGCAGGTTGCTATCACCGGGTTTCAGCTCACTCTCTTGAGTGCCCGAGGCTCGTGGGAGCCCGTAGCTTTCGCTGTTTTAGGCATTGTCACCGGCATTATTTTGCTCGTGTGCGGCCTTGTGGCTGAGAATATGTGCAAGATTCCGCCACAGGACGGGGACGACGCGTCCGGCAGCTCGGGCACCCCGGCGCCACGAACAGATACGGGTTACGCTCGAAACGACTCGCCTCGTCCGTAAGGGCGATGAAATGGGTGTCTTTCTTTGAGAAAATGGGATAAAACTTGTATCTTTTCTCAAGGAAGACCCGATGACTGAGCCGCACCTACCGCCCACTGAACAACCGGTCAACCGCGGGGTGAGCCCCGCTGACCCGCCGCCCTGGGTAACTAGCGCTGAAGCATCCGTTAGTTCTGCTCCGCGCTTTACGCCCACCTTGCCTGCCCTTGAGCTCGATGGACTAAATTCTTCGGGTATTGACCCTGCGGGCATTCGTTGGAAGCGCGTACAGTCCCGCTATACGACAGTGCGCCTGATTTCCGGTTTGATATGGGCTTTCATTCTTATAACAATCGCGGCTCTTCCCCTTATTTTCACCGAGGTTCTGCACTGGTGGAACTGGGCGCCGTGGGTTTGCTGGACTATTTTTGGTCTCGTTCTTGCCCTGGAAATATGGTCGTTACTTCTAACCCAGCGTCAGGTAAAAGCATTAGGATACAGCGAACGCCAAGACCATCTTCTTACATGCAAAGGCGTGATGTTCCACGAAGTACGCGCTATTCCTTACGGACGCATCCAGTATGTAGATGTAAAGTCGGGCCCCATCGAATCCAAGCTAAATCTTGCCTCGGTAGAGGTAAAAACCGCGTCCTCTGCCGGCGCCACCATTCCCGGTCTTGATAAAGGGGATGCCCAACGACTGCGTGAGATTCTGACCGAACTCAGCGACGCGAAGATGGCGGGGCTGTAAATGAGCGAAGAAAAGACAGACTCTTCTATCGAGCAGGAAAGCTCCGGCACACCAGAACTAGATTGGCGAAGAGCTCACGTTCTTTCTCCCTTTGTGAACGCGTGGCTAGTTATCTTCGTTTTTCTGTTCACTATCGGACGCGAGTTCTTTGAGATTGGCAGCCGAGAGGAACGCGAGATTCCTGACTTTTCACAGGTGCCGGATTTACCCGGTGTCCTGAAAGTCTTTGAAAACTTTGGTGCGTTGTGGCTTCCGGCGCTTTTGATCGTAAGTTTTACTCTGCTACTGATTCCCTACTATCTGAGCTGGTATTCCTACTTCTTTGCCGTAGATAACCGCAACGTGTATGTGCGTAGCGGCATCCTTTCAAAAACTGAACGAAAAGCTCGGTTGGATCGCGTGCAGTCCATTGATATTAACCGTTCTTTGATGGCACGTTTGCTCGGTCTTGCGGAGCTTAAATTCGATGTTGCCGACGGTTCAGATTCCGCGCTGTCGGTGCGTTTTCTCAAGTATAAGGACGCCCGTGAGCTGCGCGCTCGGTTACTGAGTCAGGTGAGGACGCTTCAGCACGGTTCCGACCAGGAATATGAACGCCCTGCAACCAGTGTTCCTGACGCAGAGACAATGTTCGTGTCTCAACAGGGTCATGATTCGCGGCGTGAACGCCTGCGTGAGCATCTGGTGACCAACCTTGGCGCAGGAGCTACCGACGCTGATGAAACTCCGGTGTTGAAAGTGCCAGTCTCACGTTTGATCGCATCTGTTTTCTTAAGCTTTACTACCATTGTGGGCGTAGCGGGTCTACTGGTTTTTGCAGGGATCTCGTTCTTTACCGGAGCCTCGCTGTTCAATATGTTTTTCGCTAACTTCGCGCTGGTTGCAGGTGTCGCATCTGCCCTGTGGAAGAAGTTTAATACCGGCTACAATTTCCGACTTTCGACCAGTCCGAATGGGCTCAAAACACGTTACGGGTTCACCGACACCACCACGCAGACGGTGCCGGAGGGTCGTGTGCAGGCAATTACTGTCAGCCAGCCCTTACTGTGGCGTCTGAAAGGTTGGTATCAGGTGCAGGTTTCGTTAGCCGGTAAAGATGATCTGGACAGTCTTTTTGCCGGTTATCTTTTGCCGGTGGGTACCGCCGATGAGTTAGCTCAAGTGCTGCCCCTGGTTGTTCCGGGTGTCGGTTCTGGCGGTGCGGATGCGAGTGCCCTGCACGCCGGGTTGGTGGGCAGCGGAGCTGCCGGTGGTTTTACGGTTTCTCCACAGCGTGCCCGCGTCTTTAACTGGTTTACCTACAAACGTAACGGGTTTGCGCTTTTGCCGGCGCTGTTGATGATCCGAGGAGGGTGGGCTAATCGCCACCTAACGATTGTGCCGCACAGCAAGATTCAGGGTTTACATTTGAGCCAGGGGTCGTTAGCTAGAAGAAGGGCACTGGCGCATGTTCACGTGGACGTGGCGGGGCATTCGGGCACTGCTGCGGAGGTAAGTAACGCGGATGCGTCGGTAGCGCGTGCCCTGTTCGTACGGCAGGCGCAGCTGGGCGTGCGTCCGGTGTCTCCGTAATCCCTTACCCTGTCTTATTTTGCCGTTCGGGTATTAAAACTTACTTGGAGCGACAAGGGAAGGCGGGGTAAGACTCTAACTACTCTCGAACTTCTTCAAAGGGGGAGCTTTTTGGGCTGTAGTTAGGCAGAAAATCCATGCGTGTAAACTGGTAACCTATGAGCAATTACCTCAAACCTGCCCGCCTTGGCATTGGAATTATCAGTGCGGGTAAAGTCGGCGCGGTGCTTGGTGCAGCCCTTCGAAGTGCAGGCCACGCTATCGTCGGCGTCTACGCAAAATCTGAGGCATCGCAAGAGCGCGCGAACTCCCTTCTCGACGGTGTTCCTCTCATGGAGATTACGGAAATCGTCGAAAAGTCAGAAGTAATTTTGCTCGCAGTTCCCGATGATTCTTTAGCTTCTTTGGTGACATGGATTGCAGAGCACGCGCCACTACAGTCTGGTCAGATTCTCATTCATACATCCGGACGCTACGGCGTGGGAGTGCTTGAACCCGCGACAAATCGCGGCGCGATTGGGCTTGCTATTCACCCGGCCATGACTTTCACCGGATTGTCGCTGGATCTCTCTCGGCTGCAGAACACAAGTTTTGGTGTCACTGGACCCGCCCCATTTTTGCCTATAGCGCAGGCGCTTTCTGTGGAAATGGGCGGTGAACCCGTTATTATTGCTGAAGGAGATAGACCGCTTTACCACGCGGCTTTAGCCCACGCATCGAACCACCTCGTGACTATTACGGGGCAGTCGATGCAAATTCTGGCATCGCTGGGGATTGAAGATCCGGCGCGCTACCTTGAACCGCTGGTGCGAGCATCGTTAGATAACGCACTGGCATCCGGTGAATCAGCACTCACCGGGCCGGTAGTGCGTGGGGACTCCCGCACGGTTGAATCTCATACGGAGGTTTTGACCGGCTTTGCTATGGAAGAAAACGCGAAGGATATCTTGGACTCCTACCGTGCTTTAGCACGCGCTACCGCGCAACGCGCGCACGCGAAAGGAGCTCTTAACGATGAGCAGTACTTGCGCATTGTTGATGCCCTAGATAGCTAACGCACACTCATCTTTGAAAGGACCGTTCACATCGTGACGAGCCAACCCGTGATTACCCGGACCACGGAAGAATTCCAGACCGCTGTAGCGCACGCTCTTGCCGCAGCGCAGGATGCCTTTGACGCGTCCGCTACCGAAGAAGAGCCCGCGCAGGTTGCCCGCCTTGGTTTTATTCCCACCATGGGCGCTTTGCACAATGGGCATGCGACCCTCATGCGTCGCGCGCGCGAGCAGAATGCGGTTGTTGCGGTATCTATTTTTGTGAACCCGCTTCAGTTTGGCCCTAACGAAGACTTTGAGACCTACCCGCGCACTTTAGAGGCTGACACCGAGGTTGCTGCTGAGGCTGGCGTCGATATTATTTTTGCTCCTTCTGTTGAAGAGATGTACCCCGAAGGTAAGCCTCTGATCACCGTATCCAGTGGCGAGTTGGGTAATTTGTTCGAGGGTAAGACCCGTCCCGGGCACTTTGACGGTGCGTTGACCGTTGTTAATAAGTTCTTCAATATCCTTGAAGGATGCGTGGGCAACCACGAGATTCTTGCTTACTTTGGGCAGAAAGACGCTCAGCAGCTTTCGTTGATGCAACGTATGGTAGCTGATTTTAACCACCCCGTAACTATCAAGCCGGTAGCTATTGTGCGCGAAGATAACGGTTTGGCATTGTCTTCTCGCAACCAGTACCTTTCGGCTGAGGATCGCGAGGCAGCTCTGGTTCTTTCTCGCACTCTGGCGCTGTTGCGTGAGCAGAGTATCTCTCGCGGTTTTGAGCATCTTGATCTCAAGTCAGCACGCGATTACATCAATGGCCAAAAGAACGTCCGCTTGGACTATTTGGAAGTCGTTGACCCCGAAAATTTTGCGCCACCCACAGAGGACTCTAAGCGAGCTCTTGCCCTGGTGGCAGCGTACGTCGGTGAAACCCGCCTCATCGACAACATGGAACTAAGCTAAAGATTCGTTACCCTACCGTTAGGTTTATAGGTGAGTACACAAGAAGAAACCCCTGCAGCACCGCAGAATACTAAGACTTTCTCTGAGGTTTCAGAGCAGATGCAAATCCGTATGGAAAAGCGCGCAAAGCTCATTGAGTCCGGGCGCGAAGCCTACCCCGTGGGTGTGCCTGTAACTCACAGCATCGATGAGATTCGCGCTAAGTACGACGATAAGCTCGAAGCTGGCGATGAAACCGGTGAGGTTGTTGGTATCTCAGGACGCGTGGTGTTTGTTCGCAACACCGGTAAGCTCTGCTTTGCGACCGTGCAGGCTGGCAACGGTACTCGTATTCAGGCAATGATTTCTTTAGCTGCTGTTGGTGAGGACGCACTGGCAGACTGGAAGGCACTCGTTGACTTGGGTGACTTCGTTTTTGTTCACGGTGAGGTTATTTCTTCACGACGCGGTGAGCTGTCGATTATGGCTGATAGCTGGCAGATGGCGTCTAAGTCACTGCGTCCTTTGCCGACCTTGCACAAGGATCTTAACGAAGAAACCCGCGTGCGCCAGCGTTACTTGGATTTGATGGTGCGCGATGAAGCCCGTGAGACCGTTGTGCGCCGCGCGAAGATTACTCGCACCGTGCGTAAGGTTCTTGAGGACCGCGGCTACATTGAGGTTGAGACCCCCATTCTGCAGCTGATTCACGGTGGCGCGGCGGCGCGTCCGTTTGAGACCCACCTGAACGCTTTTGATCAGGATATGACGCTGCGCATTGCAACTGAGCTTTACCTCAAGCGCGCTGTTGTTGGCGGTATCGATCGCGTCTACGAGATTGGACGCGTCTTCCGCAACGAGGGCGTGGATTCTACTCACAGCCCCGAGTTCACTACTTTGGAAGCATACGAGGCGTACGCTGACCAGTTTGTAATGGCAGAGCGCATCAAGGAAATTATTCTTGCGTGTGCTGATGAGCTGGGCATTCACCAGATTGAAACTGATAAGGGCACTATTGACCTTGCCGGTGAATGGAAGTGGGTTGGGGTTTACCCCGGTCTGTCTGAGGCTGTTGGTCAGGAGATTACTCCCGCTACCTCATTGAGCGATCTGCAGGCGATTGCTAAGAAGCACGAGGTTGACTTCGATCCCAAGTGGGATGCTGAGAAGCTGGTTGTTGAACTCTTTGGCGAGATTGTTGAACCCACCTTGATTAACCCCACCTTCGTCTACGATTACCCGCCGTCGGCGCAGCCGCTAGCTCGCCCGCATCGTGAGGATGACTCGATTATCGAGGCGTGGGACTTGATTATTGGCGGTATGGAGCGCGGCACTGCGTTCTCCGAGCTCATTGACCCCGTTATCCAGCGTGAGCGTCTTACTGAGCAGTCTAAGTTGGCCGCCGGAGGCGATGATGAAGCTATGCAGCTTGACGATGACTTTTTGCGTGCACTTGAGCACGGTGCCCCTCCGATGGGCGGCATGGGCTTAGGTATTGATCGTTTGATTATGCTCTTTACCGATTTGGGCATTCGCGAGACTATTTTGTTCCCGCTGATGAAGCCTGAAGCTGAGTAAGGTTTCTTATAAAACGCCGTTACCCCTGGGTGGGTGGCGGCGTTTTTGTTTGTGCTGCGTGCGGGCTATCGTAGTTAAGAGCTATCTGAAGTGAAGGAAGAATTTTCGTGGAGTACCTGATTGCACTAATTCCCTCGGTTTTTGCGGGCATTATTCTTTATTTGATTCTGCGGTGGATTAGTAGCGCTGATCGCGCCGAACGTAGGGCGCAGAAGGACGCGCAGGACGATGCAGCTGCTTGGTATGAGGCTGTGAAGAATTCAAAAGGTACTCGCCGTCCTTTTGAAGAACAGAAATCTAAATAAAACAATTTAATTATTTCCTGCGTAATATAATTGTAAATTGTGAATTTTCTAATTCTATTGTTACCATGGAATTACGTTTTAAATACGGTCTGTAGACTTTGCACTAATTTGTTGTGACGTTGCTTGAAGAATCAGCACCTTGAAGCCTGTGTTGCCCCGTGCCAAACGATATGGATTTTATTACCAGGAGGAAGCTGTAATGGCTCAAAAGGTTAAGATCATTCTTGAAGATGATCTCGACGGCGGTCCCGCAGACGAAACTGTACGTTTTGGTCTTGACGGCGGTCAGTACGAAATCGATTTGTCCAGTGCTAACGCTGCTCGCTTGCGCGATGCTGTGCGTCCTTTCGCTGCAAAGGCACGCCGTGTGCAGGGTAACCGCGCACCCGGCCGCCCTGCAGGCTCACGCACCACTAACAGCGCAGCTGCTAAGCGTAACCCTGACACTGCGGCTATTCGCACCTGGGCTAAAGAAAACGGCTACGATGTTTCTGATCGCGGTCGTATTCACCAGGATATTCAGGATGCGTACTACGCAGCTATGAAGGGTGAAAACTAAACTAGGTTAGTTTTTTAAAAATCGGGGCTACTCACTGAGTAACCCCGATTTTTATTTAATATTTTGTTGCACGGTAATCTAATTAATAACTACCAAATGGTGTACAAAATATGACATAAATGGGTACGGGAAGAAATTCCCCTTAAATTCGTCGTGCTGATGTCTGACATGGGTTTTAATGAGCATTTATTGAAAGGCACTCTATTGAGGTGAAAGCAACTTTTATAAGTTGCTTAAGAGGGCAGCGTCTGTCGGCTGTTTAGTGTGATCATTTCGCCGTGACGATTATCGGTGGTTCATCGTCGGCGTAGCCGTTCACTCTCTAGCGAACACCCGCGAAATGATGTGTAGAACTGCGTAGGCTTGAGGGTAAGAAATACTGTCAAAGGGAGAGTTCTATGTTTGAACGATTTACCGACCGTGCCCGGCGCGTAGTGGTTCTTGCGCAGGAAGAAGCGCGCATGCTGAACCACAGCTACATCGGCACAGAGCACCTGTTGCTCGGTCTGATTCACGAGGGCGAGGGCATTGCAGCTCGCGCGCTCGAATCATTGGGCGTCACCCTTACCGCTGTTCGCGAGCAGGTGCAGGACATTATCGGTTCTGGCCAGCAAGCACCCAGCGGTCATATTCCATTTACCCCGCGCGCCAAGAAGGTTCTTGAACTTTCGATGCGCGAGGCGATTCAGCTCAACCACGGCTACATCGGAACCGAGCACATTTTGTTGGGCATGGTGCGCGCGAATGAAGGCGTTGCAAACCAGGTTCTTGGCAACCTCGGTGCTGATCAGGCACGCATCCGCCAGACCGTTACCGACATGATTTCGGGCTACCCCGGCGCCGGTGAAAATAAAGAAGCTGCTGGCGTAGGTGCGGGTAACTCCAAGGAAGGCACCCCTGCAGGTTCTGCCATCCTTGATCAGTTTGGTACCAACCTCACCGCTGCGGCTCGCGAGGGCAAAATTGACCCCGTGATTGGTCGCCAGCGTGAGATGGAACGCGTCATGCAGGTTCTTTCACGCCGTACTAAGAACAACCCCGTGCTTATTGGTGAGCCCGGTGTTGGTAAGACCGCGGTTGTTGAAGGTTTGGCGCAGGCAATCATTGCAGGTAATGTTCCTGAAACCCTCAAAGACAAGCACCTCTACACCCTGGATCTTGGTTCTTTGGTGGCTGGCTCCCGCTACCGCGGTGACTTTGAAGAGCGCCTGAAGAAGGTTCTGAAGGAAATCCGTACCCGCGGAGATATCATCCTCTTCATCGATGAAATCCACACCCTTGTAGGTGCAGGTGCTGCGGAAGGCGCAATCGATGCTGCCTCCATCCTCAAGCCCATGCTGGCTCGTGGCGAACTGCAGACCATCGGCGCAACCACCCTTGATGAGTACCGCAAGCATATTGAGAAGGACGCCGCTCTCGAGCGTCGTTTCCAGCCCATCCAGGTAGATGAGCCCTCCATCGCGATGGCTATCGACATCCTCAAGGGCGTACGCGATAAATACGAGGCTCACCACCGCGTTACCATCTCAGATGATGCTATTGAATCAGCGGTTAACCTCTCGGCACGCTACATTTCAGACCGCTTCTTGCCCGATAAGGCAGTTGACCTTATCGACGAGGCGGGCGCTCGTCTGCGCATCCAGCGCATGACTGCTCCACCCGAAATCAAGGTTCTTGAAGAACGCATCTCAAAGATGCGCGGTGAAAAAGAAGCAGCCATCAACGGTCAGGACTTCGAAAAAGCAGCGTCCTTGCGCGATAAAGAGCAGAAGCTCATCGCAGAAAAGGAAGAAGCTGAGAAGGCATGGCGCGAAGGCGGCGACGCTTTTGGCGAAGTAACCCCGGATGTCATCTCTGAGGTTCTGGCAATCTCAACCGGTGTTCCCGTTTACAAGATCACCGAAGAAGAAACCAGCCGCCTACTCAAGATGGAAGACGAGCTCCACAAGCGCGTCATCGGTCAGGACAACGCTATCAAGGCGCTGTCTCGCTCCATCCGTCGTACTCGTGCAGGTTTGAAGGATCCCAACCGTCCCGGCGGCTCATTTATCTTTGCTGGCCCCACCGGTGTTGGTAAGACCGAGCTTGCAAAGGCTCTGGCTGAATTCTTGTTCGGCGATGAGTCAGCACTGATTACTCTGGACATGTCCGAGTACCAAGAGAAGCACACCGTCTCACGTCTGTTCGGTGCTCCTCCCGGATACGTTGGTTACGAAGAAGGTGGCCAGCTGACTGAAAAGGTACGCCGCAAGCCCTTCTCCGTGGTTCTGTTCGATGAGGTTGAAAAGGCACACGCTGATCTCTTCAACTCACTTTTGCAGATTCTTGAAGACGGACGCCTCACCGACTCACAGGGTCGCGTCGTTGACTTCAAGAACACCGTTATCATCATGACTACCAACCTGGGTTCACGCGATTTGGCTCGCAAGGTTCCCGTTGGTTTCCAGTCAACCGGTGATGTCGATGGCTCCTACGAGCGTATGCAGCTGCGCGTCATGGAGGACCTCAAGGAACACTTCCGCCCCGAGTTCCTCAACCGCGTCGATGACATCATTGTCTTCCCGCAGCTGACCGAGACCGAGATTCTTGAAATCGTTGACCTCTTCGTTGGACGCTTGGCTAAGCGCCTTGCTGAGCAGGACATGAGCATTGAGCTCACCAACTCAGCGAAGGCTCTTATGGCAGCCAAGGGTTACGATCCTTCGATGGGTGCTCGTCCTCTGCGTCGCGAAATGCAGCGCAACATTGAGGACGCTCTGTCAGAGAAGATTCTCTTTGGTGAGATCAAGCCCGGTGAGAAGATCACCGTGGACACTCAGGGCGAAGGCGATCTTGCGAAGTTCACTTTCTCATCGCAGCCTATGACTGAGATGGAAGCTAATGAGCTTGATGCATGGGCTAATGATTCTGATGAATCAGACGAGGCTCCTGCTGAGCCCGAGTCAGCTATCGCAAACGCATCTGCTGAACACGGTGTTGATGCTGAGAATGCCGGTAACGACAACGACGCGTCCATCGCGCAGTCAGAGCCGCGTACTGATAACGACACTCTTTAAAGCGCTCTCTAAGAGCTGGGTCTAAAAACACACTCATAGTGTCAGAGGGGAGGGTCGAGCCATTTTTGACGAAATGGCTCGGTCCTCCCTTTTTCGTATTTAGATCTAGCCGTTAAACAGTGTGAGTGGGCAACTTAGGTGGTGGGCTTTCTAGCCGAGGCTCGTTGTATGTTCGCTAGCTCGCATCCGCCTCGACTAGACCCCTCCGTATAGAACCGTTGGCGCCAAAAGCGTCCACCATTCGACATCTGCAGTAACAGACCGTGAATATCCTGCCCGCACGGGACTACAGTGAAAACGTGAGTGAATTGATCATACGCCCCGCCAATGTTGAGGATGTAACCGCTATTCAGGAGCTGGTTGCACCCCTTGCTGAACAAATAGTTTTGATCGCTAAAGAAAATGTTGCCTATTACGAGAGTATTCAAGAGTTTCTGGTTGTCGATGAGGTGCTCGAAGACGGCACGTCGCGCACTGTTGCCTGCGGTGCTTTGCACGTGATGTGGCGTGATCTTGCCGAGGTGCGAACCCTCGCTACCCATTCTCTCTATCGAGGACGCGGTTTGGGCAGGATGCTGGTTGAAGCCCTGTTAGAGCGCGCACGTACTTTGCGCGTGAAAAAGGTTTTCTGCCTTACCTTTGAGGTGCAGTTCTTTGAACGTATGGGTTTTCAGGTGATGTCGAACCAGAGTCAATTGGATCCTGAGATTTTCGCTGAGCTTTTGCGTTCCCCTGATGAGGGTGTGGCGGAGTTCTTGGATCTTGCCCGCGTCAAACCTAATACGCTGGGTAATACCCGCATGATTATTGACCTATAAACGCGAGAGGGGTTAGAGCGAGATAAATCCGTCTGCCTCGTGCGCTAAACCGTCCTTTAGTAACCCCGTGTAACAGCGTTCAATTTGTTCGGGTTCGGGGTTGAGCGCCGCCAGCTTATTTACAGCCGGTACTAGCTCTTCTGGCACAGCGATATCCACGCGTCCTGCTTGTTTAAGAATCTGGTAGGGGACGGGTGCGACGGCTGCACGTAAAACGCTCATCATAGCGCCGCGCAGCTGACGGTCGGTACCGTGCCATGTCTGGCCGACAGGAACATACTCAGCTTCGGGCTTTCCCGCCGCCACCCATGCACACATATCCTGTACCGGGCATATATCGCATTTGGGAGATTTAGCGGTGCAGATAAGAGCCCCGAGCTCCATGGTGGCGGCGTTCCAGAGAACCGACGTTTCGAGATCAGAGGGCATGAGCTCTTCAGCAAGGCGGGTTTCGGCTGCGTTCAAAGACTTATTGGGTAAGGCTTTCCCCAAAACAGCTCGAGCATGCACGCGCCTGATATTGGTATCAATAACGGTTGCTCGCTTACCGAAAGCAAACACAGAAATAGCTGCTGCGGTATATGAGCCAACACCGGGCAGCGCCAAAAGTTCATCGTAATCCTGCGGCACCTCACCATGATGCCGCTCCACAATTGTCCGAGCAGCGGCGTGAAGACGCAGAGCACGACGCGGGTAGCCTAAGCGTCCCCAAGCGCGTACTGCCTCACCTGATTCAGCGGACGCGAGATCCGCAGGGGTTGGCCAGCGATCCATCCAAGCCTCAAAGACAGGCAAAACCCGTACTACGGGGGTTTGTTGCAACATAAACTCACTGACCATCACTTGCCAGCCGGTTCTATCTGCTGCGCGCCACGGTAAGTCGCGTGCATGAGCTAAAAACCACGTGTTAATGCGTTCATGAAGTTGGGAGAGGGCCTGTGAAGAAAGCGCTGAAGAGTTAACCACGTCCACACTGTAAACCATTTTCTTGAGATACAACAAAGTAAAGCTTTGAAAGAGTGTTTTACACCCAAAACCCGGTACTCTATATACATGTCTGAAAACGGTTACGAAGAATTCAACGGCTCAGAAGCCGCGGGACCATCGCCAGAGGTATACCGCCGCCGCCGTATTGCTGCTGCCCTTGCTGCTCTCCTTGCTCTTTTGTTAATTATCTGGGGTTTGACTTGGGTATTTGGCAAGATTGGTGGATCAAACGACGATAACGCAAGCTCTGCTGCGTCGACGTCACAATCTTCAGAACCTTTCGACAGTTTTAGTGCGCGTCCTTCAGAGAGCGATAGCGCCTCGGATTCGGCGAGCGAGTCTGCTGACCCCAGCGATTCCGCCTCACCCAGTGACGAAGCATCAGCGAGTGAATCGGCTGACGCTTCAGCATCAGCTGAAGCCACCGATACCCCCGAGGCAACTGATACTCCTGAGGCAACCGATACCGCATCCCCCAGTGAATCTGCGGAACCCACTCAGACTCCTGAACCTACTCCTACCGAAGCTCAGCCACTTGCCTGCGGTGCAAACAACATGAATGTTGTTCTCTCAGCTAGCCAGGCAGCATACGGTAAGGGTCAGAACCCCTCGCTGGCGCTGACGTACACCAATACTTCGCAGACTCCCTGCGATATTCCGGCAGACGCGCAGAATGTAGTTATCAACATTACTTCTGGCGCAGCTCAGGTATATAACACCGCTACTTGCCAGGTATCACCTGCAGCTGTTGCACAGCTTGCACCCGGTCAGGTTGGTCAGACCGCCTTCACCTGGGATCGTAAGCTGAACTCCTTGGGTTGCAATAACCTGCGTGATATTCAGCCCGGTTACTACTGGGCAACTGCAACTGTCAACGGCGTGACCTCAGAGCCGGCACGCATCGTTATTAACGGCTAAGCACAGTTTTATATAGAAATCGGGGCTTCCTCACGGCGAGGAAGCCCCGATTTTTGTTATAGGCCGTTCTATCGGTCTTTTACCGGATGTCTTATGACAGCAACTTGCGGGCAACTGCGGTAGTCGCTGCTCCATAGATTGCGTGGGGAATAGCGTCGCTTAGCCAGTCGGGAGTGCTCCACGTCTTGGGGTCAGAAACACCCAAGAGAGCCATAGGAATATCGGCAGCCGCCATGGCGGTAGCACCGGTGAGAGCAGAAGCTACAGCGGGATTCATCTTGTCAGCGGCACCGGATGCTGCAAAGAGAACGCCAACACCTGCCCCGGTTGCAATACCGAGCAAAGCCCCTACAGCTTCTAGTCGGTTCTCTCGCGTCTTCTCGTCCCCGGGCATTTCAACCCCTACAAGACCGAGCATCTTCTCTGCCATGCGCGCAGGAACATCGCTTGCTCCTCGACCGCGAACCAACATATCCGTATAGGTAACAGTGTTGAGGGCGGTAACTCCGGCAGCGCCGGCTACCGAACCGGCAACGACTTGATTGAGGAAAGTATTGCTCTTCATGATTTCTCTTTTCCTCTCTAACTATTAGATAGAACGCGGGTGAGCAAACAACGGTCTAAACGGTGTTTTGTCGAGTATTCGCAGGGGTTATGCAATGTAGAGGACGCGTTACATAAAACGTTCCAAAAGCGATGACTCCGCCATGCGCGAGAGGGACTCGCGAATAATGCGGGCACGCTGCTCACCAATGCCGTCCACCGCGCGCAGCTCGTCAATAGAAGCCGCCATCAAAGACGGCAGACCATCGAACTGGGAGACTAGGCGGTCTGCAATAGCCCCGGGCATAGATTTGATGCCGGCGAGCAAACGGTAGCCGTGGGGTGATAAAGAACCATCCATATCGAGGGTGTCAAACCCGCAGGCACGAGCAATCTCGGTGAGATCGATACTGTCCTTGTCTTCGAGTGCAGCAAGGGCTGCAACCGATTCTGCAATAGTTTCTTGGTCGATGGACGCGGGCATATAGTCACGCAGAATAACTTCAGCACCCGGCAAGGTGTGGCTGCGTAGCTCTTCGAGCTGAAGGGCAACAAGACGGCCGTGGGTGCCTAGTTCGAGAACGTAATACTCGGCTTCAATAGAAATACGGCGTACCATTTCCATGCGCTGAACAGCAGAAACTACGTCGCGCAGGGTGACGGAGCCTTCGATTTCAAGAGACGAGAGGGAGCTGAGCACCTGTTCAAGACGGCTCATGTAGCTCTCGAGGGTTTGAATCGCCTGATTAGCGCGGCTCATCAATGACTGGGTATCTTCAATGGTGTATCGCTGGCCGTCGACGTAGACAGAAATCATCTGGGTGGAGGCACTCACTGCGATAACGGGAAAGCCAGTCTGCTGGGCAACGCGGTGGGCGGTGCGGTGGCGGGTGCCCGACTCGTTGGTGGTCAGCGCCGCAGCCGGCATAAGCTGAACACCGGCATTGTGCAGGATCTTGACGTCTTTGTCGCAGATAATGGCGCCGTCCATTTTTGCGAGCTCGCGCAGGTTGGTGGGAGTGAACTCAGCGTTGATTTCAAAACCACCGGAAGAAATTGATGAAACCGTTTTGTCGGAACCCAGCACAATAAGCGCACCGGTGCGTCCGCGCATGATGCGTTCGAGCCCTTCGCGTAGCTCTGTTCCGGGAGCGATGCGGGCGATGGTCTTGAGCAGTTGCTCACTGTAAACGGTTAACACTTCTCTATTCTAAGCCCGGGTACACCCAGTCTTAGGTTACTAACCGGGCAGGTGAGAAGATTGACCGGCTCTTTTTACGCTTTAGGTATTGGGAAAAAGAAGGGCGATAGCTTCTTGTAAGGACGCTACTTCTCGCACTGCAACACCGGCTGGTACCTCTCCTACGCCGGTGGGTGATGCGGGAACGATGACGTGGGTGAAACCCAGCCGGGCGACTTCGGCAATCCTCTGACGAATACCCGGAACTGCACGAACTTCGCCGGCTAAGCCGACTTCGCCAAAGACCGCGAGTTTGCGGGGAAGTGGCTTATCTTGAGCTGCAGATGCTAGCGCCATGACAGCCGCTAAATCCACGGCAGGCTCTGAAATCTTGGCGCCGCCTACGGTTGAGATATAGCAATCTAACTTGCCCACACCAAACCCAGCGCGTTTTTGAAGCACCGCAAGGAGCATGGCAATGCGGGCAGAATCTAGACCGGACGTTGTTCGTCGGGGTTGAGGGGTTGCTGATTGGTCGAGCAGGGCCTGGATCTCAGCGAGTAGGGGGCGGCGTCCTTCCATGGTGACTGTTACGCAGGTGCCTGAGACCGGGTGCGCGGTGCGCGAGACAAAAAGCCCGGAGGGGTCGGTAACAGGTGCGATGCCGTCCTCGTGCATATCAAAACAGCCGACCTCGTCGGTGGGGCCAAAACGGTTTTTAATGGCGCGGAGCATACGAATAGCTGAATGCTTGTCGCCTTCGAACTGGCAGACCACATCTACTAAGTGTTCTAGTAGACGGGGGCCTGCGATGGTTCCTTCTTTCGTCACGTGACCAACTAACAGGGTGCATATATTGCGTGCTTTAGCTGCTGCGATAATGGACGCTGCAACCTCGCGTACCTGAGTCACACCGCCTGCGCTACCTTCAACTTCGGTGGATGCTAGGGTTTGCACAGAGTCAACGATCAGCAACGAGGGATTGACATCCTCGATGTGTGCCAGCGCCGTGCCGAGATCCGTTTCGCTGGTGAGGTAAAGGGTTTGCGCGACGGCGCCAATGCGATCGGCTCGGAGTTTCACCTGGGCCGCTGATTCTTCACCGGTCACGTACAAAACATTGTGGTGTCGCCCCTCGTGAGGGGTGCGTGCAAAAGTCGCGGCTACGTCTAAAAGCAGGGTAGATTTACCGACGCCTGGTTCACCAGCCATGAGAATGACAGCCCCCGGAACGAGCCCTCCACCAAGCACACGGTCGAACTCGGGGTTACCTGTAGAAAGGTAGCGCGCAACGGTGGAATCGACATCTGCAATAGGTTTGGCAGGGGTTTGGACTTTGGACGCGACGGTGGTCTTTGCGGTGACCGCGCCCCCGGCTTCTTCAATCGTTCCCCACGACTGACATTCACCGCAGCGTCCTACCCATTTGGCAGTCGTCCAGCCACATTCGGTGCACTTATAAGCGTTAGTGGAGCGTGAGCGTTTAGTTGTTGCGCGAGGAGTCATAGAACAACCATAGGGCAGAAGACTGACAATATAAGAGGGTTTTGCGACGGGCTAAAGAAGAAAGAGGCTACTTTTACTGCTTGTGTTCGTCAATGCTCACAGAGCCGTGCTCACCGACGCGTCCGTCCCCGTGCTCACTTTCCTGTTCGATAATAGGGATCAGGTTGGTTTTAGGTGCGCGTTCGGTGATAGATGCCCCGAGGGGAATAAGTAGTTCTACAGCCTCGTGGTGTTCTAAACCGGTAGCTTCTAGCAAATCAACCACGAGAGGACGAGTCATAAGCACCAGAGCTTCCCCCTCCATCGTTTTCACTTTGAGCAGGTGAGGTTCTAGTACCGAGGCGATTTCAGTGAGCTCGTTTCGTGCTTCTGCAATCATGAGTTTGCGGATCTCTCGCTCTTTGGCGGAAAGCCCGTCACCAATTTTTTGGATGGCATTGCCAATATCTATAAAGACTTCTGAGAGCGAATCAATAGCAGAGTCAGAAAGTTGCACGTGCTCGATAGTAGATGCCATACGGCGGTTGAGGACGCGGGTGTTGCGGATTGCTAAATCAACGGATGAAAGACGGGTAGCGAGTTGCTCGAGTTCAGCTTGCGGTGACTTGCCCACGATCGAGAGTTTTGCCATGCCGATGGAGGTAACAACATCGCCTTCGCAGGCATTGTAGAGCGGCTGTAACTGCCGAGCTTCGGACAGCGCTAACCACGCTTTGTTGTAGTCGTATTCTCTAATGGCTTTTGCTGATGAAAAGAAGACATCGGCAAAGGCACTCATGAGCAGGTGGGAATTACGACGCGGTTCTTTGCGGGGATCTTTGGGGAAGATGAACATGAGCAAAAAGGCACACAACCCACCTACTACGCCGTCTAGGCTACGGGAAAATACCCCGTCGACGCTGGGTTGCATGAGAACTACCAGCGTGGATTGCAAGCCCATTTGGGTAGTGAAGATAATGCCTTTATCTAAAAACCGCGCGATTTGAATAGAAATGAACAGTACAACTGTTGCTTGCCACATGCCGCGTCCAAGTAGAAGCATGAGAACATCGCCGATAATAATGCCTAGAACTACTCCTGCAGAGACCTCTAAGATACGGCGGGCGTGAGTTGCACCGCGAACATAGCCGAGTGAGACAATTGCCGCGGTGGCAGCGAAGATTGGCTCGTGATGTCCCAAAACCTTTTCAGCTACAAGGTAGGCCACAATAACAGACACCACGATTTGTAGGGACTGAAAAAAGTCTTTACGCACGCGCGTTGAGCGAGTGCGGAAGTCATTTTTGAGACGAACCTTAAACGGTGCAGGATGAGAGGCAGGCATACCTCTAAGTTTACCGCTGTACTGATGGGTAACAGATTGCGCGGATGCAACAGTGTAGGCAGCGTGGCATCGAGACAAACTTGCGCGTAGACATCAACAAGGTCCAGCGGCTCTCCAGCCCCTTAACCATTAAAGATAAAACTCTCTAGGTTGATAAAACCGCGGTTTTTCTTCAACAGTTCGCTAGAACTAAGCCCACTGTTAACTCTTCGTTTACCCGTTAAAAGCCCTCGTGTCACTTTGTCCTCGTACAGTCTGTTGTGAAGGTGGCAGAAGCCATCAATTTTCATGCAGATACCGCACAAGCGGTCAGCAAGTTTTTGTAAAGCGAAGGAAACAATTTCGTGAAAGCTATGGGTATGGCGCGCTGGGGCGCTTTGGCAGCAGTAGGCGCACTCGCACTCACCGGTTGCGGTAGCGATAACGCAACCGGCACTTCAGGTGGCGAAAACTCAAATTCCGGTAACTCATCGGTTTCAGGCACCCTCTCCGGTGTTGGCGCATCCTCACAGCAGGCAGCGATTACCGCGTGGCAGTCAGGCTTCTCATCAGTAGCGTCCGGCGCTAACATGCAGTACTCACCCGATGGCTCAGGTGCAGGCCGCAAGGCTCTGTTGGCTGGCGCAGCGGACTTCGCAGGCTCCGATGCACACCTCAAAGAAGAGGAATACACCAAGTCTAAAGAAGTTTGTGGCCCTGAAGGCGCAATCGATGTTCCCGTTTACATCTCACCGATCGCTGTAGCGTTCAACGTTCCCGGCGTGAAGGATCTCAACCTCGATGGCGAGACCATCGCAAAGATCTTCAAGGGTGAAATCAAGAACTGGAACGATGAAGCTATCAAGGCTCAGAACGAAGGCGTTGAGCTTCCTGATCTGAAGATCACCGTAGTACACCGCTCCGATGACTCAGGTACCACCGAGAACTTCACCGAGTACCTGGCTGCAGCATCCAACGGCGCATGGGACAAAGAGGCAGACGGCAACTGGCCCGCTGACTACTCAGCAGAAGCTAACAAGGGTACCAGCGGCGTAGTCTCAACCACCAGCTCAACCGAAGGTGCAATCACCTACGCCGACGCATCCGCAATCGGTGATTTGGGTAAGGCAAAGATCAAGACCGGTGACGGTAAATACGCAGAACTCTCAGCTGACACCGCGGCAAAGACCGTGGAAAGCTCAGAGCGTAAGGGCGGCATGAACGAGCGCGACATGTCACTCGATATCAACCGCACCCCCGAGACCTCAGACTCCTACCCGATCGTTCTGGTTTCATACCACATCGTATGCTCCAGCTACGACTCACAGGAAAAGGTAGACCTGGTCAAGGAATTCGGTAAGTACGTAGTAAGCGAGAAGGGCCAGCAGGACGCAGCGGACGCAGCATCTTCAGCACCTCTCACCGCATCCTTGCGCGATGAAGCAACCAAGGCATACGACTCAATCACCGTCAAGAAATAACACTTGACTTGGGTTAGGTAATGCGGTCGGCTACCCTCAGCGGTAGACGGCCGCATTACCTACGAAAGCACCATTTTTTGAACATCTGTACACAACCATAAGAGGCGGCAGTTCGAATATGTCTATTACCTCAGAACAGTCCAACGGGCCCGGGGCAACTCGCGCCAAGACGACTGCTCTAGCGAACACTAGTGGTCATGGAAGCCCCGCAGCGGACAAGATTTTCTCGGGAATTTCATTGGCTGCAGGCGTCCTCATTCTCGTAGTTCTTGCAGCGGTTGCAATCTTCTTGGTTGCAATGGCATCTGATACTTTTACTGCTGACCCTGCTGAACTTACCGGGGGCAAGGGTTTTGCCTCTTACATTTGGCCTCTTGTGGTAGGTACGCTGATTGCAGCTGCTATTGCGCTCCTGCTGGCAACCCCCGTAGGTATTGGCGTAGCGCTGTTCATCTCGCATTATGCTCCGGCGAAGTTCGCTAAACCCGTAGGTTATGTGATTGACCTGTTGGCAGCAATCCCTTCGGTTATTTTCGGCGCATGGGGTGCCTCTGTTCTAGCACCTCACGTAGTGCCTTTCTATAACTGGTTGGCTAAGTACTTCGGTTTTCTGCCTATCTTTGAAGGTCCCGCGTCGCAGACCGGTAAGACCATTTTGACCGCAGGCATTGTCCTGGCGATTATGATTCTGCCGATTATCACCGCAATGTGTCGCGAGATTTTCTTGCAGACCCCCAAGCTCCAAGAAGAAGCAGCCTTGGGTCTTGGCGCCACCCGCTGGGAAATGATTCGCATGACTGTCTTTCCCTTTGCTCGGGCAGGCATCATCTCATCGGTTATGCTCGCCCTCGGACGCGCGCTCGGTGAAACTATGGCAGTCACCCTGGTGCTGGCAGGTGGCCCGTTCAACCCCTCACTCATCCAGTCAGGTAACCAGACCGTGGCATCCGAAATTGCGCTGAACTTCCCCGAAGCATACGGAATCCGCATGTCCGAGCTCATTGCCGCAGGCTTGGTGCTGTTCGTTATCACCTTGTTAGTGAACGTTTTGGCACGCTTTATTGTTAGCCGCTACAACACAGGAGTCGAATAAACCATGAGCGTAGTAGCTACTCCTTCCTCACGCCTTACCTCAGGTCAGCGCCCTAAGTGGCTGGTTCCTGTCATCGCGCTAGTAGCCGTTATTCTCGGCGCCGCGATTGCAGCTCTCATCGGATTCTCTGTGGGTCTGTGGGCGATCTTCGCCTTCTTGCTCTTTGTGATTGCAGGCCCCATTGCCATTGGCATGATTGAGGGTGCTCGCAAAGGCAAGGACGCTTTTGCCCGCTTTCTCGTATACGGCGCGTTCTTACTGGCTTTGATTCCGCTGATTTCAGTGCTCTACGTGGTGATTGCAAAGGGCGTTCCCGGACTTTCGGGTCACCTGCTCACCACCTCCATGAACGGTGTAACCGGTGTGCACGATAACGCTGCAGCAAAGGGAACCGGGCCCATCATTGGCGGTATCTACCACGCGGTTATCGGTACCCTGCAGACCACCATCCTTGCAACCCTCATCTCGGTTCCCGTTGGTCTGCTCACCGCAATCTACCTCGTAGAATACGGACGCGGCGGCATCCTCTCACGCGCAATCACCTTCTTCGTAGATGTCATGACAGGCATCCCCTCTATCGTGGCAGGTCTCTTCGCTGCATCCTTCTTCGCATGGGCTTTCAAAGATCCCTCAATGCGCATGGGCTTTGTTGCAGCAGTCGCGCTGTCAGTGCTCATGATTCCTACCGTTGTTCGTAACGCAGAAGAAATGCTGCGCATCGTACCCAACGAGTTGCGCGAAGCATCCTACGCCCTGGGCGTTCGCAAGTGGCGCACCATCACCAAGGTAGTTATTCCAACCGCTATCTCGGGTATCGCATCCGGTGTCACCCTCGCTATTGCTCGCGTCATCGGCGAAACCGCACCCATCTTGGTAACCGCAGGTTTTGCAACTGCCATCAACTGGAACGCATTTAGCGGCTGGATGGCAACCCTGCCCACCTACATCTACTACCAGATCATGACACCTACCTCACCCACCGCAGCGGCAGTATCAGAAACCCGCGCTTGGGCAGCAGCACTCGTGCTGATCGTAATCGTCATGCTCCTCAACCTGATTGCACGCGTAGTCGCAAAGATGTTCGCGCCCAAGACCGGACGCTAAACCGCGACAACTCGCTACTCACAACTTTTCACAGGGCGTACGCCCCAAACACCTAAGGAAGATTTCACGTGTCAAAGCGCATCGATGTAGAAAACCTCAACGTCTACTATGGCGACTTCCTCGCGGTAGAAAACATTAATATGGCGATTGAACCGCGCTCTGTTACCGCTTTCATCGGCCCATCAGGTTGCGGTAAGTCAACTTTCTTGCGCACGCTCAACCGTATGCACGAGGTTCTGCCGGGCGCTCGCGTTGAAGGCAAGGTTTTGCTTGACGGCGAAGATCTTTACGGTAAGGGTGTTGACCCGGTTGCTGTGCGTACCCACGTGGGTATGGTGTTCCAGCGTCCTAACCCGTTCCCCACTATGTCCATTCGCGAGAATGTTCTAGCCGGTGTGAAGCTGAATAATAAGAAGATTTCGCGTACGGACGCTGATGATCTTGTTGAGAAGTCTTTGCGTGGCGCGAACCTGTGGAACGAAGTTAAGGACCGTTTGGATAAGCCTGGTGCTGGTCTCTCCGGTGGTCAGCAGCAGCGTCTGTGTATTGCCCGCACCATCGCGGTTAAGCCAGAAGTAATTTTGATGGACGAGCCCTGTTCAGCACTTGACCCGATTTCAACCTTGGCTGTTGAAGATTTGATCAACGAGCTGAAAGAAGAGTTCACCGTTGTAATCGTTACCCACAATATGCAGCAGGCTGCTCGTGTGTCTGATAAGACTGCATTCTTCAATATTGCTGGCACTGGTAAGCCCGGTAAGTTGATTGAGTATGCGCCTACGCAGGAGATTTTCAATAATCCGCATGAGAAGGCGACTGAGGATTATGTTTCGGGCCGATTCGGCTAAACACAAATTTTCCGAGTGCGCGAGGAAATAAAAATTTGTGTTTAGCTTCGAGCACAGCGAAGCGAACCGCGAGAGGGGAGGGATGGGCTGGGGTTGAAAATTCCGAGCGCGCGAGGAAATAAATTTTCAATCTCAGAAAGCCCGCTGACCGTCTTGCCCACTCACCATTACGACGGGCAGATTCTTAATATGCGAGAGGTGCTGGTATAGCTTCTGATGTGCTTGCTAGCTTGTCCCCAGAGATACCAGCCTGCTCGCGTATTAAGTCCTACAGCAATGGCGAGAGTGCTAAGAAGAAGATGGCTGCCAGGCAGAAGGTTGCTGGTACGGTAGCTATCCACGTCCACAGCACCTGGCGCACAATTGGCGGGCGCACTGCACTAAACCTCTGATTAACGCCTGCACCGAGCACTGAGGACGCTGCCACGTGCGATGACGAGAGCGGTGCGTTCAGTGCCAGCCCGCCAAAGAGCATGACACCTGCGGTAACTAGCTGCGCGATAGCTCCGCGGAAAGGATCAATGCGCACCATGCGTTCGGCGAACGTCCTGCCGATGCGCCAGCCGCCCAAGAGCGTCCCCGCTGCCAGTATTGCGCCCATCAAGATAAATACAAGGGAAAGTGTTCCGGGCGCGAGGGTTGCCTGTGCGCTGGTGTATGCCAGAAGAAAAAGCACAGAAATCTTTTGCCCGACCTCTATGCCGTGACCGAGTGAAATCGCGGAGTTCGATAGTGATAGGGCATTGCGCGAGATGTTGTTGACGGTACGTGGATAGGCTCGTCGAATCAGGGCAAAGCAGGGGAAAACCAGTACCCAGGCGAGCAGAAAAACTACGACGGGGCTTACCAACAAGGGCAGTGCTACGGTGGTCCAGAAGGTAGGGGCAAGGTTTCCTCCGGATTCAAGACCTACAGCACCCGATGCCCACACGGCTCCCATTAACCCGCCTAATAGGGCGTGGGTAGATGATGAAGGCATGCGCAACCACCAGGTGAGTAAGCTCCACAAAATAGCGCCTAAAAGCGAGGTAGCGAGCATGGCTAAACCAGTCGGCCCGGTAGGTACCGATACCCAATGCGCCGTGTAGTTCATAAGCACAAACCCAGAAAGCAACACGCCAATAAAATTGAAAATCGCACTGATGGTGACCGCGCGTTTAGCGGTAAGGGCACGCGAACGCACCGCTACAGCAAGAGCGTTGGGCGCGTCATGAAAGCCAATAACAAACAGGTAGCCGGCTATAAGAACCAGAACACTGATAAAGAGACCTAAAACCACCTAGGACTCCTGAACAATAATGCGACCAATCTCAGCAGAGACATCGCGCATAGAGTTTGAGGACGCGACGAGCTCATCGATAAATTTTGTGGTTTTTTGGTAGCGGTCGCGTTTGTAGGAATCTATGATTTCAGCGTCGTAGACTTCAGCGGTACGGATTGCCTGCTTAGAAATGCGCAGCATATCAATCCAGTACTCGTCCAGGCCGTGAAGCTCACCCATACGCGGAATAACTGCGGCGGTGAGTACAGATTCTCGCTGAATGATATCGAGCATGGTGGTTGCGTGCTGAGTAAAGCGATCAATCTTATGCAGGTAGAGGATGTGCGCTGCGCTGGTGAGATGCTCAACTGCGGTGTTGAGGTGCAAAGCAAGGTTATACATGTCTTCACGCGGAATGGGAGTAGCAAAAGAGCTGCGCGTGGCTGTCATGGTTTCAAAGAACTTATGCCCGGTCTGTGTTTCTTGGTCGAGCATACGGTCAAAAAGCTCTGAATACTGATCGGGGGTAGAACCCATCATCTCTGACAAAAGTGCTGCCGCATCCGCTACCATTTTGGCGAGCTCTGCCAGGGCTGAAAGCGCGGCGTTTTGCTGCGGAAAAAGGCGCTGAAGCATGAACTTTCCTTCTACAGATTGATCAACAATTGGTGTGGGTTCGTCTTTACGATAGCCCATGCAGGTTAACAAGCTCGGATTTTGTGGAGCTTCTGCCGGTGATGATGTGGGGACAATAAAGCCCCACCCAAAATTGCGGGGTGGGGCTAAGAAAATTAGCGGTGCCGGACTGGGAGCGCCTCTCGGCGGAAGGCCGCTCGTAGCGGCTAAAAAATGGAGCCCGGGGCTACCTATTAGCAGCCCGACACCTTTTAACCAGTTTTGTAGTTTTTGCTGAAGCTGTCAAACGCAGAACCTATCCTACTGGTGTGAGAATGAACGCTGTGAACGGTATTAGTCTAAGGTTCCTTCTCGCCATTTCTCGGCGGATGCTTCTAGCTCTTGAGCAATGGTGGTGAGTCGTTGCGCGCCTGCGCGGAGTTCATGCGCACGACGCGCTCCCTCGCGTCGTACTTCTGCGGATGGCTCGTTTGTAGGTAACTGCGATGAGGTTTCAATCTGACCGAACTGTACGGAGTGGGCAACCGCGTCCTGCCCTAATGCCACGACGCGACAGAAGGCGGCAAAGCGCTCTAGCGCGATATCGAACTCGCCGGTGTAAGCGCCAATCAAGATGGCGTTGACGGTGGTGATAATTTCGCTTTCGGTGGGCGGGTCTGCAACTCCGGCAACAATGCGCGAGACCTGATCCGATTCCATGCCCAGACCGTAGAAATAGCTGATGCGCTCAGGGTTTTTGCGGATGGTGTCGCGTAGCGCGTACATGCGCCACAGTGAACCGGGTAGAGAGACACCGGCAGAATGCGACCACATTTCGGCGATAGCTTCTAACCCGTAGTGGTCGGTAAATTCTACTAGCCGGGCGGTGACTGCGGGGTCTGTGTTGGCGCGTCCGCGTCCTAGGATTGCTTGTGCTGACTCGTGTGCAGCCTGCGAGAGTACCGCTGGGTCTTCACCACCCACGCGGTTCTGAATTTTAGCGGGTGAGAACTTAATAGGCTTATGGTGGCGAGGTGAGTCAGAAGGCATGCTTACCAGTCTAAAACTCGGGTGCGGTTGAGAAAACCTTATTCGCGCTGGGGTAAATCCGCGTTCGTCACGCCGTCTTTGATGCGCTTTTGAATTGTCGCGGATGATTGTGTATAGTTGAACCCGCTGAACTAAGTTTCAGTGGATGCGCCTTTAGCTCAGTTGGTAGAGCATCGGACTTTTAATCCGTGGGTCGTGGGTTCGAGCCCCACAGGGCGCACATCTTCATCAGATTCACCCCGTTCCGGCGATACCGGGGCGGGGTTTTCTGCGTCTGGGCTGAGAAGTGGGACGTGGACTAGGCCTCCAAGTAGGTCAGCTAGGGTGATCCCCAACGCCGCGGCAATGGTGCCGAGATCATTGATGGAAAAGGCATTGATGCCACGAAGCTTCTTAGAAGCGTTCGATGGGGAAATGGAGAGAATCGTGGCTAGGTCTTTACCTGTCAGGCTTCGTCTTCCCATCCACGCTTTGATTTCATCGCGAATGGCAAGCTCAAACTCCGAAACGGGGGAAGTAGTTGACTTGGGCATAGGCTTTCTCCTTTGTTCTTCTAGGAAGATTTTACACCTAGAAAGACAAAAAAGGAGTTAAAAGTGCAGTAAATTTCTTGCATGATGTCTCTTAAAGACATAGCATGTAGTTCATGGACATTCGAGAAGAAGTTACACGAGAAACCATTACCCGCAACGTCCGCCGAGCCATGTTCGAAGCAGACCTAACCCAAGTAGCCCTCGCCGAACAAATGACCATCACCCGCGAGACCCTACGCCACCGACTCAGCGGCAAAAAGCCTTTCACCACTGACGAGCTGGCCCAGATAGCAGTCGCCACTGGAGTCCCCTTCTCTGACCTTGTCAAAGTCACAGGCGACCCAATAGCAGCATGACCCGCCAACCAGCCAGCGACCTAGGCATCAAGCCAGCAAGACTCAGCGCAGGCAAGCAGGATGGCAAACAGAATCATCCGCTGCACAAAGAACTGCAAGCCCTGCTAGAAGATACTCACCGGCAGCAGAAAATAGCCACCTTCGAGCAAACCCATAGGCTCCCCGTCCTTAAACCTTCAACTACGGCTCCATATGCCCGAGAAATACGCTACCTACTCACCGCAGAGAGCGGCCCTATCCTTATCGAGGCCGCCCGCAAAATCACCTACCCACCCCTCTGGTACGCCCTAGCAGGAATCAGATAGAAACCATGTCCCTAGAAATGATCACCTGGGCTCTGAGACAAGACGTAAGGAACTCCCAGTTCCAGGTCCTCATAGCTATCGCTAATGAAGCAGATTCAGACGGCCTGTGCTTTACCGGCCAGGCCAAACTTGCATACAAGGCTAACGTCACCGAACGAACCCTGCGTACCTGCATCACCCAGTTCCGCGATATGGGTCTACTGCACACAGAACGACGAACAATGACCTTCGGCCGCGGACGTAAAACTGATGCCATCATCCTCCACCCTGAAGTCACCGCCTACGAAAAAGCCCCCTACCCCCACGCAGAGGTAGACCACAAAAAAGCTGCCTACAACCGCAAGAAGTACGAGGTGGTAGACACTTTCGAACCTGTGGATAACTCACGTAGTGACCAAGCGGAAAATTTTTCCGGTAGAAAAGAAACACCTAGTCAGGCTCAACCGGAAAATTTTTCCGGTAGAACAACCAACCGGAAAACTCACGCTGACCAACCGGAAAACTCAGGTGTTTCAACCGGAAAAATTCAACCTTATCCACAAGGTGCCCTTAAAAGGAACGCGCGCGCGTTTAACCCGTTTAAAGACCCGTCAGTCCCTCAGACTGTCAGTAGCACCGCACCTGTGGATAAACCACAGGTGGACGGACTGACAGACAGAGAGCACATCAGAGAAATCTCTTCGGCTGCAACCGATGTGGTAAACGCGTCTAAGTCCCTTGAGGTAGCACCTGAACCGGCGCAGGCCCCGGCCTGGATTACTCGCGGAGTAAATCACACTAAACTCCGCCAGGAACTTCACCAGGCCCGACTGGATACCTCCAGCATCAGTGATGAACTACTACGCGAGGTCATCACCATCGTGCTCTCTCGCGCTAGCCAGCCCGTCCGTAGCCCCCAGCGGTTCGCCTACTCCTGCATCGCTAAAGAGTTCTACGAGCTGGTCTCCCTCGCTCAATCAACCCTCAAACCCCAAGAGACTGCCTGCCTCGCTTTCTGCGAAGTGCATACCCGTGAGCACAGCGGCACTTGCCCGCTTTGCGTGAAAGAAACCACCGGCCATTTAGTCACCGTTGAAACCGAACCTCCGGCTGACCCTGAAGCCGGTAAAGCCCTGCTGGCTAAACTGCGTGCTCGCCGCCTAGCCCAAAACCAAGCCACCTAACCACGAGGGAAGAACACACCAATGAACGCCAACAAACCCGCCCAGTCACCAAGCATCATCCGCGTTATCCTCACCAACATCACCGGCTACCTACTACTGTGCTTCTGCGTCCTGGTATGCATGGGAATCGGTGGTCCAATTGCCCTAAAAAACCACAACCCCGCACTAGAAGTTCCCGGCGATGAAGAAATCATCTATGCCACCGGTGGCCTCTACCTCTTCTACGCAGTGATGGGCCTCTACTTCATCGGAAAAACCATCCGTGAGCTGTACCGCCGCAAGAAACTAGCCGCCTAAACCACCCCTTGGCAACTAGCTAAGCCACCATGACCGCACCCACAGGAGAAAAACCCATGGACACCACCCTCAGCCCCGAAGAAGCCTTCCGCCTAGGAAGCTTCATGCGCTGCGACTGGATAGCCATAGCACTAGGCTACAAACTGCGCATCTGGGAGCCACTGGACTACGAGACCTGGGAAGAGTACCTAGCCTGCGAACACTGGGAGTTGAACTATCAACCTGGCCGATTCCAAAACCCCGACCTAGCTTTCTGGGCCTCCTACGGCATGAGCGTAGAGGCCATCAGCCGCATCACCACCCTAGAGCCTGAAATCATCCGCGCTGAACTAGCAACAGCTAACGCTGCCTAGCCGGCAGGCAAAAACAGCAGAAGAGACAACCACTATGCAGACAACCACCAGCACCTTCTGGACACCAGAACGCCTAGAGACCTGGCAGGGCACCAGCAAAGTCATTTACACAGTGCTGGCTAAATTCCCCCATATCCACGACCTGCCAGCAGCGGTAGAAGATACTCACCAAGAAACCTTCCTAGCAGCCCATCAGGGACTGCATACCTTTGACGAAACCAAAGGGGACTTTGGACCTTGGATTCGTAGCATCGCCGTCAGGTGCGCCTACGCCCACCTGCGAAACCTCAAAAGCGATGACCGCACCCAAGCAGAAATCACAGCCGAAGCAGCCCTCACAGGTTTGACCTCAGAGTCATCTCTCGAAGTTCTGCTGGCCCTAAGCCACGTGGAAGAGAAACTTCAGGACCTAGCAGCGGTGCTAGGTATCGCAGTCAAAGCCCTCGGAGACGTCGAGCTCATCACCCGAGTGCTGAACCTGATTCTGGCTGAGGAGCCACTGAGCTACCGAGCCACAGCCGAGGTGCTGGGTATCGCCGAGAAAACTCTTTATAAGTCCAGCACCAAAGTACTCATGTACACCGAGGTCATTTACCGGGCCCTGCTGATTCACCGCTACCGAAAGGAAGAAGGGCTAGAGACAGCGCCGGTACTCATGCAGGAGGTCATCTCCTGTCTGCCCCAGAGTAAATTGGGCAAGGCTCCGCACTTTACGCACAGGGTCACCGAGGCCACCCTGGACGCTGGACACGTAGACGATATTGACGTGGTAGCCCTAGCCGGGACCTGCAACTGGAGCTATGCCTACGCCCAGCGGTGCATTTCCACGACCTGTCAGCTTTTCAATCTAGCCTTAGCCGTTATTGAGCGAGGAGACATATAGAACAGAACAAAACACAACAGAACTATATAAAACACAATTGTTTAGTTCTGGTCCCGTAACTACCATACAATCCACGATAAGAAAGAGACTCTATGAAAACCCCTCACGTCACCGGCACAGCGGTAGCTCTTGCCGCAACTTCCCTACTAGCGCTGGGCCCAGTAGCTTTTGCCGATGAAAATGCTCAGCCAGTGCCTGCTGCAAGTGCTGCTCAGCTATCCACTCTGGCCCAGACCGCAGAAGAAAACACCAGTATCCCCACTGCTGAAGACCAGAAGCCAGCTGAGGAGGAAACTCCTGAGCCAATCGAGGTTATTCCAGTGCCTACTCCATCTGATGACGCTGAACCTACCCCGGCTCCTAGTGAACCAGCAGAACCTTCACCGGAACCTACTAAGCCACCCGAGGAGACCCCAGAGCCTATCGAGGTTGTGCCGGTACCTAGCCCTGAGCCCTCAGAACAGCCCAGTGAACCAGCAGAACCCACCCCCGAACCGGTTGAGAGTGAAACTGCAACCGCAGAGCCCACCGCTGAACCAACTGCCGATGCAACTGTCGAACCTTCAGCTGATCCCAGCGAGTCTGACAATGCCCCGGTGCCGGTAGAAACCATCGCACCGACGTCAAGTGCCCTTGCCGAAGAGGCAGCACCTGAAGCCAGTGCTGAAGCTGTTCCGGTTCAGGTGGACGCCGAGCAGAACATTTTGCTCACTGGCACCGTTACGCAGGAGCAGACCACAGAAACCGGCGAAACTATCGTGGTAACTGAAGAAGTCACCGCAGCAGGAGAGCAAGTCACCACTGAATTTGTGGTTAACCCAGCAGAAGGACAGACTACCGTCACCCAGACTGTGACTAACCCTGCTACCGGCGAGAAGAAAACTACCGAGCGTAAGGTACCTGCAACCACCTTCAAGGCAGGCGGCGCAGCATCTATCGAAGCGGCCTCCGCCCCAAGTCGAAAGAGCGCAACAGCCCCCCTTCTTCTAGGTATCGCAGGTGCTCTAGGAATCACCCTGGCCGCAGCAGGAATCATCCTCTACCGCCGCCAGGCAACCACCGCTTCCTAAGAAGCTATAGAGAAAGCCGGGGGTGCTATCGCCTGCGAGAGCACCCCCGGTTCCTCCCCTCCCTTCCCCTTCCCTCTCTGAAGACAAAAGGCTAGAGCCCATGAAAAAATATCAGGCACTTCTACTCACCGGCACTGCCTTGACCCTAGCGGCAGGAGGCGGGCTCGTACTCACACAGGCATATCAGGAGCCAGCCCCAGCCGTCGTGCAAGAAATCGCCCAAGCGCCAGCACCTGCTAG
>JBHWPN010000002.1:0-5447 GCA_043424895.1 Rothia sp. (in: high G+C Gram-positive bacteria) | reverse complement strand
ACGCCGGTGTCGATTTGGTAGGTGCCTTCGACCGGGCCGTGCTCAGGAGTCTGCTGCTTTTTGGGTTTTCTTCTACGTTTAGCCACGGAATAAGCCTACGCTATAGCTAATTGTGTCAGTAAAAGGAGTGTTTATGGGTTTTGTATGCAACGGCAGGTATGTACTCGAAGCTGTGACCGAGGCGGATGCCAATAAGTACGTTGACCTGCAAATTCGCTGCCTAGGTGAGACCTACAGTGATATTACCGACGCGGAATTTGCGGCTCGTCACCGCGCAGACAAGGCGAACTTACTCGAGGAGTTTGCCGAAAACATCGCCGCTCCGGGTGCGCGCGCCTGGCTTGCCTACGAGACCCCGGGGTGGACGCCCGAGGCGGGGTTATCCTGCGCTATTGGAGCACGGTTAGATTGGGATAAGCCGGTAGGTTTAGGACTTTCTCGGCCCGGCCCGTTGAGCTGGGAATCTTATATGCCCGTAACACCAGTACCGGAGGGAACGCGCGAACTCACACAGCTCTACACACTCGCGTCCACCCACGGCACAGGGCTGGGGCAGGCGATGTTTGATGCCCTCATTTATCCCGGTGAGGACGCCTATCTGTGGGTAATACGCGGCAATGAGCGCGGTACTCGGTTTTACGAGAAAAATGGCTTCGCGCTAGAAGGAACGTTCTTTAAGTGCGGCGGCGCGTGGTCTCCTGAACCAGAGATTGCGGCAACTCTACCGCCGGAGAAAATTGCCCACACCGGGCGCATGTTCCGCGGGTTCACGCCCCAGTAAGTGAGGCGATGCTGCGCGCTCTGAGTGAGCGGCAGCGTCCTGCCCTGCCCTAGTTACCCAGTGCTTTCTCTAGGCGATCCACCTTGCCCTGAATCTCTCCGGAATCATGTCCCGGGCGAATGTCAGCTTTCACAACCAAAGACACGCGAGAGCCAAAGGCGCCGACAGCTTCGGTGGCGCGCTTGATAACGTCCATGCACTCATCCCAGTCACCTTCGATGGTGGTGAACATGGAGGTAGTCTCATGGGGCAAGCCCGATTCGCGTACTACTTTTACGGCGGCAGCAACTGCATTGTGAACTGAACCGTCTTCACCCGCTGTCATGGGTGCTACTGAAAATGCAAACAACATGCTTTAAGACTAAGCCCACAAAGGTGAAGCGGCTAGCCGCTACTTATCAATTCCCGAGAGGGGCTAGCTGTGGATTTTCCGAGCGCACGAGGAAGGAAAAATTCACGGCTAGAAAGCCCCGCCACCGTCTCTTAATCCCCGAGAGGGGAGGGATGGGACATTTCTTGTCCTAAAAGTGTCCCATCGCTCCCCTCTCGGGGTCAGAAAGTCTTCAATAGATATGCAGCGCAGGGTCTAGCCCACTGGCGGACTTTCTAACCGCGGCTCTATCCGTGCTCGCTAGCTCGCACCCGCCGCGTCTAGCCCCTCTCGCGGTTAGAAAGTCTCACCGTGCCCAACGCCATATACCTTTTATGCCCAAACTGCCCAAAACATCACACCGAACGCGTATGTATAAGTAGCATTAAAAGAGACAAGAAGGCTCTCGCGCCTTGTTTCACGTCTTTCTAAAAACGTCTCACGGCGCGATGGCAACACAGGCTACGCAAACACGCGCAGCACACAACGCTATGAGGATGTTTTTACATGGCTACTGGCATTTACCTATCCGCAATGACCTCACAGTCAGGCAAGTCCCTGGTTGCGCTCGGTCTTGCTGATTCACTCATCAAGCGCGCAGACCGCGTCGGCTTCTTCCGCCCCGTTTTCAACGGCACCGTGGAATCAGAAGACCCCATGGTTCAGCTCATGCGCAAGAACTTCAACCTCAGCGAAAAGCAGGCACGCGGCGGTGTCTCACTGGAACGTTGCCGCGAGCTTCTGGCTGAAGGCAACCACGAGGAAATGTCATCCATCGCTGTTTCTGTCTACGGTGAAATGGCTGAGCACTGCGACGTCGTCATCATCGACGGCACCGACCTCATGGCGCACAATGCAGCAACTGTAGAGTTCGATCTCAACGCGCAGTTCTCACGCGACCTCGGCGTACCCGTCATCGCAGTCGTTGGCGCGCAGGAATCCACCGTTTCAGACGTCAACAACGCTGTAGACGTCGCACGCACCGAGCTGCACGACGCCAAGGTAGACGTCCTGGCTATCATGGTCAACCGCTGCGCACCCGAACTCGTTGAAGAAGTAGAGCAGAGCGTCAAGCGTGGCCCCTCACAGCGCCCCGTTTACGTACTGCCTGAAATGCCCGAAATCGCACAGCCCTCAGTTCGCGAAGTAGTCAGTGCGCTGGAGCTCAACACCAACGGCCTCGAAGAAGAAATGCTGGACCGCGACATCCACGACATCAAGATCGCTGCGATGACCGTCTCAAACTTCCTGGCACAGTTCGAAGACGGCGACTTCGTCATTGTTCCCGGCGACCGCACCGACGTCATGGTTGCAACCCTGGCATCAGCACTGTCACCGACCTTCCCCGCACCTGCAGGTATGCTGCTCACCGGCGGTTTCGAAGACACTGTCTCACCCGACTCAGTGATTGGCTCACTCGTTGAGCGCTCACCCTTCCCCGTGTTCCGCACCGACCTCGACACCTTCAAGTCAGGACGCGCAGTAGCAGGCGTACACGGCAACCTCTCGCTCGGCCAGCCCCGCAAGGTAGCGGCAGCTCTCGGTGAATGGTCACGGCGCGTAGACGAGCACGAGCTACTCGAGCGCCTGGAACTTGAGCGCCCCGCGTCCATGACTCCCCTGCGCTTCTTGCACAACCTTATTGAAAAGGCACGCTCCAACCGCCGCTCAATCGTGCTCCCCGAAGGTCAGGATCCCCGCATCCTGCGCGCATCAGAAATCATCGTGCGCCGCGACTTCTGCGACATCGTCCTGCTCGGCGACAAGAAGCAGATCCTCGAGGTTGCTCAGAAGGAAGGTATCGACCTGCCCATCGCCGAAAACGAAGGCGAGAAGGGCATCCGCATCATCGACCTCACCGACAACGAATACGCTGAGGACTTTGCGGAAACCTACGCAGAGCTACGTGCTCACAAGGGCATGACGCTAGAGGGCGCACGTAACCGCATGGCTGACCCCTCATACTTCGGCACCATGATGGTCTACAAGGGCCTAGTAGATGGCATGGTTTCTGGCGCTGTAAACACCACCGCCAACACCATCCGCCCCTCACTGGAATTCATCAAGACCCGCGAAGGCGTCAAGGTCGTTTCATCAGTCTTCCTCATGCTCATGGAAGACCGCGTGCTCGTCTTCGGCGACTGCGCAGTGAACCCCAACCCCAACTCGGAACAGCTAGCTGATATCGCAAAGGCATCAGCAGAGACTGCGCGCCAGTTCGGTGTTGATCCCAAGGTCGCAATGCTCTCTTACTCCACCGGCACTTCAGGTGCTGGTGCTGACGTGGAACAAGTTGTTGAAGCCACCGAGAAGCTGCGCGAGTCAAACCCCGATTTCGCATTCGAGGGTCCGATCCAGTTCGACGCCGCATCCAACGCGGACATCGCGGCATCCAAACTGCCCGACTCAGATGTTGCAGGTAAAGCTACCGTCTTCATCTTCCCCGACCTCAACACCGGTAACAACACCTATAAGGCTGTTCAGCAAACCTCCGGTGCTGTTGCGGTGGGCCCAGTTCTGCAGGGTCTGCGCAAGCCCGTGAACGACCTCTCTCGCGGCGCCACCGTTGATGACATCATCAACACCGTGGCAATTACTGCAATCCAGGCACAGACCCTGTAATTAGGTCGTTCGTGAGGACGCGGGTGGTTGGTTGAGCGAAGTGTGTTGCTGGGGGGCTTCGAACAGCGTAGCGGAATGACCGCGTCGGGAGTGCTCCCGACAAGTCTGCAGGAGGTCGCTAGACGACCTTACGCAGACGTTGTCGGACAGAGCCCTCCGCCGCCATTCCGCTTTCGCAATAGATAGATACCCCTCAAACAGGCAAAGGTGGTTATGAGGTTCGAGGGCTCCGTCTGAGCCTGATGACTAGGTCGCTCAGCGACCTTCATCATCAGGCGAGGGGGCACACCCTCGAATCCCATAAGCCCAAAGCCTCCCAACACAAGCGTCCTGGCAAAGTGATCTTGCCCCGCGTCCGCGTTTAATGTTTGAGCTTGAGCGTTTGTCGCTGCTGTCGAGCTCCACTCACCCCCAAAATCTTTTACCGCCAGCCCCGCTGGCATCAACTATCAAGGAGTAAATACATGCTCGTACTCGTTATCAACTGTGGTTCTTCTTCTGTGAAGTACCAGGTTCGTGACACTGAAGGCACCACTGAAGATACTCAGGTTATTGCTAAGGGTCTGATCGAGAATATCGGTACTAAGATTCCTAACCACACTGAGGCTCTGGAAATCATGGCTAAGAACCTTGAAGAGCCCCTGCACGGTAAGACCATTGACGCCATCGGTCACCGCATTGTTCAGGGCGGTAGCGTTTTCTCAGAGCCCGTGCGCATCACCGAAGAAGTTATTAACCAAATCGATGAGCTCTCACCGTTGGCACCGCTGCACAACCCCGCTCACGTTCAGGGTTTGAAAGCTGCGACCGCAACCTACCCCGGTGTTCCGCAGGTAGCTGTTTTTGATACTGCTTTCCACTCAACCATGCCCGAGCACGTTTTCCGTTACGCTGTGCCCGAGAACTTCTACACTGACTACGGTGTACGTCGTTACGGTTTCCACGGTACTTCACACGATTACGTCACCGGCATTGCGGCTGATTTCCTCGGCATCAACCGCAACGAGTTCAACGCTGTTGTTGCTCACTTGGGTAACGGCGCATCCGTTACCGCTGTTCAGGGCGGTAAGTCACTGGATACCTCCATGGGTTACACCCCCTTGGCTGGTTTGGTGATGGGTACCCGCTCAGGCGATATCGATCCTTCTGTTCTTACCTCCGTCATGACTCAGAACCCCGAGATTACCGCTGAGCGTATGGACACCATCCTTAACAAGGAGTCAGGTCTTCTCGCTATCGCTGGCAACAACGATATGCGTGCGGTAGTTGAGGCAATGGAATCTGGTGACGAGCGCGCCAAGCTCGCACTGGATATGACTTCTTACCGCCTGGCTAAGTACATCGGCGGCTACCACGTAGCTGTTGGCGGTGCGCAGGCCTTGATTTTCACCGCTGGTATCGGCGAGAACTCACACCAGTTCCGCGCGCTGGTGGGCGAGCGCCTGGGCGCTTTGGGCATCAAGCTTGATGCAGAGCTGAACTCTGTTCGTAGCGATGCTCCTCAGATCATCTCAACCGAAGATTCAGCAATCCCCGTTTTGGTTATCCCCACTAACGAGGAAAAGGCTATTGCTGAGGCAACCGTTGAGGTAGTCAACAGCTAGCCACCCGCTCTATAGCGTCCTTTAGAGGCGCGAGAGGGGAGGGGTGCGACGCTTTTAGGGCTAAAAGAGG
>JBHWPN010000001.1:0-4010 GCA_043424895.1 Rothia sp. (in: high G+C Gram-positive bacteria) | reverse complement strand
CAGGACGCGAGCCAATGATTCACACCGTGCGCGGTGCTGGCTACGTTATTAAACCTGTTCAGTAGAACCCGTGAAATCTTTGCAAACGCCTTCTTATGGGCCTATGTTGCGATTGCGCACCCGCTTGACCGCGATTTTGGTGGTCATGCTAGGCGTTGTGTGTCTAATCATTGGATTATCCAGCTATATCACCCTTAAACAATCTCTCTATGGTCAGGTACAGGGCAGGTTGGATGAAGCCTCTCACCGTGCGATTAATTCTCCCTTCGACAATGATTTTCCGCTACAAGCTACCGGTACCCCCGAGCCTGCCGAGTGTAGTCAGCTCAACCGAAAAGGTCTGCTGGATGCGCCCGGCCAGGCCTCCGGAACCTTAGGGTTATGCGCGGTGAATGGGAATGTGACGGCCAGCGGAGTTATTAATACCACGGGTGGTCGAGAACAACTATCAGAAGCTGACAAGCAAAAACTTCTCGAGATTACTCCCGATGGAACCTCAGTAAAGCTTGAACTGGATGCTGGTCATTACCTTCTCAATTCGCACTCAACAGGGGCAAATAGCATTATTGTCACGGGTGTTCCGTTAGATGACGCGCGTAAAACCCTCGCTGTTTTAGTCAGCGTTATTGGTGCGGGCTCTTTAGCTGCGATGGTTTTTGCGGGGTGGTTTGGTTCATCCATCATTCGCCGCACCATGCAGCCATTAGAACGTGTCTCGTCGGTAGCTACCGAGATTGCTGAACTCGATTTGGCAACTACCCGCGTTCCTGAAACCCTGCGTGTTGAGCGGCGAGACACCAACCCTGTCACCGAGGTCGGATCTGTGGGGCACGCGCTTAATCAGCTGATCGATAACGTTGATTCTGCTCTTGTTGCCCGCCAGCGCACCGAAGACCAGATGCGCGTTTTCGTGGCTGACGCGTCCCACGAGTTACGCACGCCCTTGGCGGCTATTAAGGGGTATTCAGATTTGATGCGCTGGACCGAAAGTCTTAGCGATGATGGCGAGAAGTCTTTGGGGCGGATTGATTCGCAGACCTCACGAATGTCTCGTTTGGTAGAAGATTTGTTGTTACTTGCCCGGCTCGATGAGGGGCGCGAACTCAACGTGGGCGACGTAGATCTAACGGAGCTTTTAGTGGAAAACGTGCTTGATGTGCAGGTTGCCGCACCCGACCACAAATGGCATATCAATGTTCCCGACGAGCCTATTGAAGTGCGCGGCGATTACAGCCAGTTGCAACAGGTGGTGCTCAACCTGCTCTCCAACGCGCGTAAGCATACGGACGCTGGAACTACCGTGACCGCGTCCTTAAAGTTGAGTGAGAACCAAGAATATGCCCTGATTAGCATTGAAGATAACGGTCAAGGTATCGACCCCGAATTTCAGCATAAAATTTTTGACCGGTTCTCGCGTGCAGATAAAGCGCGTTCAGGCTCCGATGGTACATCGGGTTTAGGTCTTCCCATCGTCAAGGCAATCGTGGAGGCGCACCGCGGGCGTATTTCTGTGGAATCCCGCCCCGGGTTCACGAGGTTTTTAGTAGAGCTGCCCTGTGGGTAGGAGTGCCACGGAGAGTAAAAACGTGAAATTACAAAAAATTCCAGATGGGCTATGGGTCTTTCTCGGGGGTGGCGCAGGAGCTTTAGCGCGTGCCGTCCTTATCGAGGTCTTTCCGCAGACTGTCACCAAATTACCGGTGGTAGTGCTCTGTATTAATGTAGCGGGCGCACTCTTTTTGGGGTTTCTTTTGCGTTTTTTGGCTACTATCGGGCAGGATACTGGCTGGCGTAAAGCCGTCCGCCTAGGGGTGGGAACCGGCGTCATGGGTGGGTTTACTACCTATTCAACATTTGCTGTGGGGGCTGCGGAGCTCGCGCTTTCGGGTTCTGTGAGAGCAGCGTTTTTCTATGTTGCTCTCAGTATTATTCTCGGATTTGTGGCGTGCTATCTAGGGCAGATTATGGGAGAAAAACTGGGTTTCACCAGTAAAAATAACTCTCGCCGCATACATGCAAAAGAGGTTCACTAATGCTCTGGGTGCTAATTTTTATGACCGGGGGTCTCGGTGCATGGTGCCGCTTCTTTGTGGATACCGCCATTAAAAAACGTTGGACGCACCCCGTTCCTCTTGGAACTGTACTCATCAACTTTTTAGGATCCTTCGCCCTGGGGGTGCTGAGTGGTTACGCTCTATCGCGCCCCGACAGTCAAACTCTTACCACCGTAGTAGGTATTGGTTTTTTGGGTGGTTTTACCACTTTTTCAACTGCGATGGTCGAGACTGTCAACGCTGCGCGTGAGGGACGTCCTGGCGCATCCTTAGGGCTTGGTGTGGGGCAAATCTTGGTAGCGCTTATTCTTGCATGGGCTGGGTTGGAGTTAGGGCTAGCTCTGACATGAGACGCTGGGTGTAGTCATTGTTCTACTCGTCAATGAACGAAAAGGTTTTAATGCGCAAGCTGATGAATCAAGACCGATACAATAAATAAACTCCGCACATACACCCCGCCGAAAGGTCGCGATTGGATTCGTCATTACTTCTGCTCAACGGACTGGTTCTAGTAGTGGGAGCAATAGGTGTGTGCGCCTTGTTCTTTGCGGGCTCTAAGTTGAAGCGAAAAAATTTGCCTGCCAAGACAGTTGCACTCCCTTTAGTGGTGCTTTATTCCCTGTGTCTTGTAGGGGTAACCTTGCTTCCTCTGCCCGATAAAACAACCTTTGTCTGCGGAAGTTCCTATTACTACCCCCGCCTATTTTTAGGGTGGAGCGCGCAGTTTGCCCTACAGCATAACGATTCTTTGCTAACGGCTTTTTTCTCTAAGTACACCGCACAGGTTTTGTTGAATATCGCCCTACTTATTCCTTTCGGGATGTTCTTGAATTGGTTGTTAAAAGTTAGGTTGAGAACTGCAGTGCTGGTGGGTTTTGGGCTTACGTTGCTGATTGAGCTTACTCAGCTCACCGGTTTGTGGGGGTATTACGGGTGTGCCTATCGAACCTTTGATGCAGAAGATCTGCTCGGTAATACCGTAGGGGCAGTTGTTGGCTGGGTGATTATCGAGTGGATGCGCCGGTGGTATTACGGGGTTCGTGGTCTGCCCAATCTCTAGGGTGATAGCAAGAGTCCCCTGTTATGTTTACGAGCAAATGAAGGATATTGTGTATTCGGTAAAACTAACCTGTCTTTTCGGGGTTTTTAGCTCTGACATGGGATTATGTCTGAAGCTAGCCTCTTATAAACTTTCTTAGTAAAGTATTTTGTGATTGGTAAAGTCACAAAGCTTACTAATAGGAGGAACCCCATGGACCGCAGAGCTTTTCTAACTCTTTCAGGCGCAGCAATTGCAGCTGTGGCTACCGCTAGCCCCGCATTTGCGCGCGCACCCCAGGCAGACCTGGCACCAAGCATCGTCAGCCAAGCAGCCCGAAAGCATAAACCCAACCCCGCTATCAATGAGCTGAACCGTATTTTTAAAGAAGCTGAAGCAGTGGTTGAGTGGCCTAAAGGTTACTACCGCGATGTTTACACACGCATCGTTGAAACTTCGCAGAAACTTATCGACACCACCAGTGCAGAAATAAACCCGCAGCTCGCTAAGGACGCAGGAATCCTTAACCGTCAGGCTCAGGCAATGCTTGCTGAAGAAGACGCTTTCGAAAGCGAGAACCGCCCAGCCCAGCTAGAAAACCGCTACACCCGTGTAGATATGCAGCTGTGGCGTGACCGCCTGGCATTCGACCTCAAGAACCCTTTCAACGATCAAAAGGCAACTACCGGCATTAAACCTGCCGTTCAGTTGCCCGCACCTGCAACCCTGAAAGACCTTGAGGTTTACACAGATAACGCAGGTCGGTTCACCATCGACTACAAGGTTATCCCCGCAGGCACTTACGAAATGGGCGGCAACCAGGCAGAGTGGGAAAGCTATGACGTGGATGAATACCGTCGCGGCTGGGAATCACCCGAGCACATGGTCAACATCCGCAAGCGCTTTGGCATTATGCC